>DAOUAY010000281.1:0-4150 GCA_034432995.1 Anaerolineae bacterium | reverse complement strand
CCCCCCCCCAAACCCCCACCTTTTTTTGCGACAGTTTTGCGACAAATGTTTGTAAGGGCTGTGGTACAATGAAAGCAGGTGTTGAGGAAATGAGGCAGAGACGAGATGACGACGATTTTGCTGGTTGAGGACGCGCGCGATTTGGCCGAGGTGATCGTGCGAGAACTGCGCGCGATGGACTACACCGTGCTGCACGCCCTCGATGGGCTGGCGGCGCTGCAACTCCACGCCAAGCACGAGCCGGACCTCATCATCCTCGACTGGATGCTGCCCAGGCTGGACGGGCTGGAAGTGCTGCGGCAGATCCGCCGCGATTCGGCGGTTCCCATTCTCATGCTCACGGCGCGGGGCGAGGAAGCTGACCGCGTCATCGGGCTGGAAGTGGGCGCGGACGATTATCTCGCCAAACCGTTCGGGATGCGCGAACTGATCGCGCGCGTGCGGGCGCTCTTACGCCGCGTGGAGAACGTCCAGCAAATCCTCGAAGCAGACCGCGCCAAAGCCGAGCACACGCTGAGCTATGGCGCGCTGTCGCTGGAACCCGACGCCTACCGCGCGACGCTCGACGACATCCCCTTGAGCCTCACCCGCACGGAATTCGATCTGCTGCACCTGCTGCTGCGGAATCCGGGCCGCGCCTTCAGCCGCACGTATCTGTTGGACACCGTCTGGGGCGGCAATTACATCGCGGGGGATCGCTCCGTCGATAACACCGTGCTACGTCTGCGCAAGAAGCTGGGCGACCTCGGCGAGGCTATCGAGACGGTGTGGGGTGTGGGCTACCGGCTGCGAGCGGAGTAAATCACTGTGAACCGCCAAAAGTACCAGGAAATCATCGTCACCAAACCCCCAGGCTTCCCCTACAAATTCCTGTGGTTAGGCCACCCGTTCCGGGCGCTGGGCGAAGCCTGGCTGCTGGGAGCCTTTATCCTCTTCGTCCTCTCGCGCATCGCCAATGCAGCATCTCCTGCCTTGCTGGCCAATGGCATTCTGTTCTTATGTACCGTGTGCGGAACGTGGGTCGCGCTGCGCGCCCGGCTGGCGACCGGCCGGCTGATACGGCAAGGGATCGAGGAGATAGCGTTGGGGATCCTGGTCAGCGCCATGATGGTCGTCGGGCTTTTCTTGCCGGCGCATTATCTCCTGCGTTGGGATACCCTCTGGCTCAACTCCACTTTCAGTAGCGCCAGCTTTGTCCTATTCCTTATGGCGCTGACCGGTCCTGGCTTTGTATGTGTGCGCATCGGCGCGCGCGTGTGGTTGCTCTGGGAAAATCTGCGGCGGCGGCGAATGCTGTGGGCGCTGACGCACGCGCATCTTACCGTTGCGGTCGCCATTGTCGTTTTGGGGGCGGGATCACTGCTTGTATTCTGGCTATTTGCCGGCTACATAGTGCCGAATGCCGAATCCGGCCCAATCTCTGCGTTCTATCTTGAACAGCTTTTACACGCCTTATTCCCGGTCCTGGCAGTGGGCGTGGTTTTTCTCGTCATCTTGCTGATCGGTGTGCTGCCACCGTCCCTGATGGTTTCCTTTCTCATCGCCCGCAAAACGACCAAACGGCTCGAACGGTTAGCCGCAGCCACAGCGAAACTGCGCGACGGCGATTACACCACGCGCGTCGCCGTTGATGGCGAAGACGAAGTCGCCCAGGTGCAGAGTACCTTCAACGCGATGGCGGATGAACTGGAGCGTACACTGCACGACTTGCAGATCGAGCGCGATCGCGTGGCGGCGCTGCTGCAATCACGCCGCGAACTCGTCGCCAGCGTCTCGCACGAGTTGCGCACGCCCGTCGCGACGGTGCGCGGTTATCTCGACTCCCTTCAAAATCGCGCGGAAACTGACCTCTCTGCCTCCGTACAGCATGATTTGACAGTGATGGAGCGGGAAATCGCGCGCTTGCAGCGGTTGATCGACGACCTGTTCACCGTCTCGCGGGCTGAAGCCGGCGGGCTGTCGCTGAACATCACCGCGGTCGATGTGGCGAACGTGATACAGCGACGCGTCGAGGCCCTGGCCCCACTCGCCCGGCAGCGCGAGCACGTCGAGGTGATTGCCGACGTCCCCGCGGATTTGCCCCCCGCCCGCGCCGACGCCGAACGGCTCGACCAGGTACTCGTCAACTTACTGCGGAACGCGCTGCGACATACACCGCCCGGCGGAATCGTCGCCGTCGTCGCGTCTGCCACGGACAATGCTGTCCGCATCGAAGTCTGCGATACTGGCGCGGGCATCCCGGCAGATGAACTCCCCCACGTTTGGGAGCGCTTCTACCGCGGGGATGACGCCCGCGAACTCGACGCGCAGGGCGCCGGTTTGGGCCTGGCGCTGGTCAAAGACCTCGTCGAAGCGATGGGCGGCGCGGTGGATGCCCGCAGTACGCCCGGCGAAGGCAGTTGCTTCGGCTTAACGCTACCACAAGCATCATCTCCTCGTATAAAATAACCACGGAATACACAGAATACACGGACACTGATTAGATTTTCATTATCGGAGCTGTACCCAGGTTCGGTTACACTCCTGAGAAAATAGCCCGCTTCAACGCTTCGGGCGGATCACAATCCGCCGTCCCCGCAGCGCCGGATTATGATCCGGCGCAAGCAACCGCCCCCCCCGTCTACCGTCTACTGTCTACCGTCTACCGTCTACCAGCCTATCTGCGACAAAACTGCGACACTTCCACAAAACTCCTGTGACATTGGCTTGTTATGATACAAGCATGTCAACACAGGAGGCAATACAATGACGTTTTTAGGCAATGGGCTCAGTCTTTTAGCGATGGTGTTCTTCGGCGCGACGATCGCCGGGAGCTGGCTGTGCGCGCGCGTGGAACCGGGCGAGCGCCGGTCGATGGGCATTCAAAGCCCGGAGGAGGTGGACTGATGGCCGACACACTGATCCAAACGCTCAACCTGACAAGGCGCTTCGGCGACGTGCTCGCGGTCAACGGGCTGGAACTCGCCGTCCCCCAGGGATCGGTCTACGCCTTTCTTGGGCCGAACGGCGCGGGCAAGACGACGACGATCCGGATGCTGCTCGGCTTGATCCGCCCCACGGACGGCGACGTGCGCCTGTTCGGGCAATCGCTGCGGCAGAACCGGCGCGAGGTGCTGGGACGCATCGGGGCGCTGGTCGAAGGGCCGTCGCTCTACCCGCATCTCACCGGGCGGGAGAACCTGGAACTGACGCGCCGCCTCATCGGCGCGACAACGGCGCAGCGCGACCGGGCGCTGCACATCGTCAGACTCGCCGACGCCGCCGACCGCCTGGTGAAGACGTACTCTTCAGGGATGAAACAACGCCTGGGACTGGCGCTGGCCTTGCTCGCCGACCCGGAGCTGCTGATCCTCGATGAGCCGACCAACGGCCTCGATCCGGCCGGCATCCACGAGATGCGCGATCTGATCTGCGGCCTGCCGGCGCAGGGGATCACCGTCTTCCTTTCCAGCCACCTGCTGAACGAGGTCGAGCAGGTCGCCACGCGCATCGGCATCATCCAGCAGGGGCAGTTGCTTTTCCAGGGCACGCTGGACGAACTGCACGCGCAGGTGGAGAAACACCTCACACTCGAAGTGGATCAACCACAACGCGCCAAGAGCGTGTTGGCAGCCGCCGGGTGGCAGGTCAAGAGCAACGGCAATCATCGAATGGTCGTCGCCGCCAATGGCGTCTCCGATGCGGCGATGATCAACGCGCAACTTGTCGGGGATGGCGTCAACGTCTACCACCTCAACCTGGAACAGCCGACGCTGGAAGATATGTTCTTGAGCCTGACGGCATAAGTCAAAAGTCCAAAGTCGAATAGTCGCCGCCAGATCATCAACAACACAGATCACGAACGACTACACGACTGACGACTACACGACTAACAACTACATGACTTCTTTAAGGAGATAACGATGAAAAACCTGGTGTATGCTTTACACGCAGAATTGTTGAAATCAAAACGCACGCTGGCTTTCTGGCTGACTCTGATCGCCCCGGCGGTCATCATCAGCTTGCAGGTGGCGCTGATGTGGGATCAATACAGCTATCACCTCGAGCAGAGCAAGCTGTTCGGCTCGGCCTGGGTTTTCTACACACAACAGACGCTGGTGATCTGGTCGCTGTTGATGCTGCCGCTTTTCGTGACGCTGGAAACCGCGTT
>DAOUAY010000280.1:0-5777 GCA_034432995.1 Anaerolineae bacterium | reverse complement strand
GTGACGGCGACGCTGCCGATCACCTACACCTGGCAGGCGACGGGGCAGTCAGCCGTCAGCGGTCAGCAGTCAGCCGTCACGTATACGTGGCCTTCGCCGGGCTGGAAGACGATCACGGTAACGGTGACGAACTGCCAGAGCAGTGTCGTGGATACACATCTGATCTCGATCACGGTTCCCCCGCCGGCGTGCGAGTTCCCGCTCACCGGATTGACGCTCGGCGGGCCGGCGACGGGGTACGTCGAGACGGAGTACGCGTACACCGCGACGCCCGTTCCGGCGAACGCGACGCTGCCGATTACCTACACCTGGCAAGCGGATGAGCAATCAGCGGTCAGCGGTCAGCAGTCAGCGATCACCTACACGTGGGCTATGCCCGGCGTGAAGGCGATTACCGTCACGGCGCAGAACTGCGGCGGGACGATCGTGCAGCATTACACCGTCAACGTGCAACCGCGCCCCGATCTGACGATTTCCGGCGCGTGGTACAACCTGGCCGAGCAGCGCGTGTACTACATCCTCAAGAACATCGGCGGCGGGACGGCCCCGGCCGGGCATACGGCGCAACTCTCGCGCGACGGTAGCCCGGTCGCCACGGCGCTCTTCAATGAAACGCTGGCGCCGGGCGCGGTGCGCGCGGGCAGCATCCCCTACGCCTGGACGTGCGCTGGCGCGATGGCGCAAATGCGGGTCTGCGCGGACTTCACCGGCATCCTTCCAGAGGCCGATGAGGCCAACAACTGCTTCCAGCAGACGTGGTCCTGCGATCTCGTGCCGCCGCGAATCAGCTCCGGGCCGACGGTGTCCAGCATCACCGACGCCGGCGCGACGATCTCCTGGACGACGGACGAACCTTGCGCCAGTCGCCTGGACTATGGCCGCAATGGGCCGTTCAACGTCCAGTCTATCCCGGATACCACACCCAAAACCAACCACCAGGTTGTGCTGACCGGCCTCGACAGCGGCAGCCTCTACTGGTTCAACGTCGCCGTCACCGATGCGGCGGGCAACCTCACTACCAGAGGCGGCGCATTCTTCGAGACGCTGCCAGTGGGCGCGGGGCCGGTGAGCCTGGGGGATATCGGCATACAAAACTACCGCCCCCCAATAACGGAAACCTTCGAGTTCTTCACGCTCTACGCCTACGTAGATAGCAATGTGGCCGGCGTGGATCGCGTTGCGTTCTTCCTGGACGGCCAGCTCGTCGGGCGCGATCACTCGCCGACGGGCAATCGCTACGAGGTGCACTTCTCTCCGGCGGCGCGGGTGGGGCTGACCCGCCAGCAATGGTACGGCCAGGCCCACACCCTGCAAGTGCAAGGCTACAATCTGCTCGGCGCTCCTGTGGCGAAGGTGGCGACTGTACGGCCCACACCGGCGCGCCTGGCGCCGGGCCGCGCGCTGATTACCTCGCCCGGCTCGGGCCACGAGATCCTGATTGACGGCGCGACCGCGCCCTCCGGCACGACGCTCAAGGTGTGGGGGTACGGCGTCGAATATCTGTGGAAATGCGCGAGCGAAGCCTACGATCCGAGCGACATCCCGCCCGGCCTGGAATACGTGGATTGCGGCGAGGTGCGACAGCAAGCGCAGCGGATGCGCCTGTACCTGGGCGCGACGCAGGTGGGCAGCGACTATACGCCGGCCGCCGGCGAGTTCAGCCGCCAGTTTACGGTGGACCTGGCGGGCAAGAGCGCCGGGACGCACGACCTGAAGTTCGTCATTACCCTGTCGGACAACCGGACGTTGACTGCGGAACGGCAGATTGTCCTGAAGCAGGGCGTGGGCGAACTGGCGCTCGCACGCACGGTGACACGTGACGGCACGGCGTTCAGGGTTGACCTGACTCTGGAAAATTTGGGATCCGGTACGGTCTACGTCGATTATATGGACGATTATGCCTACGGTTTCCGGGTGGCGGAACGGGAGACTACTGACTACGTGATCACCGCACTGGGAACGGCCGGCACGCCGCATCACACATTCCGCATCGATTTCCGCAGCGGCAGCAACACGGAGATCGCCCTTGCGCCGGGCGCTAAAGCCTATGTCACCTACAAGCTCGTTCCCGTCTTGTATCAGCAAATCGAATTTGTCGTCGGCGAGCGGTATTACATCGGCGTGGGCGCGTCGCCGATCAACACCGCCTTTATCACCTACCGTTTGGGAACGGGCGGCGCGCTTACCCGGCCCTTCTATGTAGACGGCAACATGATCGATGGCGTCTACGTGGATGACGCTGCGCAGCAGGCCTACGCTTCGGCGGATTACCTGCTGATCACGTCGCCTGGGAGACTGTGGAGTCTCGCCACGCTGCCTACCTGGCGCGCGCACGCGGGCAAAGAACGCGAGTTCAACCGGGTGCTTTCGGGTATGGCGGACCTGGCCGCGTTGCGAAACGGCGTGCTCGGCTTCCTCCCTTCAGACTTCACCGCCGCTGAATTGGACGCGTTGCTCGAACCGGGCGGGCGGTGGGCCAATGCGCTGCATCCCAACTTCCGTGGGTATAACGGCGCCGGCTACGTGCTCTTCGTCGGTGAAGACAATATTATTCCGTCGCAAGGGGCCGGCTATGAGGTGCCCTACAGCGACCTGCGCTACGCCAGCACGTCCGGGCAGGCCAAGCCGGAACTGGTGCTGGGCCGTATCGCCGGAAACGACTTTGGCACGTTGAGCCAGGGGCTGCAAAACTCGATCCATGTCGCCAGAAACAAAAGCGGTTTCGACCGCACGCGCGCGCTCCTGACCAGTGGGCGTGGGGAGGGTGTGATCACGTTCAACGAAGACATTATCGAATTTCGCAGTCTGCTGAATCATCAAGCGCGGGCTTTGGTGCATTGGCAAGGCTATCCCAACATGCCGGCCGTGATCGCCGACATCAGCGACAACATGGCCGATGGCCAAAGTTTCGTGCTCTATCGCGGACACGCCGGCGGAACTTTGTGGGGTGATGCAAATCCCTGGACGCTAGGCGCTGGAGATGTGGCAACCTTCGATCTAGACGGCTATCATCCGCTTGTCTATGCGCTGGCTTGCCAATCGGGCAACTACCGCGATACAGACAGTATGGCTGAAGCCTGGCTGCGCTACGGCGCGGGGGCGTACATCGGCTCCGTGAGCAACTCGTACCGTCATTCCAACACCTACGCCGGGCGCGCGTTCTTGAACCGTTGGGGTGACAATAACGCGCTGACGGCCGGGCGCGCGATGAACGATATGGCGCGCGATCACTGGGCCGATAGCTGGTATTGGAAACGCTGGATTTACCAGTATCACCTCTTTGGCGATCCCAAATTCGGCGCGCTGCCCACGCTGAACGTCGCCGCTGCGCAAGTCGCTACACTCACCGGCCCGGCGGGCGCGGTTGACCTGACCCTTCCCGATTTCACCGTGACGACCGACGAGGACGGTTGGGACCGCGTGCTTTTGCCTGATGGCGGCATCTGGTCGACCCTCGGCGACTACGTTGTGCCGACCTGGAAAGCGACTTATACCTATCCCGTGGGCCAGCGCGTGCAGACTGTCACCCTGACCGCGCAGGGCGGCCTGGCGGTGACGACCGGTCTGAGTTTACCGGTCACTGCGGAGGAGATCGATTGCGATTGCGCCGCATCGCCGGCGGCTTCGAACGTTGCGGGTTTGCAAAGCGCCGCCGGCTGGTTCCCGGCGTTCGCCCGGTCCTACGCATGGCAGGTCGTGGACAACCCCGACGGCACTTCGACGCTGGAACTCACGCTCTACCCCTTCACCTACAACCCGGCGACGACGGACGCGCGCTTCTATCAGGCATGGAGCTTCGACATCGCCGTGTTCTCCTCCACCGTGGACATCGTCAGCTTGCGCCCCACGCAACTGGCCTTTGGACTCACGGACGATGTCACGGCGACGTTGCTGATCAATAACAGCGGCGCGGAGCAGCAGTTCGTGGCGCAAACCGTCGTCAAGTCGCTCTCCGAGGATGTGGAGACGACATTGCCGCTGCAAGCGCTGCGCGCCCTCACCGGCACGGCGCTGATCGACCTCGTCATCACCGACACGCTCCCGGCCGGCGACTACGTCCTCGACGTGACGCTGCTGGATATGGAAGGCCGCGTCCTCGATACCGAACTGACCGAGTTCACAGTGGGCATCGTCTCCGGCGAGGTGACGGGTCTGACCGCGACGCCGGCGTTCTTCAAGCCGGGCGACAACATCGCGCTGACGCTGACGTTCCAGAACACCGGGGACGTGCCGTTGAACGGCGTCGCTGTCCTCCGCGTGGCGGGCGCGACCGGCGTGGAGACGGCTGAGTTCACACATACGCTCACCAATCTTTTACCCGGCGCGACCGCGACGTTCGACAACGTGTGGGACTCCACCGGCGCGACGGACGAGACGTACTACGTGGTGGGCTACGTCACGCACGACTTCGGGGCCTTCGCGCCGAAAGAGACGATGATTAGCACGCGCACGCACATCTACTTGCCGCTGGTGTTAAAGTCCGCTAACTGATCCCGTACAACTTTGAGACCTGGCAGGTCTTCGGCAAACCAGAGGTTTGCATGACCTGTCAGGTCTGGCCCACTTCTAGTTGACCCAAGTAGATGAGCGCTTCGAGGTCTTCGGCTTCACCCGGCGCATAACGGAGCACAACGTCGCGCACCTGTGCCAGGCGCGTTTCGGAGGCCAGACCGAGCATCCGCGCGAGATCGGCCATGTCCTGCGCTCGCGCAGAGGCCAGCTTCATTAACACGAGATACGGCAACCCGATGACCGGATACCCGGCGGCATCCGTTTCAGGATGTTGCAACGCTTCATCCAGCCAGATTGCGTCGCTATAGAGGATGTCTATCTCGACATTTTCAGGTGAACGCGCGCTGAAGCCGGGGATCGCCAGCTCTGAAACGCGCGTATAGCCGGCAGCTTGCAGCTTCTTCCAGACCGTGTCGCCGTCGGTGGGACGGATGAGGATATCTAGGTCTTGCGTGGCGCGCTCCGGCATATAGGCGCGGGTGGCAACGCCGCCAACAATGAGCCAGGGGATTTCGTGAAGAATGGAACGTAAATCGGGCCAGGGATGCATTGCCGTCCTCCTGCGCAGAAATTCCAGGCTACTGCCGGTTCCCGGACTGGCGCGCCGCAGGCACAAATCGAGCATCAAACGCCGTCTGCGCGCCGGCGTGAGCCGTCCGTCTGGTGCTATAACCCTGATTGTGGGTGGGATCGTGGTCATAAAGCCTCCACCTTCAATTGTAGGAAGGTACGCGCTCTTGTCAACTGTCGGAAGGGTATAGTGCAGATTATTGGGAATCGCTCGGGCCGGTCTCCGACCGCGCCCGCCTAACCGATCACCTGGGCCTGCGGTGGCACGGTCAGAGACCGGCCACAGCAGTTCAAGGGGAATTGTCAGCTGGCTATCATTCTTTTCCCAATAATCTGTCGTATGCCCAATTGTGATCCGCCGCAAGCGTTGTAAGCATCGTTTGTTGCTTTGCGCGGATTACAATCCGCGCTCGTTGGAGCGTTGGATTGTGATCCAACGCAAGCGTTGTAAGCATCGTTTGTTGCTTTGCGCGGATCACAATCCGCGCTCGCTGGAGCGTTGGATTGTGATCCAACGCAAGCGTTGAAAGTATCGTTTGTTGCTTTGCGCGGATTACAATCCGCGCTCGTTGGAGCGTTGGATTGTGATCCAACGCAAGCATATCAGGAGCAGTGTGTATGAAAAAATGGCGGGTTTTGTGCCTGATAATCTGCGTCATGCTGAGTTCCGCGTGCGGTTCCACCGGCAAGACGAC
>DAOUAY010000279.1:0-3177 GCA_034432995.1 Anaerolineae bacterium | reverse complement strand
CCGTGGGAGCAGGAACTCGTGGATGTGACGCTTGGAGAAGAGCAACCGTTCCTGCGATCCCAGGTCTTCGGCGACGTAGGAGAACGTCACCTGTCCCGGGATCTGCTCGAAGATGCGGCGCGTGTCCTCGTAGGCGAAGTCGAAGAGCTTATCCAGGCAGTAGTGGACCATCTCCGGGTGGAGCGCCAGGTCCATGTACGCCTGTTCCTGACCGCGCAAGAAGGCGTATTCCAGGAACGGCTCCGAACCGCCGCCGCGCACCGGGCGATGCTCATTGCCCACCAGTTGCTCAGGAATGATGGAATAGTCGAACCAATCGGCAGTCGGCCAGGTGTAGTTGTCCGCGATCTCCTCCACCGATGTATACTGCGCCAGCGGGTGATACACCACTTCGCTGTAGACGCCGGCGCCGTAATCGACATCGCGGCGGCGACGACCGTACAGGTCGCAGCCCGGCCCCAACGGTGGGCCGATATAGCGCGGGCCGACGTCCAGGGGACGGTCGATGTGCAACCGGGTGAACATCTCATCGACGGTAGCGCAGCCCAGATAGCGCATCAGCTTTTCCGTCGCCTCCGGTGTGCCCCAGTAATCCATCGGCACGCGATCCGGCTTCTCGCGCCGCAGCACGGCCAACCAACGTTCTTTAGGGGTCATCGTTTCCTTCATAGTTCTCCTTGATTACCAATCCGCCACACTGCCATCTTGCTCATAATAAAACTCACCACCTAACTCCTCTTCATATTCAATCCATTGCTGCGCCTCATGCTCGTCGATCTCGAAGCCCAGGCCAGGCGCGGTGGGCAAATCGATGCAGCCCTCTTTGACCAGCCAGTCTTGCTTGAGCAAGCCGTAGCCCAGGCTGGCGTCGATCTGTTCCTGGATGAGGAAATTGGGCACGACCGCATCCACGTGCAGGGCTGCCGCCAGTGCTACCGGACCGATGGCGCAATGCGGCATCGTGTGCATATAGTACACTTCCGCCATGTTCGCTACCTTCTTCAGTTCGGTGATGCCGCCCACGTGCGACACGTCCGGCTGGATGTACGCCACAGCTTGCTTCTCGAAGACCTCGCGGAATCCCCAGCGCGTGAGGAATCGTTCGCCGGTAGCGACGGGGAAGGGGACGTGGTCAGACACTTGCTTGAGCGCATCCACGTTTTCCTGCGGCACAGGCTCCTCGACGAACATCGGGCGCATTCCTTTGAGTTCGCGGCAGATTTCGATGGCCAGGCCGGGCGTGAATTTGCCGTGGAAGTCGAAGGCCAGTTCCACCTCCGGGCCGACCCACTCGCGCATCAGGTACGCGCGCTTGACGAAAGCATCGATCACAGCAGGCGGCTCGTGCCCGCGCCACTTCCCACCGGGACCGGACTTGAATGCAGTGTAGCCCATCGTGCGCAGCCAGTCCAGGCGTGCTTTAGCCTGCTCTAGCCCCTCGTCCGTCAGCGAGCCGATGCCCCAGTGCGCGTAGACGCGAATCCGGTCGCGGACAGCGCCGCCCAGCAGCTTGTACACCGGCACGCCATAGTGCTTTCCGGCGATGTCCCATAAAGCTTGGTCCAGCCCCGATAGCGCCGTCATCACCACCGGCCCGCCCCGGAAGAACGCCGAGCGGTAGATGTGCTGCCAGTGATGCTCGATGCGTAACGGGTCTTTGCCCACGAGATAGTCTGCCAATTCTTCAATGACCCCTACGACGCCTTTGGGGCGGCCTTCCAGTGTGGATTCGCCCCAGCCAACCAGACCGTTATCCGCCGTGATCTTCACCAACCGTGTCCGCTTGCGGGGGAAAAACTGCTCGATCGTCGTTATTTTCATGTTCGTCCTCCCTTTGATTGGGCTGAATTGTAGCCGTCAGCGAACCACCGATCCGCAGCAGTCGCGTGAGTCATAGCGTGTGAAGCGTGAAACGTGATGCGAACCACCACGTTTCACGTTGTCTCAGGAAAGTTGTTCGGCCAGATTACTTTCGGCTATAAGCTGCGCAGTGTCGCCGTTTTGTTTTTCGCGTTTTATGGCTTCATCCTCGAGTTGCATCACCGCCGGAATGAGACGCATTGTCCCGCCCATCAGGATGCTGATCACGCCGCCCACCAGGAACCAGACTTGCACCCCGGCCCAGTCCGCCACCGGTCCGGCAATCGCCATCCCTAGCGGCGATGCCAACCCCGACATGCTGCTGACGGCGGTGAAGACCCGCCCTTGAATTTCCGGCGCGACCGCGCTCTGCAAGAGGGCGAGGAACGGCGCGTTGACAATCGGATTCATGAACCCGGCCAGTAGCATCCCGCCCCAGGCCAGCCAAAATCCGTTCTGCGGCGCAAGGCCGACCAGGATGACGCCCATCCCCATCCCGATCAGCCCGAAAATGCTCGTGTGGACTTTACGGCGGAAGCCACCCCAGACGCTCAAAGTCAGCCCGCCTGTGACGACGCCGATGCCCCAGGCCGAATTCAGCCAGCCTAGTTCCAAGGCGCCTGCGAGGAAGTGCTTGTTCACGAGGATCGGCAGGAGCGAGAACCCAGGATTGAAGGTCATATTGAGCACCGTCGCCATCAACAGGACGATGAACAATCCCGTCCAATGCCAAATGTAGGATATCCCGCCGGCCACGTCGCGCAAAAGGGTCACGATGGGGGAGGGGCCACCGGCGACTGTGACCGGCGCGACCTCACGCTGCGGCTGCGGGATGGCGATGAAGAACAGCGGCCCGACGGCAAAGGCCGCGGTGACGACATCCAGCCCCATAATGGCGTGCAAAGGTATCAGTTCCAGCAACAGCGCGCCCAGGGGTGGGGTGATGATGTTCATGACGCCGTGCAGTGTTTGATTCATCCCGCCGACGCGCGCCAACTGCGATTTGGGCACCATCAGCGAGGTGGAAGCCTGCATCGCAGCGTAGTGGAACGTTCCACCTAACGAACGGATAAACATGATAACGTAGACGTGCCAGATTTCTAAAACGCCCAACCAGGCGAGCACAGCCAGGCCGGCCGAGAACAACGCGATGAGGCTATCGGCGACGATCATCACCCGGCGACGGTTCAGCCGATCCACCAAAGCGCCTACGAATGGCCCCAGAAACACCTGCGGGAGCATCGCGATCAACGTCATCCCGGCTAAGACGGTGGCTGAGCCACCACTCTCTTTGGTCAGCCACCACACCAGGGCAAA
>DAOUAY010000278.1:0-5593 GCA_034432995.1 Anaerolineae bacterium | reverse complement strand
GCGTTGGGCAAGCTCGTGCTCGACGCGGGCGCGAAGGAGCTGTACATCGTGGAGGCGGTCTACGAGTGGGAGTCCTACACGGTCTGGGGCTACGACGATGTGGCGAAGGAACTGGGCGCGACGTTGATCGACCTGAACGCCAAAACCCCCTATCCCGATTTCGCCAAAACACCTGTTCCCGACGGCGGCAAACTCTACAACGAGTTCACCTTCAACCACATCCTGGAAGAGATCGACACGTTTATGTCGGTCTCCAAGATGAAGTGCCACTGGATCGCCGGTGTCACCCACACCATGAAGAACCTGTTCGGCCTGGCGCCTTTGCAGTTCTACCGGGCCGGCGCACAGGATACGTATCGCTCGGGCTTCCACGGGCCAAGCGATGAGACTGCCGGACAGCGCGTGCCGCAGATCATCATCGATCTGAACCGTGCGCGCCCGCTGCACTTCGGGCTGGTGGACGGCATCAAGACCACCGAATCCGGGGAAGGCCCGTGGATTCAGGGTGTGAAACCGCTCGAGCCGGGCGTGCTGTTTGCTGGCAAGGATGTGGTGGCGACCGACGCGGTGGCGACGGCGGCGATGGGCTTCGATCCGACGGCGGCGGCGGGGAGCACGCCGTTCATCCGGGGCCTGAATCACATCCAACTGGCGCACGATCTGGGATTGGGCACGAATCGCCTGGAGGAGATCGAGGTGCTTGGCCCATCCATCGAAGACGTCACGACCAAGTTCCGGGCCGCGCTGGGGTAGAGGGGCGAATTCCTCTTGACAAATCCTTGCTATGTGTGTTATACTAGGCTTTGGAAGCGCTTCCAAACTGTGTGGGCGGAGAATCGGAGCACTCACATTCCCGGTATAACTCAACTGATGACTGCTAGACTACTAGACTGACGACTATTTCCGAGGAGGTTTTGCACTTCGATGACATCTACTTATCTTGAGTATGAGTTGCACGATGGCTACATCCACAACTGGCTGGTCGCCGGCCCACAGGCGATAGCCATTCCCGACCCTGACCACTACACAGGCGGAGAACCGGAGCGCAAGCTCCAAATTGCCCAGCAGTACTACACCCCGGAAAACCACGTCCAGCAGACTCCGGCTGAGCGTGAATCGTTCACCATCGATGGCGCAACCTTGACCTGGCGGTACACCCGTTGCCTCGACGATCATTTCGTGGATAAATCCACGTTTCACCACACGTGGCACTACCTGCGCACCTGGGCCTACACTCAGCTTCACGTGTGGGACGATCGAGAAGTCACGTTCATCATCACGACGAACGGCCCGGCGGACGTGTGGGTCAACGGGGAGCACGTGCACCGTCACGAGCATTTCCACCACCAGCAACCGGCGAGCGTGTCCTTCACCGCGACGCTGCGGGCGACGGACGGCGAAGGCGTGGGCAATGCAATCCTGGTGCGCTTCGAGGAAGTCGCCGCGCGTGAATGTCCTTACGTGATGGCGTTGCGCGTGACCGGCGTCGACCTTGAGGACGTCGAAGTCAAAGTGCCCTCGGCGACGACGCGCACCATCCGCCATGTGATGCTGGAGAACGTCTTCGAGCAAGCGTGTATCGAAGAAGTTGCGAATTATCGCGGCAAGGTGGTGAACCTCCACTGGGCGGACGATCTGGAGGCGAATTTCAACTACGAATACAGCATTCAGGGGCCGGGAGAGCGCATCAACTTGAGTGGAGAGACCGAGGCAAAGCCAGGCGGGGTCGCTGACATCGGTCACGGCTATCGCATCTGGCAAGGTCCGTATCGGGTGGTACTTCGTCCTGTGCGGCCGGAATACTATGAGTGGAATGTCAAATACCAGTGGGAAATACCTTTCTATATCCTGGACAATGCGTACTCAGAAGCGCCTTATGGTACCATAGAGGAACGCAGTCTTGAGGCGCTGAACTATGCAGTTACCCAGAAAGACAATCTCTATGCCGAGATCGCCAAGTTTGAGTTGGGAAAATGGGCCGACATTGACCAGAATGTCATTTTAAAAGCCATCGCCTCCATCAACGCGCGTGGCGATTGCAGCGACTTCGATCTTGTCGGACTGCTTGGCGTGATGTACCGCTATATGGACCAGGATGAATTTCCCGCCGATCTCAAGGCGCCGCTCAAGGCGTGCGTGCTCGCCTTCAAGTACTGGCACGACGAGCCGGGCGCCGACGCGATGTGCTACACGACCGAAAATCACAGCATTCTCTTTCACACCTGTGAAGTCCTGGCCGGGCAGCTCTATCCTGATGCAGTCTTCACCAACACCGGGCAGACCGGTCAGTGGCATCGTGAGAAGGGTGAGCGTCTGGCCCTGGCATGGCTCAAGACGCGCGGCGCGACCGGTTTCTGGGAATGGGACTCCAACTGCTACTTCGAGGAGGATCTGCTGGCGTTGTCGCATCTGGTCAGCCTGGCGGAGACCGAACAGGTTGTCGAACTTGCGGCTGTCGTGATCGACAAAATGCTGTTCACGATGGCGCTCAACAGCTACAAGGGTGTCTTCGGTTCGACGCACGGACGGACCTATAGTTCGATGATCAAGAGTGGGCAGCTCGAACCGACGTCGGGGATTTGTCGCTTGATGTGGGGACAGGGCGTTTACAATCAGAGTTTGCGTGGTCTGGTGGCGATGGCGTGCTCGGGGTACGATTTCCCGCTGATGATCGGCGACATCGCCACACAACTTCCCGATGAGATGTGGAATCGCGAACGTCACATCATCAACACCGCCGCCGACGAGGTCAACAAGGTCACCTACCGGACGCCAGACTACATGCTTGCCTCCGCACAAGATTATAAGCCCGGCGAAAAGGGCTACCAGCAACACATCTGGCAGGCGACCTTTGGCCCGGATGCCGTTGTCTTCGTCAACCATCCTCCCGTGATCAGCGAGGAGGGCGCACATCGCCCCAACTTCTGGGCCGGGAACTACATCCTGCCCCGTGTGGCGCAGTGGAAGGATGTGTTGTTCGCCTTGTACAACCTGCCCGAGGATGATTGGCTGGGCTTCACGCACGCGCATTTCCCGGTTTATATGTTCGACGAATATGAGGTCGGCGCCAACTGGGCCTTTGCGCGCAAAGGTAATGGCTATCTCGCGCTTTGTGCGTCGAGCGGCCTGTCTTTGGTGAAGCGTGGTCCCGCGGCTTATCGCGAGTTGCGCTCCTACGGGCGCGAAACTGTGTGGATTTGCCAGATGGGCCGCGCCGCCCTGGATGGTGACTTCACGAGTTTCCAGGAGAAAGTACTCGGGTCGAACGTGGATGTTCAAGGGTTGGCCGTGCGTTATACCTCACTCCGTGGTGAGACGTTCGCCTTTGGCTGGAATGTGCCTTTGGTGCGCGATGGGGTGGAGGAGCCGCTGGCCGGTTTCAAGCACTATGAAAATCCCTACTGTGTCACCGAACTCTCCGCTTCGGAAATGGATATTCACTTTGGGGATTATGTGATGAGGCTTGCGTTTTAGTAAATATTTAATAAAATGGTGTGTAGTGATGTTGGATTCGGATTGCATATTTGCCATGCATCTCCGGGCATTGTATAATATCTGCAATCCGATCACATCAAAACCACTCGGAGCCTTCAGGTTGTGTCATTGGGATACAGCAACGGCTCATTTTGCACAAGAAGGAGGACGAGCCAAAAAGACAAAAAACAATTAAACCCCGCATGTCGTTACCCCATGTCGTATTTAAAAGTCCGTATAGTTTAAATCTTTAAGGAGGAAGAACGATGAAGAAGATTACACGTCGGCAGTTCTTGCAGGTTTCGGCTTTAGCCGGCGCCAGCGCTGTGTTGGCTGCCTGCGGCAAGCCTACTGCGACCCCCACAACGGCGCCGGTCACGAAGGCAACTGAAGCTCCCAAGGCTGTGCAGCCAACCGCGGTGCCTGTAGAGGAGCGGAAGTGGCCTCGCGAGAACGTCAAGCGCGAGCGCACCCTCAGCTATGCCTACCCTGCCGGATCAGAGTATACGAATGTTGGCATCGCCGTGCCGTACGCGAATGGTTATACTCACCAACACGGGGATGCGGTGGAGCTGGAGCCGATGTTCTACTACGCCGCACTCAACGACAAGACCTACCCCTGGCTGGCAGAGAGTTACCAGTACAACGACAATGCCACCGAGTGTACGGTTTTCCTGCGCAAAGGCGCGAAGTGGAGCGATGGCAAACCCCTTACCGCAAAGGATATCGCGTTCACCTACAACACGCTCATTGCGAGAGCGCCGGATTATGGCAACTCACAGTATGTGAAGAACGCGGTTCAGAAGGCTGAAGCCGTCGATGACTACACCGTCAAGTTCACACTCACCGAACCCAACTATCGCTTCCACTTTACGCACTGCACCTTCAGCTTTGACCGCTGTATCTACATCGTGCCCGAGCACCTCTTCGCGGATATCGCGGACTGGCGCGAGAATACGATGTTCGACGTTGCGGCAGGCCTGCCCGTGGTGAGTGGGCCTTATCAACTCGTCCGCTTCGAGACCCAGGTGAAGTGGTTCGACCTGCGCTACGAGTGGTGGGCGCTCGACATTGGCTTGGTGGATCGTATGCCCTATCCCGAGCGGCTCCAGAACCAACCCTACAGCGAGGACGTCACAACCCAGCAAATGATCAACGACGAGGTCGACCATGCCCTGGATATGCGCCCTGCGACGATTGAGGCCATCCTGGCGCAGGCTTCCGATCATATCATCACCTACACCGGGCAGGAGAAGCCCTACGGTTACACCGACTGGTGGCCCATCTCGATGTACTTCAACACGCTCGAACCGCCCTACGACAACCCGGACGTCCGCTGGGCTGTGGCTTATGCCATTGACCAGCAGGTGCTGGTGGATGTGGGATGGGACGGCGCAGGTACGGTCACGGGAGGGCCGTTCCCGCACTACCCGGGCATCACGCAGTACTTTTATAAGATGCCTCAGTTGGTAGAGGGCTATGATCCGCTCGAGAACAACCTGGCCAAAGTCGAGGAGCTGATGACCAAGGCTGGCTACAAGAAGAACGCCGCCGGCTGGTGGGCTGACGAGAATGGCGTATCGCTCAATGCCGACATCTACGCCGCCACGCCGCTGTTCTCCGACATCGCTCCTGTGACGGCGGAGTTGATGCGCAAGGCCGGCTTCGAGGCCAACCATCTGGCGCCGCCAGATGTCTGGACCAAGAAAGGCGACGGTTCCGCCCTTCTGCACTTCTTTGGCCACGGCGGCAGTGTGATGGACCCATACGTCACGATGGATATGTACCACAGCAAGTGGCAGAAGCCCACGGGCGAGGACTGCGGTAACAACCGCCCCCGCTGGGCTAACAAGGAGTACGATGCCCTCGTGGAAGAGATGGGCCGCACGCCGGTGGACGACAAGGCCAAAATGCAGGACCTGTTCACCAAGGCCATGACCATCTGGTATCGCGAGCTGCCGGAGGTGCCGCTGGTGCAGTGGTACCACCGCCTGGCCCTGAACACCACCTATTGGACCAACTGGCCTACGCAGGAAAACGGCTACAACACTGCATTGTGGCATTGCACGGCGCTCCTTACGATGATCAACCTCCAGCCCACCAAGTAAGCGAGCCTACG
>DAOUAY010000277.1:0-3697 GCA_034432995.1 Anaerolineae bacterium | reverse complement strand
CCCGTCATCGGCGCGACGCTCAACAAGCTGGGCCTGCTCAAGTTCGAAGCGACGAAGGTGGGCAAGGAAACCGCGCTGGCGCAGATCATCCGTCTGGTGGAAGAGGCGCAGGGCAGCAAAGCGCCCATTCAACAGTTAGCAGATCAGATTTCGGCGGTGTTCGTGCCCATCGTGATCGGCATCGCTGTGCTTACCTTTTTGGGATGGTACTTCCTGGGGGCGCCGTTACCCGTCAACGCGGACACCAACGCCTTCACGCGCGCCCTGATCAATATGGTCGCCGTGCTGGTGATTGCCTGCCCGTGCGCGATGGGCCTGGCGACGCCGACCGCCGTGATGGTGGGCACAGGCAAAGGCGCGGAGTTAGGCGTCCTGTTGAAGAACGGCGAAGCCCTCGAACGCGCCGGACGCATCACCACCGTCGTCTTGGACAAAACCGGCACGATCACGAAGGGGCAACCGGCGGTGACGGACATAATTACGAATAACGAATTACGAATGACGAATGGTGAATCGGTGAATCGGCGAATGAGCGAATCGGCGAATCGGCGAATCAGCGAATCGGCAAATCAGCGAATCAGCGAATCGGCAAATCAGCGAATCGGCGAATCCCCGATCCCCGATTACCAGTTACCGATTACCGATTACGAGTTACTACGCCTGGCGGCATCTGTCGAAAAGGGCAGCGAGCACCCGCTGGGCGAGGCGATTTGGGCGGAGGCGACGACGCGCGGATTACACCTGTCCGAACCGGAAGGCTTTCAGGCTGAGGCGGGTCACGGCGTCTCCGCCGAGGTGGACGGGCGCGCGGTGGCGGTGGGCAACCTGCGGATGATGGAGGCGCGCGGCTATCCGCTCAATGGCTTGCAACCCGAGGTGGAACGGTTGCAGGCGGAAGCGAAGACAGCCATGCTCGTCGCCGTGGATGGCGCGGTGCGCGGCGTGATTGCCGTGGCGGACACGCTCAAAGACGGCTCGGGCGAAGCGATTGCCGGCCTGCACCGGATGGGCCTGCACGTGGCGATGATCACCGGCGACAACCGCAAGACGGCGGAAGCCATAGCCAAACAGGTGGGCCTCAACGCAGTCCTCGACGCAGTGCTGGCGGAGGTGCTGCCGGAAGGCAAAGCGACCGAAATCAAGAAGCTACAAGCGGAAACCGTCAACGGCAAACCGGCAGTCGTGGCGATGGTCGGCGACGGCGTCAACGACGCCCCCGCCCTCGCCCAGGCCGACGTCGGCATTGCGATTGGCACAGGAACGGATGTGGCTATCGCCGCCGCGCCGGTCACGTTGATGTCCGGCGATTTGCGTGGCGTCGTGCGGGCGGTTGCGCTCTCGCGCAAGACGCTGCGCACGATCAAACAAAATCTGTTCTGGGCGTTTTTCTACAACGTCATTCTGATTCCGGCGGCGGCTTTCGGCCTGCTCAATCCGATGCTGGCCGCCGGCGCGATGGCTTTCAGCAGCGTGTTCGTTGTCACCAACAGCTTGCGGCTGAAGAAAGCGAATGTGTAGGGAGTAAGGAGTAGGGAGTAGGGAGTAAGGCTGCCCCAGGAAATTAAATCGCCCACTTCCCGAGTAAATTGCGTCAAGTTTGGAAGGTTTTGAATCTTGGAACGGCCTAAGAGCAGAAAACTTGTACCCCATACTCCATACTTCATACTCCATACTCCATACTTCATACTCCATCAATAGAGGTGTAACGATGAAAAAGATATGGATTGCCACAGTGTTAGTGGGCGTGATCGTCTTGACGGCGTGCGCGCCAAAGCAAAAAATGGGCACAACGGCCATTATGCCGGCCGGGATGGCCTACGCCGAAGGGCGCGAGATTTACTTCATACACACCGAAACCTCCGACGCGGACGTAGCGCAATTGCTCACAGAGATGATGGATTCGCCGGTGCTGCACGTTCCGTCTCTGGCCGAAACGCCTGACAGCGCGCTGGCGAACGTGTATGTGTTCACCAACGGCATCGAGGGCATGGGACCGCTTGGGTTTGCGGCGGATGTCTTCAACAGTCCACCCGGTATGGACGGCTACACGCCCTTGCGCCGCCTGGTGCTGGTGACGTGGGCCAATCCCGCATCCGCGCGCGTGCTCAAGTCGGCGGCGGAAGTAGTGGACGCGGCAGCGACAAGCGAAGTCACCCTCGAAGAGCCGGGCGTCGTCATCAACATGCCGTTCGTTGTGTGGGATGGCGGAAAACGGTGAGGTGAATCCCGATGAATCAACTACTCATCGCTTTTATCACGGGATTGACCACAGGCGGATTGAGCTGTCTGGCGGTGCAGGGCGGCTTGTTGACGACGGCACTAGCGCCGCAGGTCGCTCCCGCGCCAAAAACGTCCTCGCACAAGCACAAGCAAACGGCGGCGCAACCGACATCGCCGGGCGCGCTGCCGATTCTGCTGTTTCTGGCGGCGAAACTGGTTGCGTACACCCTGCTCGGCTTGCTGCTCGGCGCGCTCGGTTCGATGCTGCAATTGACGCCGCTCACCCGCGCGTTGTTGTTGATCGCTATCGGCGTTTTCATGGTGGGCAACGGCCTGCGGATGTTGAACGTGCATCCGATCTTCCGCTACTTCATCTTCGAGCCGCCCGCCGCCGTGACGCGCTATCTGCGGCGCAAGGCTAAGGCCAACGCGGACGCGGTTACGCCGTTGATCCTCGGCGCGCTCACCGTGCTGATCCCCTGCGGCGTCACCCAGGCGATGATGGCGCTGGCAATGGGAACGGGGAACGCGCTCCAGGCCGCCAGCTTGATGGCGTCATTCACCCTGGGCAGCAGCATCGTCTTCTTCGTCGTGGTCTACCTGGCCACCCGGATGGGCGCGCTGTTGGAGAAGAATTTCGCGCGGGCCGTGGCGGTCGTCCTGCTGATTTTAGGGCTGGTTTCCGTGGACTCCGGCCTGAATCTAGCGGGCGCACCGTTCTCGTTGGCGCGAATCACGCAGGCAGCTAACGCTCCGGCTGCGGCGTCCACACCGACGGCAATAGCGTCGGTCGCGGACACACAGCCAGCCACGGAAAGCAATGCGACGAATGAGTTACAGATTGCCGTTTTGAACAACGGCTATCGTCCCGCGAAACTGTCAGCCCGCGCCGATGTCCCCACCCGCCTGACCTTCGTGAGCGAAAACGTCCGCTCATGCTCGTTGGCGCTGGTTATCCCGGAATTGCGCGTGGAGGAGCTGTTGCCCTCGACCGGCGAATTCACCGTCGAAATTCCCCCGCAACCGGCGGGCAAAGTGCTGCGCTACAGTTGTTCCATGGGAATGTACACCGGGCAGATCGTGTTCGACCAGTGAGGCAGGACTTACGCAATTGTGGGTCTTTTTCACCGCAGAGCGCGCAGAGATCGCTGAAATTTTGTAGTATCTCGGCGTTCTCAGCGGCCTCTGCGGTAAAATCCCGCCGGCTTGCGTAAGTCCTATGAGGTATAGAATGAAAAAACTCTATCACGTTCCCGATATGCACTGTCCCGCGTGCGTGATGCGCCTGGAGGGTCTCGAAGATGAGCTGCCGGGCATCCAGCACATCGCCGCGAGCTATCGCAAGCAGCGGTTGGAAGTCGAATTCGACGAGACCGCCGTCAGTGAAGCGCAGATTGTAACAGCCATCGAAGCATTGGGCTACACAGCATCGATAGCAAAAAGCTGAAGGTTGACAGCTACAATCCCAGCGCGCCAA
>DAOUAY010000276.1:0-4023 GCA_034432995.1 Anaerolineae bacterium | reverse complement strand
GTGCGCGAGGTGCGGCAAAGCTTCGAATGTGGCGTCAAACTGGCTAATTTTGACCATGTTGAATCGGGGGATCGCCTGCAATTCTTCGTGATGGAACGGGTCGCGATCGCTTAGGAGGACATCATGGGAAAGAAATATATGGGGCGCGTGAGCCAGATGATCCGCCGGAAACTCACGCAGTTGTTCATCGAAGAGAGCAATGATCCGCGCTTGGAGAACATCACCATCACCGATGTGGTGGTGAACCGGGATACAACGCGCGCTCAGATTTTCTACAGCATCATCGGAACGGCAGAGGACATCGCCGTGACGCAGGCTGCGCTCGATGGCGCGGCGGGTTGGCTGCGCAACGAGATGGCGCCGACGCTGCGCCTGCGCAACCTGCCCCAACTGGTGTTCATCTATGATCCCTCGCTGGCGCATGGCGCGCGAATCGAGGAGTTGCTCCACGACTTGCACGTGGAAGGCGGCGATTTGGAAGAAGCAGCGGGGGATGTGGACTTCGACGACTTCGAGGAAGATGACGACACCGGGGACGAGGATGACCTCTAGTCTGCCGGTCGATGCGCTTCACCATGCGGCGGCGTTGCTCACACAGCGCCGCCGTCCGCTACTCATCTCGCACCCGCGTCCCGATGGGGATACGATCGGCTGCGCGTTGGCCTTGCGATTGGCGCTTTTGCAGATGGGCAAAAACCCGCTGTTGGCCTGTGTGCATCCCATCCCGGCGAACGTCGCCTATCTGCCCGGCGCGGAGACTTACGTCAGCGATGTCCCGGAAGACGCCGGCATCGACCTCGTGGTTGCCGTGGACATGAGCGATTTGAGCCGTACCGGCGGCATTTACAAGGACGCCTGGCGCGGGAAGTTGCCGCTGCTGGTTGTCGATCACCACGCGACGAACGACGCTTTTGGAGACGTCAACCTGGTCGATCCCGACGCGGCAGCGACGGCGCTGCCGATGGCGGCGCTCATCGACGCGCTCCGCATCGCCTTGACCGGCGACATGGCGACCTGCCTGCTTGCCGCCGTGCTCACCGACACGCGGGGACTGCGCACATCGAACACCACCCCGGAAGTGCTGCGCTTCGTCGGGCAGTTGATCGAAGCCGGCGGCGACTATGCCGGCGTGATGGAAAACACCCTGGACTCGGTCCCTTACCGGCAGATGCGCGGGTGGGCCGTGGCCCTCGACCGCCTGCAACTCGAAGGCGAACTGGCCTGGGCCACCTTCCCGCTGGCCGAGAAGATTGCTCTCGGCATCGAAGATCACGACGACCTCGACCTGGGCAACCTGCTCAGCCGTGTGGCCGAAGCGAAGATCATGGCGACCTTCCTCGAAATGCGCGACGGCACGGTGAAGGTGAGCCTGCGCTCGCGTCCCGGCTACAACGTCGCGTGGATCGCCAAGACGCTGGAGGGCGGCGGTCATCACCAGGCAGCCGGTTGTTCTGTGACCGGCAACCTGGACGCGGCGCAAGCCCGTGTGCTGCTCCTTGCGCGTGAGGAACTTGAGGCAGGATGCAAGAGGCAAGAGGCAGGATGCGAGTGACTCCCCAGGCTGAAAGCTGACGGCTGATAGCATCATGAACGGCTTCCTCATCGTCGATAAACCCGCCGGTATGACCTCACACGACGTCGTCAACGCCGTGCGGCGATTGGCGGGAATGCGCCGGGTGGGGCACGCGGGCACGCTCGATCCGCTGGCGACGGGCGTGCTCGTATTGGCGCTCGGCGCGGCGACGCGGCTGGTGCAGTTCATCGACAATAGCAACAAGACCTACCGCGCCACGTTACGCCTCGGAGAGACGACGACGACTTATGACGCCGATGGCGACCTCGTGGAACGCTGCCCGGTGACGGTGAGTCAGGCGGAGGTCGAAGCGGCGCTGGCGGGATTCCGCGGGGACATCGTGCAGATTCCGCCGATGTACTCCGCCGTCAAAGTGAAGGGGCAGAAGCTCTACAAACTGGCGCGGCAGGGCAAAGAGATCGAACGCGCGGCGCGGCCCGTCACGATTCACCGGCTGGACGTGTTGGCGTGGGCGCTGCCCGACGTGACCATCGAGGTGGTCTGCTCGGCGGGGACGTACATCCGCAGTCTGGCCTACGATGTCGGGCAAACGCTCGGTTGTGGGGCGCATCTGACCGCGCTAAGCCGCACCGCAGCGGGCGAGTTTCGGCTGGAAGACAGCCACACGTTGGAAGCGCTCGATGCTGTAGCGCAAGCCGGGCGTTTGGCGGAGGTGCTCTTGCCGCCGGAGGCGGCACTCGCAGCATTGCCGGTGATCGTCCTCACGCCGGAGCAGGAGCAGGCGGTGCGCTTCGGCCAGGCGTTGACGCTGGACAACGCGCCCGATGCGACGCTGGCGCAAGCGCGCGATGCCGCCGGACGGCTCGTCGCCGTGCTGTTCCCGGTCGAGCTGGGCGTGTGGCGACCCAAGATCGTCTTGCCTTGAGTACACGGATCAACACGGAAACCACGGATTTTTTCTGAAAATCCGTAGAATCCGTGTTCCATTCTTGCTGAGGTTTTATGCCGGACGTTTATTTCAAGAAAACGATTGATTTTTATCATAGCGGGCACACCTTGCACTTCCACGTCGCGCAGGATTTGTTCAGCAGCCACCAGATCGACGTGGGCACGGCGCGGCTGTTGCGGAATCTCGTGGATGCCCCGCCTTTCACCAAAATCCTCGATCTCGGCTGTGGCTACGGCCCCCTGGCGCTGACGTTGAAGGCGCTGTACCCGCAAAGCGTTGTCCACGCGGTGGATCGGGACGCGCTTGCCGTGGAGTATACGCGCCAGAACGCGGAACTGAACGGACTCGCAGATGTAGCTGTCTACGGCAGCCTGGGCTACGATGATGTATCTGATCGGGATTTCGACCTCATCATTTCCAACATCCCCGGCAAGGCCGGCGAGACGGTCATTGCCAGCTTGCTCCGCGATGCCGTACACTTCTTGAAGCCGGGTGGTTTGGTCGCCATCGTTGTGGTGGCCGCGCTGGAAAGCATTGTCGCGCAGGCATTGGACGATCCGGGCATCGAGATCGCCTTCCAGGAAACCCGAGCCGGGCACGCCATCTTTCACTATCGTTTCACCGACGCCTACCGCGCCGCGCAACCGCCGTTTGCCGGTGGATTGGCGCGCGGCCTGTATCACCGTGATATTGCCAGCATCACCACCGGCGCACTGACTTTCCCGATGCAGACGGCGCGCGGTCTGCCGGAGTTCGATTCGCTCAGCTACGGCAGTCTGTTGTTGTTGGACAATCTGACGCGAACGCAGGGAATGAATGTGGCGCGCGTGGTCGTCCACAATCCCGGACAAGGTCACATCCCCGTTGCGTTGTGGAAGTTGTTCAAGCCTGACGCTATCACCCTGGTGGATCGGGACTTGCTAAGCCTGCGTTACGCGCGCGAAAACCTCATTCGAAATAGCTGTCCTGCATTACGAATTGGCACGGCGCATCAGGTCGACTTGGCGCTTGAAGGTGAAACACAAGCCGTCGATTTGATCGTCGGGATAGTGCGTGAAGAGGAAGGCCAGGCGGCAGCGGAACAGTTGGCGCGGCAGGCTGCATCGTTGCTCACACCGGATGGCGCGCTCTGGTTGGTCGCCGGTTCGACGCCCATCACCCGCCTGGAAAAGGCTATCGAGTCTGCCAAACTGCTGCGCATCGTCAAACGCAAGCGCGACAACCGCATGAGCCTCCTTGTGATGCGCCGCAAAACGTGAAGCGTGATACGTAACTCTTAACTCTTAACTCTTAACTCGCAACTCGCAACTCGCAACTCGTAATTCGCAACTCGCAATTCGCAATTCGTAATTCGTAATTCGTAATTCGTAATTCGTATATGTGGATCAGACGGGATATTGAGTCTCTAACGCTATCCGGACCAACCGGCTTGACGATTGGCGCGTTCGATGGCGTGCATCGGGGTCACCAGGGTTTGATCCGCTGGATGGTCGCCGAGGCGCGGCAGGCCGGGATGCAGGCCGTGGCGCTGACTTTCGAT
>DAOUAY010000275.1:0-2045 GCA_034432995.1 Anaerolineae bacterium | reverse complement strand
GACGAACACGTCGCCGCCGCGCGCCAGACCGGGCAGTGGCTCGATGCGTTCGTGGCCTTTGCCAGCATAGCCAGCCCACTGACGCCGCCGGCATTTCACCTCGCTGCCGGAGTCTTCCTGGGTGGCGTCGCCATTGCACGGCGGCTGTACCTGGCCCTGAACAGCAGCACCAAGGCCATCTACCCCAATCTGTATCTGCTTTACGTGGGGCCAAGTACCGTGCAGCACACCAGCACGGCTTTGCACGTCGCCCAGGGCCTCGTGGAAGCTGCGGGGATGCAGCATTTCTTACAGTCCGCACAGCAAACACCTGCGGCGCTCACCCTGGATTGGACAACGCGCGTTCCACCGACCTATCCGGATTGGCAGCCGACATTACAAGCCCGGTGGTTACAGGAGCGCGTCATCGCGGCCCAACGCGGGTGGCTACTGGAGAACGCGGCCCGGCTACTGGACAGCTACAATGACGACTACACCGCCGGACTGCTGCCGCTGGCCTTGGACTTGTACGATTGCCCGGACGAGGCGCTGACCCGCGACCCGTTCATCTACAAAGAGGCCACAGTCAAGCGCCCTTACCTGAATATCTTCGGCGTGACCACCGATCACCTGATGGCGCGGGACTGGAAAAAGCACCGCTGGATCAAAAGCTTCCTCAAATGCTTTGTGCTGGTGGGTAGCGCCAATGTGGACACGTGGCGCTTCTGGCCGGGGCCACAAGCGTATCCCGCCGATCTGGTGCAAGGGTTACGCCGGGTCGCCACACAGCTTCTACCATTGCCGGAGGCGACGCTTCAGGCCAATGCAGCACAGTTGAGCGCGCCTTTGATAGCCTCCCCTGTACAGTTTGCACGCGGGGGAGCAGCGTGGGCGGCGTGGGAACGCTATGCGCGCGCCACCGGCTTTGACCTGCTGCGCCACGACAGAATCAACGACATCTATGCGACCAACTATGGACGTTTGGGCACGCAACTCATCAAGGTCGCTATTATCTTGGCTGCCTTCGATGCGCCACAGTTGCCGGTCGTTGTGGAACCACACCACATCTATCGCACTCAGCAGATTGTGGAACTGTGGCAAGCGAGTTTGCGCAACGTTATCGAGAAGCTGCGTCATCTGCACGCAGGTAATGCTGTTGCCGAGGAAATCAGGGACTTGCGCGGTGGATGGGCGCGGGATGGGCCGCTGGAGTAACCCCGGTCCTCCCGTGGCTTCCTGAAGCGCGAGTGCGACGTGATCTGAGAAGTGGTCAACACTTAGCGACAACATTGCCGCACTCTGCACGAAAAACGTACTTGCATTGGCTATGTCCAGTGTGCTATACTAGAAGTATACAGAGTGCGTAAGTTGCGCTCAACAAGGTCTGGGGCTAAACGCTCCGAACCGCAGGAAGCCTTCAAGCCTGCGGCGCTTGAATCAGAGCACCAACCTGGTTCGAGAATGAAAGGGGAGGACTCGGGAGCAATCCTGGGTCCTCCCCTTTTGTGTTGCCTGGCACGCGACGCGATGTTGATCGCAAGGCAGCACCACAACAAAACAGTAGGTACGCGGTTAGTTTCTATCGACAGGATTAACAAGATTTTCAGGATTGTGAAAGGTTTCTTCATCCTGTTCATCCTGTAAATCCTGTCAGAAAACAGATCAAACACAGGAGAGAGAAAGATGCAAACACGATACATTGTGGGCCTGACCCTGGCCCTGATAGGGTTACCGCTCGGCGTAGGGTACAGCGCCGCACCGTGCGACAGCTTTGGCGCGCCGGTGGTGATGTCACCGTACCGGCTGCGCCAGCAGCGGTTTCTCGCGGAAGCGACAGCGTGGGCTGATGCCTTGACGGAGATCGGCGACAGTTTGGATGCCATTGCTAACACGTCACAACCGCAGCCCACCGGCGCGGCGTTCCGGTTGGCGGAACAGGTCGGCCAGGCGGCGGCCAGGCTAGATGCCTTGACGCTCCCTGCAGCGCCGGCGGAGTACAGCTTGCTGGCCTTGACGATGCAGCAAGCGGTGGACACCTACGCCTACGCTGCCGAGCAGTTGTTGGT
>DAOUAY010000274.1:0-2076 GCA_034432995.1 Anaerolineae bacterium | reverse complement strand
TCTGCGCCGCTCGCCGGCTACGACACACACCGCGAGGATTTTCTCGGTCCGTACCGGGGATGGGACAAGCCCCTCGTGGTCGAGCGCGGTGAGTCCGCCAATTCCGAAGCGCGCAGTTGGGCGCCGATCGGTTCGCATCACGTCAAACTGACGCTGCAACCGGGTGAGTCGCGCCGGGTGATTTTCGTGCTCGGCTACCAGGAGAATCCGCGCGACCAGAAGTTCGATCCGCCGGATTCGCAGATCGTCAACAAGCGCGCGGTCAAGCCGATCATCGCTAAATACCTCCAGCCTGAGTCCGTGGACGCCGCTTTCGCCGACTTGCGCGCCTACTGGGACGGCATCCTCGGCATTTACCAGGTGGACACGCCCGATGCGGCGACGAACCGCATGGTCAACGTGTGGAACGCCTACCAGTGCATGGTGACGTTCAATATGTCGCGTTCGGCCTCGTACTTCGAGTCTGGCGTCGGGCGTGGATTGGGCTTCCGCGATTCCAGCCAGGACTTGCTCGGTTTCGTGCATCAAGTCCCGGCGCGCGCCCGTGAGCGCATCCTTGATCTGGCGGCGACGCAGTTGGAAAGCGGCGGCGCGTATCACCAGTTCCAGCCCCTCACCAAGCGCGGCAACGACGCCGTGGGCAGCGGTTTCAACGACGATCCGCTCTGGCTGCCGCTGGCGGTCGTCGCCTACCTCAAGGAGACCGGCGATTGGGACATCCTCGATGCGCCAGTCCCCTACGAGAACAAGCCTGGCACCGAAACCCCGCTCGCCGAGCACCTGGAGCGGGCGCTGAACTACACGCTGAACAACCTTGGCCCACACGGCCTCCCGCTCATCGGGCGCGCCGACTGGAACGACTGCATGAACCTCAACGTCTTCTCCGCCGAACCGGGCGAATCCTTCCAGGTGGCCCCGCTCAAGAAAGACGGCACAGTGGCCGAATCTGTCTTCATCGCTGTTTTGTTCGTCCTCGCGGCGAAAGAAATGGCGGCGTTAAGCGAATCGGCGAATCGGCGAATCAGCGAATCAGCGAATCGTAATTCGCCATTCGTAATTCGTAATTCGCAATTCTATCTCGATGCTGCCGCGAAAATGGAAGAAACAATCTGGGCGCACGGCTGGGACGGCGCGTGGTTCTTGCGGGCTTACGATGCGTTCGGAGAGAAAGTCGGGTCGCACGAGTGCGCCGAAGGGCAGATTTTCATCGAGCCGCAGGGCGTGGCGATTATGGCCGGCCTGGGTCTGGATGATGGCAAGGCCGACCTGACGTTGGCCTCGGTCAACGCGCGTCTCGCCACCGATCACGGCATCGTCGTGCAGCAACCGGCGTTCTCGCGCTATTACCTGCAACTGGGCGAAATCAGCTCTTATCCACCCGGCTTCAAGGAGAACGCCAGCATCTTCTGCCACACCAACCCGTGGATCATGATTGGCGAGGCCATTGCGGGCCACGGCGACCAGGCGTTCGACTACTACAAGCGCATCTGCCCTGCCGCGCGCGAGGGTATCAGCGAGCTTCACCGCTGCGAACCTTACGTCTACGCGCAGACGATTGCCGGGCGCGACAACCCGCGTCACGGCGAGGCGAAGAACTCGTGGCTCACCGGCACCGCCGCGTGGAACTACGTCGCCATTACGCAGTGGATTCTCGGCATCCGCCCAGCCTACGACGGCTTGCAGATCGCGCCTGTCATCCCGATGGATTGGCAGGGTTTCACCGCCACGCGCATCTTCCGTGGCGTGACGTACCACATCACCGTGGAGCGCCAGAGTGGGGGGAACACCGTCGCGCTTGTGGTAGACGGCAAGTCCGTGGAAGGCGACATCGCCCCATTGCCCGCGCCTGGCGTGAAGGACGTGACGGTGAGGGTGACGTTGCGGTAATGCTAATGTGGAGATCTCCCCCCTTTGATTCCCCCCAGAGGGGGGAAGATTGGTCTCCTCTGCTTACGCAGCGAGGGCGACCGGGGCCGAAGCCCACCTTTAATTTCCCCCAGAGGGGGGAAGATTGGTCTCCTCTGCTTACGCAGCGAGGGCGACCGGGGCCGAAGCCCACCTTTAATTTCCCCCAGA
>DAOUAY010000273.1:0-4195 GCA_034432995.1 Anaerolineae bacterium | reverse complement strand
CTTGCCCTTGTCGAACATGGCCTTGTCGTCGGGCGACCACTGGCTCAAATCCACTTGTGTTCCTGGTTTGACGCGATAAATGTCCATTGCAGCCTCCTTTGAGAATTGCGAATTGCGAATTACGAGTTGCGAGTTGCGAGTTGCGAGTTCTGTAAACAACCGCACGTCCTCGGCAAGCATGTCCGGCTTGTTCTTCGGAAACACGCCGATGCAGACGGCATCCTGAGGGCGCAGGTGTTGCGCGACGAAGGTAAAGGCCTCACGCAGATCATTGCGTCCGGCGGCGAAAATTTTGTAGTGGATCGCGGGGTGGCGCAACTGGCGAATCACGTCCACCATCGCAGCGCGGTCAGCCTCAGCAAAGGTCTCTAACGCGCCGTGGATGTGCTCAGCATTTTCGTCACGAGGCGTAGGGTTGTAGTAGGAGCACATGTGAAAATCGAGATCGAGGTACTCGTCGGCCCACGCGTGGACACGGGGATCATGTGCGGCAATACCAGCGGCTCGACCCGCGGCCTTGATTTGCGCAATGATGTCAGGTACGATATCGAGTTGCTGCTGCGCGTAGAGATAGTCCATCTGCCCACCGTGGATGTAGACGGCCGATGCGCCCGCGCTAATCGCACCCGCGACGTTACCGGATAGACTGGCAAACTCCGGCGCGGTCTGCGCGAACCACTGAAGCGCACCACCCTCGTCCCAATATTCCAGCAACACACGGCGAATATACGCATCGGCGCGCCCCAGGAATGTGTCGATGCCCAGCGCTTCGGCCTGAGACATCGTCTCCTTGATACGCGCCGTGGTGAAATAGCGCACCATCTCGCGGTCCAGCTCGCGAGTCTGATGAGAAATACCGCTGAACGGATTAGCGCCCAGAATCAGCTTACTCACGGTTACACTGCCCAACTTTACTGTATCTATCGTCATCGCATCTCCGCTAACTCACCGGCAGCCAGAGCGTGAAAGCGCTGCCCTGCCCTTGCTCACTTTCAACGCTGATGTAGCCGCCGTGAGCGCGGATGATCTCATCGGCAATGCTCAGGCCCAATCCCGTGCCCGGAACGTGGCCCGATTCGGCCAGCGTCCCACGGAAGAAGCGGTTGAACAGCTTGGGCTTTTCATCGGCCAGAATACCCGGCCCCGTGTCGTGCACGGCGACTGTCACCCACTGCCGGGCATGGGCTTCGACCGGCGCCAGCGTAATACGCACGTCTCCGCCACGCGATGTAAAAATCAGCGCGTTTTCCACCAATTCCTTCAATGCCTGTTCTAACCGGAACGGATCGCCTTTGACTTCCGGCAAAGTGTCGGGTACAGGATCGATAGACAACGTCACCCCATGTGTGGCGGCCTGGTTCTGATAGCACGTCGCCGTATCACCAACGATAACAGCCAGGGGAACCGACTCCCAGGCGGTAACGCCCTGCCCGCTGTCTAGCGAGGCAATCTCTAATATATCCTGGATCAAGTGCTCCAGACGCGCCGACTGGCGCTCGAGAGCCTGCAAATAAGCCGTCACCTTTTCTGGCGACTGCTCCACTTGCAGCAAATACGCGGAGAGCTTGATGCTCGTCACCGGCGTGCGCAGTTCATGGGAAACGTTGGTGATGAACTGGCTCCGCGCACGTTCCAGGGCCTTGAGTTTGGTAATGTCCTGGTGACAGAAGACATAGCCGGTACGCTCGCCTTCATAGTGCACGGAGGCAATCGTCAACATGGCATCGTAGGTACGGCCACTTTTATGGCGCATGGTGACTTCGCGTTGCGTATAGGCCCCCGTCTGCCACGCGAACTGCCGAGAGCGGCGATCCAATTCGGCGGTTTCCTGCACCATGAGCATATACATTGGACGGCCAACGACTTCGGCACTGCTGTACCCCGTTAGCGTCACAAACGCCTCATTCACGTACTGGACGCGCATGTCCAGGTCGGTGACGCTGATGGCGTCACCGACACTGCGCAGAATTGCTTCACTTTTATTTTTTTCGGCAATCGCTTCCGCTGTACGTTCGGCCACCGACGTCTCCAGGGTGCTGTTGAGTTGGGCCAGCGCTGCTTCGGCTTGCTTGCGTTCGTGAATTTCGTGCGCCAGGTCCCGGTTGAGTACCTTCAGTCTGTTGGACTGTTCGACCAGACGCTCGAACGCCATCCGCGTGCCTTCCTGGCTGGTCGCCACCAGGTAAGTTGCCAGGAAAATCGTCAGCAGAAATATCGCAAGGACTACCCAATCTTTTGTAACCTGGTTCAAAGGCAATGTGATCGAGAGCAAAAGAGGCGTCCGGAGCGCCAAGATAAGCGCTACTCCCGCGAGCAGCAAAGCAACGGCGAATCCATATCCCATACGCCGGGAGATCAAAACACCGGCCAGAAGCGATATCAACAGGCCCAGCAGGGCAAAAGCAACGATCAAATCCTCGAAAAGCAACGCCAGCGCCAGTCCGATCACAGTGATAACGGCAATCAGCAAACGGCTGCTGGCAACGACTTTCCCACGTTGCCCCCAGTGAACCGCCAGAGCATGACCGCTCAAGCCGAGTAGCATCACGGCGACAAAAACCCACGGCTGCCAGGTTCGAGCATATTGCAGTGCGCCTAGAAGCGCAGCTAACGTCCCCAGGCCCAGCGCAACGCCAATGCGGCGCAGAATACAACGCAGCAAGCGCAAGCGCTCGGTCGCAATCCACACATCGGAAACAACTAGATTCTGCGTGCTAAGAAGATCCTCTGACGGCGAATAATTGTGCTCTTTCATGATTTCGATGACAACCTAGAGCAAGCTCACAGTAAAAAGATCAGCCGCAGCCACAACGACCCGATTTTGCAGTGGACGCCCAAAATCCGGCACGGCAATTTCGACGATGTCGCCATCTGCGAGCCGGACACCATCGGCAAAGCTCAACGTTGCCGTACCAAAGAAGTGAACGTGGATGTCACCTGGCTGTCGGAACTGGCCGTACTTGAAATGGTGATATTCCAGGTTGGCGATGCTATGCGACATGTTGTCCTCGCCGCTGAGAAAGGACTTCTCCCAAAGCACCTGACCTTCTCGCAGGATGCGCGAGACGCCGCGAATATCGCCGGGGAGTTCGCCAAGCAATAACTCTGGGCCGAAGGAACATGGACGCAGTTTGGAGTGCGCCAGATAGAGGTAATTCTGGCGCTCCATCACGTGATCCGAAAACTCGTTGCCCAGCGCAAATCCCGCCCGATACGGCACGCCATCGGGACCGATGACATACAGCCCGACGATTTCCGGTTCCTCCCCGCCATCCAGCGCAAAGGCCGGGCTAACGAGCGTGCCATAGGGCGGCGACACCCAACGGCCATCGCCTTTGTAGAACCACTCGGGCTGTGCGCCCACTCGACCAGGCGTGGGCTTGCCGCCTTCCAGGCCAATCTGGAACATCTTCATGCTGTCGGTCAACGCCTGTGGCTGCGCTTCGTGCATCCTGTCGCGTGTGTGGGCGCTGCCGAGGTGGGTCAGGCCGGTGCCGGTGACGAGCATGTGGGCCGGATCGGGATGATCTAGCGGAAGCCGTAAGCGCCCTTCTTCCACCAGTGCCGCATACGACACGCGCTGTGCGACCATGTGCTGCTCCAGAAGGCTGACCAGTGTCATCTGTTGGCGAATAGCTTGTTGCGCCAATCCATAGACCGTCTGCACGCCGGTGAGCATGTCCACCGTCTCTGCATCGCGCGCGATCCCGACCCGCCGCTTTCCATCCACATCCATAAACTGCACAATCCGCATCGGCTGCACTCCTTGAAAGCACGCTGCGCCCATCAATGAGCACACCGGCTGGCTCTTTGGGTTCGTAAAAGTATAACTTCCCGAAGCTGTGGCCGGTCTCCGACCGCGCCGCCGTGGCGTCAGGCATCGGCGGGCACGGTCAGAGACCAGCCCGAGCGGGAAGTTGTTTATTTACAGACCCTTTCGCTATTTTACAGCGAAATTCAGACTGTAAAAGTCCCGGCTTGTACTTATAGACAAATTGTGAAAGTTGTATAGAATGGAAATAGATTTGCATTGCAAGCCTACAAACCCCTGGATTCAACTGGCGCGTAATTGGTAACCGTTTAGTAAAGTGAGTGATAGGCAATCTAAGGAATTTCTAAGACAACTCTAATGCCTTTCTAATCCGGTTCAGGTATCATAGATTGTATGAGCAACCCAGAAGCTGGCACATTTGAA
>DAOUAY010000272.1:0-14760 GCA_034432995.1 Anaerolineae bacterium | reverse complement strand
TTGGCGTGGCCGAGGGTGTGGGGGTAGGAGTTCGGGTCGCTGTCGGTGGCGCAGGCGTCGGCGTAAATGTTGGCGGGAGCGGCGTGGGTGTAGGCGTTGGCGTGGGGGTATAGAAACTCACCGGGGGCACCGGTACAGATGTCGCCTCAGCCGTCTCAATCAGTTCGGGTGGCACCGTCGGCGCGACGAGCGCCTCTTGCCGTAACGGGGCAATAGCAGCGCCTGAAGCCACTATCGGGGTATAGAATGCGTCGGGGTTGATATTTGAATACATCTCCCCCATATATTCCCAAAAATCACGCGGTTGCACAGCAAAAAGCGCGGTGATCCATAGACACACAAAACTCAATCCCAAAATAATGAGAAAGATAATGATGTCAACCGACCATCGCTGCTGATCATCCTGGCGTTGATACCCCTTGGAAAGCGCCATGTCAGCCCCTATGTTTTCGGTCAAGCCAGCGCCTGTCGGGTCTCTTGAACGCGCGCTGCAGGAAGCGTCACAGTAAAAATGCTTCCAGCGCCCACTTCACTAATCACGCCTATGGTTCCGCCATGCGCTTCGACGATGGTTTTCGCCACGTAGAGTCCCAGCCCTAAGCCACGCACGTTGTCATCGTGGCTTTGCATCACGCGATAGAAACGGGTAAAGAGGCGTTTCTGCGCCTCTTCGGCGATGCCGACCCCGGTATCGATGACCTGAAACACCACATCGTTTTTCACGGAAGACAAACGTAACCTTACCTTGCCGCCCGCGTCGGTGTATTGGTAGGCATTGCGCACCAGGTTGATCAGCGCCCAGCGGAGGCGCGCCACATCAGCATTGATCCTGGGCAGTTTGTCTTCCACGTCCAGGGTGAACGTCAGCGGTTTTTCTTCCATATCCGCGCGCCACTCTTCGTAGATTTCCTTAGCCAGGATTGGAAGTTCCAGCGACTCCAGGCGCAAGCCGATCCGCCCTCCGGCCTCGACTTCGGAGAAATCCAGCAACGCATTGATCATGCCAACCAGATTGTCGGTCTGACGGCTGATCCGGTCCAGGAAATTGTGTTGGGTCTGGGTCAAAGCCGTACCGGCGGTCGCGCCAAGCAGCGCGGTGTAGCCTTTGATAGCGGTCAAAGGCGTACGCAACTCGTGAGAAACATGCGCGACAAAGGCATCCTTGAGTTGCTCCGCCTCCATCTCCGCAGTGACGTCGCGCAGAACAATGACGGTCCCCAAGTTTGCGCCATCGTCGCTGCCCACCGCGGCCGAGTGGGCCATATAGATGCGGTTAGCGATTTGAAAACGGCGGCTCTCGAGAAGCCAGGGGTTGACCCATGTATCCGGGAAACGATCCTGCTCTAACATGGGCAATTCGCGTACAGGACCCGAGAGGAAACGCGCGGCCATGTTCTCAAGCATCGAACTGGCCGCCCGGTTCAGAGGGACGATATTGCCTTGGGCATCTTCGAGTAATACCCCGTCGCCGATACTGAAGAGAATCGAACGCATCTGGCTGGCAGTTTCGCGTTGAACTTGCAACGCGGACTGCAAGGCCACGGTGCGTTCATCGAGTCGGTCTGTCATCTGATCGAAGGCTGTCGCCAGGGTCCCGATCTCGTCAGTGCGCTGGATGCCGGTGCGCTGCTTGAGGTCGCCTTCGGCTACGGAGCGCGAGGTTTTTATCAAGGTATGGAGAGGGCGAGTAATACGCTGCGCCACACCATATCCCAACAGGATGACGGCTCCCATCGCCAGTCCGAACACCAAAACGTACGTACCACGGTTAACAGCTTTTGAGTCCACGAGGAAATCCGAGGGCAGCGCCACATCAAAAACCGCCAGGCGATCATTGCCCACAGTCAAAGGCCCGCGCCACAGACGGTACTCACGCCCCGCAACTGTTAGAGTCTCAATACGGATTCTATGCTCGGATTCCAAAACATCAGCGTAGACACTGGGCAAGACCGCAAATTCAGCCAACAACGCCGCCCGAGCTTCGGGGGTCGCACTATCTTGCGTAAACGTAGAAGCAATAGCTTGACCCTGATTCAGATAGACGGTGATCTGGGCCATCGAAGTCGCATTGAGGTTACGCAGCAATGCGTCCAACCGTGTTCCCACCGTCACGACACCGGCGAATTCATCTTCAAGTGCGATGGGCGCGGCAGTAAAGTAGTAATACTGAAGGTCGACAGGATGCTCGCCAATAGCACGACGCGAGCCGACAGCAGCAGACCGTTGCTCCAAAAGCTGTTTGACGATCCACACATCCGAAGCCCGAAAGTCATACTCTATCAGTTGCAGCTGATCATCGCGCTTTAACGCGTTGAGCACAGTCTCGCCGTCAGCATCCACCAGGATCACCACATCAACGCCTTTCGTCGTGGCCGCTGGCAACACAAGCTCGGACAACGTCTTTTTGTCACGCGCCCGTATGGCTTCGATCACACCCTCTGTCAGAGAGAAAGTGCGGGCGGACTCAAGATGGTCAAGCTCCTGACGTGCAAATCCGGTTAAAACCGCCTGTCCAGATTCCACGAGATGGTTGTTAAAACGCTCATCGAGCGAGTCGGAGACCAGTCGCGTGACCACGTAGAGACCAATCACCGCGACGGCAAGGGTCAGGATGAGATAGGGCACGATAATCTTACCGCGAATGTCAGAAATGAGACGCAGTAGGGTGTTCAATATGCGCTTTCCGCTACTCAATGTGGGCCGATTCTGCATACGAAATTATCTCCAACGTCTACAAACAACGATATCCACATCATATATACTTTGAATTCATCTCTAGTATAATCTAGCTTTAGTAAGAGTCAAAAAGGGATACACCGTGGAGGTAAAGACTACAAAAGTCTCAGCAGACACGTGCATTTGGCGCGTTTTTCGTTCAACGAGGCGCATGGTCAACGCGATCCCACGTAAGACTTTTGTAGTCTGGCGCTGGCGAAGGTTAAATGCAATAGCCCTAGGATACACCGGCGCGATAAATGAGGTTTGAAAAACGCGCATTCGCTACGAATTCAAAAAAACACCGACCTGCTAAAGCAGGTCGGTGTCGTGACCAGTCATACCATCCGTTAGAACAGCCGGAACCAATCCGTGCCTGTGATGACGGAGCAAGCGAGGATGAGGAACAGTATCAACAGGATAATACCGCACCCCATACCCGTGCAGGAAAATCCCCGCCCAAAACCAAAGCGATCTTGCAGCCAATCAAAGATAGCGTTCAGAAACGCCATTTTGAGCAACCCAGCCAAACATCCTGAACGACGGTCCATCATTCACCTCCTCGCGTTAATGTCACCACTTTATACGCAATGACGCCACGCAAGTTGCAGATTCAGCTTGATCGCAGAGGATCAGATTTCCGGCTCGTCGTCGAACGGGTAATATTCGGTACCTTGTGCGGCTGCCCGGATAGCAGGATCGTCGGAGTAATGCCCGCGCCGCTCCGCCGGTAAGAGTTCGGCGATATGCTGCATGATCTCGTGGCCGATTCTCTCCAGATAGTCGCGGCGCTCGCGTCCCCGCCCTGACGCCACGAAAGGGCCAAACGGCTTACCTACGTGAACCATGACCCGCGCTCGTTTGCCCTTGACGAGCCGGGGCAACACGTCGATGAAGCCATCCAATCCCACCGGAAGAATCCGCGCACCCGTTCGTGCGGCGATAAGCGCCACACCCGGACGCGGCGGACGCAACACCGCCGCCGCACTCGTTCCCTCCGGGAACACGCCCAGTATGCCGCTCTGCCGCATCACCGCATCCGATGCGCGCAACGCCAACGTCGAACCGGTGCCGCGGAAAACGGGATAGTAGCCCCACAACTCCCGCAACCAACTGAGCAGTGGCGGCGCATTGGGAGTGCGGAAACCGCCGAGAAACTCCATAGGCCAGGGCGCGATGCGCACCATCGCCATCGGGTCGACAAAGCTGAAATGATTGGCCACGACCAGCAAAGGGCCTTCCTTCGGGAAGTTCTCCGCGCCAATAAGGTGAAAATCGGTCAGAATGGCAAAGAGCGCCTGCGTAGCGCGATGCACAAAACTGCGCATTAACTGGCGCCGCGGATATTTGAATTCTTCAGGCATCGTCGTACTCCCACGATAGGATAAGCTGCGAAGTAATGCTAGTTCGCAGGCTGCGGCAGAGCAGACGGTAAGGTGCGTCTGGGACGTCGTCTACGCCACAGATGGGCCAGGCCCAAGCGCCACTGCAATTTCCACCACGCCCAGACCGCTGCGCGGCGCTCCGGCATCTCGATAGCATGCGGCGAATACCACGCGCGGACATACAGGTCAACCAACACCGGGATTTCGTCTTCCGCAGGCGGCAACACTTCTTCATCGTGGTGAGTGCCGGCAATCTCCAGCACGCGCGCGGTCAGAAGATGACCAAATTCATAAGGCGTGTTTCCAGTAGCCGTATGCGTCTGCAAATGTTTGGCATAGTCCCGCAGACGGTTGTAGAGGGCGGTCGCCATCGCCACAGGGGAACGCCGGAGCAACAACAACGCACTATCGATCCCGCTTACCCCCAGGATGAACAACACCACGCCCGCGATCCCCGCGAGAACCCAGAGGACCAACGATAGCAGTGGCGGCATGACCCATTTGCCAGATTCTGCCGAGGAGGGAACCAACGGCCCCAAGTCTCGCGTCGGCCAAACCATAGGTTCCTCGGTTTCCCGAGGCCGCGTGATAGGTGCGATGCCACCGGTTGGCTCAAATTCAATCCAGCCATAACCGGGGAAATAGACCTCCACCCAGGCATGTGCGTCAGCCTCGGTGACGACGTAACGCCCGTTACCCAGATCGTAACGTCCGTTGGCATAGCCAACGACCATCCGTGCGGGTATACCGGCTGCGCGGGCCAGTACGACCATGGCCGTCGCATAGTAGTCGCAGTAGCCCTTTTGTAATTCGAAGAGGAAATAATCCGCAATATCCGACAGCCCCGACGGCGCCGGAACATCCAGGGTATAGGGGAACTCCCGCAGATAACTCTCGATCGCGATCGCCCGATCGTAAGGCGTCGGCTGTGTCGCAGTCAGGTCACGCGCCAAAGTACGAACACGCTGCGGTGTTGAATCCGGCAACTGCAGATAGCGTTCGAGTATCGCCTCCGGATATTCGGTTCCGGCCGCCTGCAATCCTTCAACCGTGTACACCGCCACCAACGAATCAGCGCGATAGAAACGTTCAGGCGTCGTGACCGCAAAAACTTCGTCCGGTGGACGCCAGGCGACTTCGTAGTCCTTATCTACGGAGACAAATTGCCCATCGACGTAGACGACACCGCCCAATTCACCGATAATCCGCACTTCCTGACGCAGCAAGCGCGTGTTAGGAACCGTCTCGGGATCGATGAACAGTTCTCCAGCTTCATAGGCGCTTATTCCCATACTGCTGGTAGACCATCCCTGCCCGAAATAATTATCATACGTCAGACTGCGCCAGTAGTGACGCGGGATGACAATTTCCATCATATGATAGTCCATCGACGGGTCATCTCGCATGGGCGGAATTTCGCCGGTGTTGATGACAAAGGCAACCATCCGCGACAGTTCAGGGCCGGAGCCGATCAGGTGCCGACGCGGCAGATCGGTGCTGCTTAACAGTTGCGCCGGGCGTACTGGCTGCGCCGGAGGGGGTTGTTGCTCGACGCCCAGGGATTTCGCAATTTCTTGAGCTTCCGTCTGCACGATCTCGTCCCTGGCAGTCAGTTCGTCGAGCCAATCGGCGAACTTCTGGTAGGAGAAACTCGGCAGAATGGCCGACGCCAATACCAGCGCCACCGAGACACCCGCTGCAGTCGTCGCCACCTCACGCCAGAGGTCCCGCGAGAAGTCGATGTTGGCAATCGTCCAACGCGACTCACGTTCATAATGCCGGGTCAAGGCGATCAACACCAACATCACGCCCAGGAAGGGGAGCAAAACACCGGAGGATTCGTAGGTGTACGCCAGCAAAAACGAAAGCAAGAAGCCGGCAGGCAAAATCCCGATAATGGGGCGGCGTTTGCGACTCACCATCCAGCCAGCCCATAGCACGCACAGCCACACGATGAATCCCCACACCAGCACCGATCCGACAGGTTCGTATTTAGGTTCACCGGCAACAACCGACGCCAGCCACATATAAGCGCGCGATAGCAGCGTGCTGATACCGTTCCACACCACATTGACGGCATTGGGGACGATCGTCCAGTCCACCTGACGCACAGGCGTCAGCCCAAACTCGCCGGTCTTGATCGAGTACGAAGCCAGATAGAGCAGGCGTTCCCAAAGCCATGCCAGCGCCTGGCCGATGACTGTAAATATAGCGCCCACGATGTCGAAGATCTCACCGCCCAAACGCCCCACGCGGATCAAATTGAACACCACGCCGAACGCCACGCCCACCAGCGTCGCCAGCCACCCAGAGATCGACGATACGCCCAGCAGCCATCCGGTGGTCATCGCCACCAGAACGACCAGTAAGGTAAATCCCAACTCCAGACCGGCGACCAATTCGACCAGACCGCTCGCAAAGATACTCAAGGTAACCAGGAGTAATAACCAGAGGATGATGCCTCTGGGACCAATCCACGCTAAGGCCCGAGCCATAAACCCAGCCTGATTATGATTTGCGACGCGCGTATACATTACGTCAGTGACCTCCAGGGCACATCTGCCAGGCGATAGGAAGGCACAGCCCGTCCAGTCCCCAACACTCGCCATCCCCATTGACCTTGCTGACCGGGGCGCACCTCCGGGCGGTCCAGAATATCCTTGGTGATGCGATAGTTGGCAACGTTCAAACCCATCAATGCCGCCTCCACCAGCGCCGTTTTGCCTGCCCCGCCAAAAGAAACGGGATCCAACAAGAGGACCGTAGGCACTGCACCGCGCCGGATCAACGGCACCAACGATTCCACCCATCCCACGCTCACCGAAGGCGTGATGATGATGATGCTGGTATGCTGTCCGAGACTCGGTTGCAGACGCGCAATAACCTCAGCGAGCGGGAGCGCGCCGCGGGAGATCAACGCGAGAGAGCGCAGAATTTCCCATCGCCGCCCCTCACCCTGCTCCGGCGGCAGCCAGATCAACTCATCGCTGTAGGCAGCCAGCCCCACCGAATGGCGCATCCGGATGCCCTGATCGGCCAGCGATGCCGCCAGGATGATGCCGTGCTCGTCGGTCGCGTCTTCATCTACGCCAGCCTGCACGTCTTTATCCATGTCCAACAGAATCCACCAGTCGCCGGACGGCGTGCCGTCGAAGAGACGCACGTACAAATCGTCGCGGCGCGCTGTCGTGCGCCAGTGAATCCAGCGCTGGCTGTCACCGGAGACGTACTCGCGCACCGTCGAGGCGCTTACGGTGCGATCGATTGCGTTGGGACGTGGTCGGCCATCACCGGAACGCCCGCCGGGCGCGATCTGGATATTCGGCAAAGGAACAATCGGCGGTAACACCAACAAGGGCAAGGCTGAGGGATAGGGCAGCGCAACCGAGAACAACCCAAAGGGATCGCCGGTGCGCAACCGCGTCGGCCCCAGCACGAAGAGGCCGCGCCGGTTACAGGTCGCTTCGGTGTGCCAGCGCAGTGAATCCCGCCCCGGCAAACCGGTTCCCCGGCTGGCGTGGTAATCGGGCAAGGTAGACTGATCATCCACCTCAACCCAAACACCCGGCGCCCACCCTTCGTTGCGCAGTGTAAACCGTTCGACCAGGCGATCCCCTACCTGCGCCCATCCAAAGCGCATCTCGCGGGTAAGGTCCAAACCACGGGCCAGGGAGCGCACCCAGAAATACCCCAGGATCAGTGCGCCGCCCATGCCGATATACAAGACCCGCCATCCCCGATAAGGCGCAATCAGGTCCGTGATTGCGGCCGCGAGCACCAGCACGGGCAACAGCCAGGAATTCAGCTTGATTTTGGGCTTGGTATTAGCAGTCATAGGACTGACTCAGCGGTTGGTTCCCTGGGCCGCTTTGCTTTCCGGGACGGGGACACCTTCGAGAATTGCCACCGCCACGTCTTCCGGCGCAACGTTGCGCAGACGGGCGCTTGGACTCATGAGCAAACGATGCGCCAACACCGCCGGCGCAATCGCCTTGATGTCATCGGGCAACACAAAATCGCGCGCGTAGAGAGCGGCGCGGGCCTGTCCGGAGCGATACAGCGTCAGGCTGGCGCGCGGGCTGGCGCCCAGGAAAATGTCGCCGTGCTGGCGCGTCTGCTGCACCAGGCGCACGATGTATTCCTTGACCGCCGGAGCCACATAAATCGATTTGATGCTTTCCTGCGCCGCGAGCACATCTTCAGTATCGGCCACCGGCTGCAAATCCTCCACGGGATGGTGATATTGCTGGCGATCCAACACTTCGATTTCGTCCTTCATCGCCGGGTACCCCAGGTTGATGCGCATCAAAAAGCGGTCCAACTGCGCCTCCGGCAAGGAGAACGTGCCCTCATACTCCACGGGGTTCTGCGTCGCCATCACCATAAACGGCTTCGGTAAAACGTGGCTGACACCGTCGACCGTGATCTGGCGTTCTTCCATCGCCTCCAACAAGGCCGCCTGTGTTTTGGGTGTCGCCCGGTTGATCTCGTCGATCAGCACGATCTGCGCCATCAGCGGCCCCGGCTGGAATACGAATTCGCGCGTCGCTTGATTGTAAATCGACACACCGGTCACGTCGCTGGGTAGCATATCCGGGGTAAACTGAAGACGACCAAAAGAGCAGCCCAGTGAGCGCGCCAGACTGCGCGCCAGCATCGTCTTGCCAACGCCAGGTACATCCTCGATCAACAAGTGTCCTTGGCTCAACAAACCGATCACCGCCAATTCGACTACGGTGCGCTTCCCGACAATGACGCGCTCAACATTGTCGATCACCCGCCGAGCAAATTCCTGTACACTTGCCATATCACATCCTCCAGAACGAGATTATCAGCCGGTTACCTGCCAAAGTATAGCACAATTGGAAAATGGCACAATAATCGACAATTTTAAAGTCGATGATAAAGGCAAATCGTGAGTTTGTCATCTATCGAAAGATAGATTACGGGGTTGATACTGTCTTTGCACTTCCTCGATTTCCGAGGTATGATGGCGCTATTTCGTTTACAGGATGAGAGAAGCGATGAAACGACTGAGTGCGACTGCCATCCTGCCGGATGGCCCAATTCCCATAGTGCGACTGCCCGGCGTGCCAGAGCCTGGCGCGGGACACGCGGCGCTGTTTGCTGCAGCGCGCGAGGTTGCTGCCGTCCGCGCCTTCATCGCCGGGCCAGGCGCAACCGCGGCGGCGCTCTGGGCCGCGCGCGCCGGCGCAGCCGTGACGTGCTGGACAGAAAACGCTGCTGAAGGGCAATCGCTCATCGCCAGCTTTGCCCACAACTGCCTGCCCGCCGCACAATGTTTCATCCAGGCCGATTTCGCCGGGCTGCAACCCGCGACGTGCGACGCCGCCTTCTTGTCCTTGCCACGCGGCCGAGAGATGCAGGAGGAGGCGCTGGGCCTGGCGGCGGCGATGCTGCGCCCTGGTGGGCGGCTGGTCTTCGTCGGTGCGACTCACGAGGGGGTGAAGAGCGCGTTGCAGCAGGCGCGGACGATCTTCGGACAGGCCGGCATTGTCGTCCGTAAAAGTGGCTTCCACGCGGGTCTGGCCTATCGGCCCGACGGCGAGTTCCCGCTTCCCGCCATCCAGCGGACCGAACGCAGTATCGTCGTCGATGGCATTCCAACACAGATGATGAGTTTCGCCGGAGCCTTTGCCCCGGATCGCCTTGACGACGGGGCGGCAGCGCTCATCACCGGGATGCAGATTCCTGCGGGCGCGCGCGTCCTCGATCTGGGATGCGGCACGGGGCTGGTGGGGTTAGCGGCGTTGCGGCGTGGGGCCAACGTCACGTTAACGGATGTTTCGGCGCGGGCAGTGCTATCCGCACAGGAGACGCTGGCTGCTAACGGCTATCCCGACATCACCATCACACACGCGTGCGGGGCGGCGATGGTCGAGACGGGAGCGTCAGACATCGTCGTTGCCAATCCGCCGTTCCATCAGGGACACGGCTTGCACTTCGAGGCCGCGCAGTTCTTCATCGAGGAGGCCGCCCGCGTGCTCAAGGCCGGTGGCAAGCTCTATCTGGTCGCCAACGCCTTTCTGGGCTACGAAGCGTGGCTGCGCGCACACTTCGCCAGGGTGCAACAGGTGTGGAACGATCGCCGTTTTCGCGTCTGGGAAGCGATAAAATAGCTAAACCATACAAAAAACCGGGATTGTGCGCTACAATCCCGGTTTTTGCTCAACAAGGCTACAAAGCCTGCGCTACGTTCTGCGTCGCCCAGTGGGGAGCAGGTATTGCGGGTGCACCGATCTGGACCCCGTCCCACGACGCCAGACGCTCGCCAAAGGCAGCAGCAACGCCGATCATACGACAGCGCGCCAGCAGCCAGCGGCGCATTTCCACCACGGTCACCGCGCGATGATTGCCTGCGCGGCGCAACGAGGTGCTGTACTGCATCAGCCACAGGTCGGCTTCGAGGCTCAACAGCGCCGGAAGGCTCTCCACGATGTCCCGCGCAGCGGTCCAGGTGCCGGCCTCCAGGAGTGCCAGTATCCCATCCAGCAGGGAAATGTGCGCTTCACCCAGCACATACGACATCCGCTGGTAGATCGGGGTGATCAAATCAGGGTATTCAGCCAGAAAATCCATCATCGCTACGGAAGTGTCGATGTGCAGGGCGCGCTGCCACAGAGCCGGATCAACGCCCTCAGGACAGGGGATATCCACCGCTGACAGTTCGGCGAAAGCCACATCGATGCCAACCACCCGACAACGCATCAATACCTGACGATGCTGCGCCAACATCCGCACGACCTCGGCATCATCATAGCGCGCCATCATCGTCACCAGCACATCGTCGGCGACGTCTGTCAGCAACTCGCGCGGATGCGCTTCCAGCACCCGTCGCGCTTCGGCCCAAGAGTCGGCGGCGACAAAGGCTTCCAGCGCATCCAACACAGCCTGCAACAGCGCCTCCATGGGCTGGTTGACAAGTCCCCTTTTTTCACTAGGCATCCGAGCAGCAATGGAATTCATCATGATCTCCTGGCTTGTAAAGAATAGTGCAACACTACATCCTGTTTCTATTCTAGTATGGCAGGAGCAGAAAAACGTTACAAAATCATTACAAATCGGTAGGCAAATAGCAAACATTGGTGAACATACAGGTGTTGACGAATCGCGTTTGATGATATAATGGTTGCGGTCGATCCGATGAATCTGCTTCCGTTTCATCCGCTGAATCCGTTCAGAGGATTTTCTGGGAGGGTAAAAACCGTGGAAATACGCCAATTCTTGAAAATTCTGTTGCGCTGGTGGTGGCTGGCGCTGATCCCCGTCGTCGTCGTCGGTGGGTATACGGTCCTGACGTACCAGCGACCGGGAACCCCGTATCAAACCGTGATGCGTTTCGCGGCAGGCAGCGATCCGGCGACAACGCTTTCGCCAGACTATGACCGCTATTATGCCTGGCTCTCGTCGGAGTACATCGCCAACGCGCTGGCCGACATCGCCGTAACGGGGACTTTTGCCGAGAACGTGGCGGCGCGCCTCGCCGCACAAGGATTGGCGATCGATCCTCGGGCGATCCAGGGCGCGATTGCCAGTGACAACGTGCAATCGGTGTTCGTCGTTTACGTTACCTGGTCCACCGCAGAACAACTGCCCCACATCGCCGATGCCGTCAGCGCCGAGTTGACAGCAAATGGTGCGGCATACTTCCCCCAACTGCGTGCCACCGGCAGTGTAGCGCGCCGCGTCGATACGCCGCAGGTCACCCCGCTGGCTCCCTCACTACGCGTACAACTGCTCGGCCCGGGATTGCGGATCGCGCTCGCCCTCGCCGTCGGCATTGGGCTGGTGGCGCTGGCCCATTACTTCGATCCGATGGTGCGGGAACGCGCAGAACTGGAAGGCTTGGGGATTCGGGTGCTCAGCACTATCCCCAAATAAAGAAAAGCCGCGAAGGCAAGAACCCTCGCGGCGCAATTGAACTTGAACTCAGGCGGCTAGCGCAATTCCAACAGCCGGTCGATCTTGGGCCGATCGAAGCCGATGACGGTTTGGCTGCCGATGCGGATCACCGGCACGCCCTGCTGCCCGCTCATCCGCTCCATATCGCGCGCGGCGTGCGTATCGCGCGAGACATCGACATCCGTGAAGGAGATGCCGCGCGTCCGCAAATACTGCTTGGCGTGCCGGCAATGCGGACAGGTCGGTGTCGAAAACACAATGACTTTCGGTTGTCGCTTCTTCTCAGTGTTCACCTTGTACCCTCCAACAATATAATAGATTATCGTATTTTTATTATAAATCCGTGTGGCGTTTTGTCAAACAACTTACCATAACGATCAAGGCTTTATCATTCTCACCAGACTTCTTCATTTTAGCTCGAAGCGGATTGCCAAATCCGCGTCTGCAACGGTAAGCGGGGAACTGGCGTTCCTTTGGAGCGGGAATGATAAAACCCCGTCATACGACAGCCCGACTTGCCATCTCTGGTGAGTATGCTATAGTCACAAATATTATTGATGCAAGCAGAGGCGAAAGGAGAACCCGATGAGATGCCCGTACTGCAGCTCCAATGAGACCAAGGTCATCGACACACGCGGTGATGCACAGGGAAACGTGCGCAGGCGGCGGGAATGTGAAGCCTGTGAACGGCGCTTCAGTACTCTGGAACGGGCCATCCTGACCTCGCCACTGGTAATCAAGCGCGATGGGCGGCGCGAGGAGTTCGATGCCCAAAAACTGACCTCAGGATTGCGCATCGCCTGCGCGCGGCGGCCCATCTCTGCCGAGAACCTGGATCGCATCGTGGAGCGGGTGGAATACGCCATCCGCCAAACCGGACGCACTGAAGTACCGAGTCACGTTATCGGCGATATCGTCATCGACGAACTGCGCCAACTCGATGAAGTGGCCTACATCCGTTATGCCATCGTCTACCTCGGCTTGAGCGACCTGGAATCCATTCGCAACGAAATGGAACGTCTCCGCGCCAACCGGCGGTAAGGTATCCAACAAAAACACAGGGCGGGTGATATCCCGCCCTGTGTTCGTCGAACGGCACTGTCAGGCGACTTTCACAATGCGGAATTCGATTGTGCCGGCTGGCGCTTGCACGGTGACTTTGTCACCCACACGACGTCCCATGAGCGACTCGCCCAGCGGCGATTCGTGCGAAATCTTCCCCTTCGTTGGATCAGCCTCCAGCGGGCCGACGATGTGATAGGTTTCCTCATCGTCGTAACCTTCCTCGACGACCGTCACCATACTGCCGAGTGTCGCCCGACCGTCTGAAACGACCGGTCCCTCAATCACCACAGCATACCGCACAGCCGCCTCAATTTCACGGATACGCCCTTCCAGAAAGCCTTGCTCCTCTTTCGCGGTGATGTAATCGGCATTTTCCGATAAATCGCCTTGTTTGATCGCCGCGCTTAACCGCTGCGCCAGGGCCACACGGCGCACGTTGACCAGTTCATCCAATTCGGCCTTGAGCTTCTCCAGGCCCTCCGGGGTGACATAGACAGCTTTGTTTTCTACCATTTCAATACCTCCAGTTTACCTCCTTATGGTTACCCTCACGCAGGTTCAAAACCCACGCGAGAGCGGTTGACTACGGACAAAAGATCAAGCCCCCGGTCTTGGGTTATGGCCGGGGGCTTGATATAAGTTACTATCAATCCGGCCTGACGATGAAGGGGGTGCGCGGTAGCGTCGTCAACGTCTGCATACCAGCAGACGTAACCACGACATCGTCTTCGATGCGCACACCGCCCACGCCCTCGAGATAAATACCCGGCTCTACCGTGAACGTTACCCCCGGAACCAACGGCTGCGCGTTGCCTGCGACGATGTACGGCGGTTCGTGCGCTTCCAGTCCCAGACCATGCCCGGTGCGATGTGTGAACTGCGGGCCATATCCAGCCGCCGCGATGACGGCGCGCGCTGCGACATCGACAGCCTGCGCCTCGACGTCCGGGGCGACCGCCGCACGGCCAGCCTCGTTGGCGCGCAGCACAATCTCATGCACCTCCGCCAACTGTCCGGACGGCTCGCCAAAAACGACCATGCGCGTCAGATCGGAGTCGTAGCCATCCGCCACCGCGCCCCAATCCACCACTACCCAATCGCCCGGCTGAAAAGGCCGGTTTCCGGGATACGCGTGGGGCATCGCTCCGTTCGGCCCGCCACACACAATCGGATCGAAAGCCAGGGCGTCGGCGCCGTTGGCGAGCAGGGCGGCGATCAAGCGGGCCGCCGCCTCACGTTCGGTCATGCCTACGCGAAGTTGCGGAAGCCACAATTCAAATGCGTGTTCCGCGACGGCAACCGCACACTGCATCGCGTCCAATTCGGCGGCGCTCTTCACCATCCGCAGTTCAGCAAACAAATCGTCGGCGGGCGCCAGCTCCACGCCCGGCGCGTAGCGCTGCAAGATGCGCGCTTCCAACAGACGCATACGCAGCGCCTCCACGCCCAGGCGTGCATCAGCCAGTTCCAGTGAAGCGCACGCCTCGTGGAAAGCCAGAGCATACCCCTCCTCATCGGTGTAGGTGAAGACCGCATAACCGGCAGACGTCGCCTTCGACGCTTCGAACTCCGGCAGGACAAACGCTGGCGGCGCGTCCACAGGGCACAGCGCCACAACCGGGCGCTCGCTGATGAAGAACGAGAGCCTGGTCGCATAAAAAAGATTCGGCCC
>DAOUAY010000271.1:0-12782 GCA_034432995.1 Anaerolineae bacterium | reverse complement strand
TTGTCCAGGTCGTCCTTGCTGAGCAGGAAACGCGAGTAGGGGCTGAGGATGATTTTCTGTTGGGTGACTTCCGGTGGATCGTCCAGATCGAGCCAGATGATTTGCGGGCGCGCGGTCATTACGGCGCCCACTCGCTGTTCATCCAGCCGGAGGACACTTTCCAGGATATCCTGCTCGGTCTCTTCCAGCGCGCCGCTTTGCGTGCCCTGTTCGATGAGGATTTCGATTTCCTCCTGGGTGATCATTGGTTCAGTAGAGGGTTTGATTTTCAAGATTCGCAGCACAAAGTTGGTGGAGAGGCTGAGCCATTTGACCAATGGGGAGGCCAGCATCGACAGAAAATTCATCGGCGCTGCTACAATGACGGCAATTCGTTCCGCGTTGTTAAGCGCCAGCCTTTTTGGCACTAACTCGCCGATAATGAGCGACAAATAAGTGATGATGAGCACCACCACTGCCACACTGAGGGCTTCACTGTAGGGCTTTATTGAAGGAAACGTATCCAACCAGGCGGCAATTGTTCTCGCCAGCGTTGCGCCGCCGAACGCGCCGGACAAGATGCCGATCATCGTGATGCCGATTTGGACGGTTGCCAGGAATTTGTTGGGGTCGTCCGCGAGTTTCAACGTCAACCGGGCATAGCGGTTGCCCGTCTCTGCCAACTGTTGCAGGCGTGTCTTGCGGGCTGAGACGATGGCCATCTCTGACATCGAAAAAATACCGTTGGTAAGCAGTAAAAGAGCAATAATCAGAATCTCAAAAAACGGGTCGTTCATCACACTCCTGATTTTGTGTTGGTGTTCCATTGTGTTTCTGGGATGCGCACTATCATATCATAACATGCTATATTCGCATCCTTGTGAAATATGCCAGCGATCCGAAAACCGTGTCTTTGGTAGTAATGGATAGCTGGCTGATTATGTGTCATCACGCCACCCCAGAGGATGATCCGGCGTTGGCCGAAACTGCGCGCGAGGTCGAACACGTAGGGCAGCAGCCGTGATCCCAGGCCGCGATTCTGGTAGTCGTCGGCGATGGTTGGCCCGAAGCGGCAGTCGGTGACGGGATTCAGGGAGATGCCATAACTTTGGTAGCGCTTTACGTCGTCGGAGGTCAGGTCGAAACTTAGCTCGAATAGGGCGATGATGCGTTTGCTGTCGGTGGTGACCAGCCGCAGCTTGTCGTAGCACGCAATCGCCGCACATAACTCCTGCGCCATCGTTAGGTCGTAGCTGGCGAATGTGGCGAACGCGCGTGTCTGTGGCGATAGCCCGGCCAGGAATTCGGCGAGTGGCGTGGCGTCGTCTGGCAGAAGCGGGCGGAAGGCGAGTGTCTCGCCGGAGGATAGCGTGACTGTATGATAAAAGTCGTCAGGATGCGCGGCGACGTCAATTAGGGTGAGAGGGCGTGCCTGGTGCAGGTCGTTCATCTTCGATATGTGTTTTATCGTCCTACTGACCAGCTTAATACCATTTTGCGCTGCGCCTCCGTCTCTGGCGAGGGACTGCGGGCAAAAGGTGTGTTGGCCCGCAGATCACGAATGGTCTCCAGCGCCTCGGCGCCGTTCATCCCATGACGTACCAGATAGCAACCGACGACGGTTCCGGTTCGCCCCATGCCCGCCAGGCAATGTACGTAGACGCGGCGTGAGCGTCGCAGCGCATAATCCAGCGTGTTCAGGATGTTTACCATTTCGTCAGGGGATGGCGTGTCGAAATCGGAGATCGGTATGCGCTGATAGCGCGCTTTTCCTATCAGCTTGTCGGTGTAGGGCAACGCCTCGCCTGGCTCGGTCAAATCCACAAAGAGCTGGATGCCGGCCTGCAAGAGGCGCTCCAGCTTGTCGTTGGTGACATGCGCCCAGCGCGGCGCGGGATACGGCCCGGCGAGCAAAAAGCCGGGCTGTACCCAATAGGCTTCGGGGAATGGCGTTTCCACCTAACTCAACGAACTCTTGCTGCGCGTCTTCTGCAATTCGACCTGCGGCATCCGGCGGGCGAGCAAGTCCAGCGATAGTTCGATGGATTCGCGGGCCTCGTCGGGCGTCGTCGTGCCGATGGTGACCATGTCGCAGTCGCGGATGGTGTTCCACACGTAGGCGAAACCGACGATGGGCATGAGCCGCCCCGCTGCCAGCGGCTTGATCGTCATCACAGGCTTCTTGGCGTCCCGGATGATGCGCTGTACCCAGTCTACCTCCACCTGCATCAGGAATCCGGCGGCGTTGTAGATCTGGATGTAGGTCTCGACGTCGGCTTCCATTTTGTCGGCGTAGACGACCGTCTCTGGCATGTGGGTGGAAAGGCCGGGGATCATGCCGCGCTCACGGATCAGCGCCGTGTACTTGTCCAGGTCGCGGATGGTCTTGGTCATCCGGTCGGCCAGCGCGTCGGTGATGCCCTGGTGCGGCATACAGAACGTGGCGTGGTACTTCTCCTTGCACACGTCGAAGACGCGCTCCGGCTCGGATTCCGCCGGGCCGCCGGGCATGATGTTGAAGTGCGGCGTGACGATGCGCGTGATGGCTTTGCCGTTGCGCTGCTCGGCGTCTTGCAGCGCCGCTTCCAGCTTGTCGTTCGCCGGCCCCATCACCGCATCGACGCCGTATTCCAGAAACACGTCCAGGATCGCGGCAATGGTTTGCGGATTGTGGTGCGTTTGAATCCATTTGTCCTTCGCCAGACTGGTGTGCGACCAACCGAGAAACCAGTTGGTGCCGATCAACAACCGGGGCAACGAGACCCCTCCTACAGTAGTACGCGGAAAATCTGACATTATTGTACCCCCTTCAAATACCAGTTTATTTACGAAACAGCTACATCCAATGGTTCTAAAGTGATGATTTGCCCCTCGCGGCGGGCAATTTCTACAATGGCGCTATCACTGCCATCTTCAAATTGATGTTTGCCCACGGCGATTGGTTCAATCCGACTATCTATCCGAGCGGCCACTTTCCACAGCAGAGCTATGTCTTCACGCCGTGGCTGATCATCAAACTGTTCCGAGATGACGGCAAGGTCAATATCGCTCCAGGCATGGGGTTGATTGCGGGCGAACGAACCGAAAACCACACCGTACTGGGCAAAAATCCCCTGTTTTTTCAGGGCGCGTAAGTATCGACGGACGGATTGAATAACTGTTGCATCAACCATTCATAGACCTCCGTGGCTTGCTCCAAATAGTATCGTGCTGTCTTCGGCGAAGGTGGGACTTGCATCATGTCAGGATAACGTCCTTCAATGTTGAGGATATTCAGTTCGGCCAGAGTATCGATTTGAGTTTCGTTCCAGGATAATCCGGTCAATTCTGCCAGTCGGACGAGGTTGTGCAAGCGAGGCGCCAAATCCTGGGTGTGTTGACAAACTGCAGATTTTAGCAATTTTTCCAGGCTTAGATGAACGAAGAATAAGCCATGCCGTACTCTTCCCTGAGCGAGTAAATCTTGGGCGACTTGCCAGTCTTCGACTGCACTTTGGTGCCAATACTCGATTTGCTTTTGTATATCAAGCATAATAATATCCTTGCCCTGGTCACAAAAGTGTTTCATTGTTCTATTTGTGACGGCGCTTATGGTTCAATTGTAACCTGTTTTCGTGATTGCGCGAGAGGGCTATGGGGCCTTCAACCCAAACATCCCAAATGGATCGGTGCGGCGCATCTCTTCATAGATCGAGACCATCGCCCTGGCTTTGAAGAGCTTACATTCAGATTGACCGATGGTACGGGTACGAACCAACCCACGCCGCAGCGCTTCCTCCCAAACCTTCACCCACGGATTGCCGGGAGCGCTGCCGTAACCGATACTCCACCGATCCCGCGGATAATCCCGCAAAACATCGTCGGGAACGTTGAAATATCTGGTGATTTCTTCCGGGATTGGCACACTTTCGGCCAAATGCATACTGGAACAGCGCCCTATGTCCACGCCCAGCAACAAGGCCCAGCCGTCAATCTCAAGCAGATGTTTGTAATTCTGGCAGTGCAGATGCGCGTCACGCCCCCAGGCACAGCCCCGGAAGAAGTTCGTGCCACAGACGACGTCAGGACGCCGGCGGAAGGTGTCCGCAACCGCCCCCAATCCGGTTTTCTCGTCAGAATTGGGATCGAGGATGCGGACTTTCCAGGTGATGCCGCGCGCCTGTTCTTCGTCCGTGAGTGGAATTGGCGGGCTGACGGGATAAGCCGACATCACCAGCGCGCCTTCCGCACCGACGACCTGCATCAGCGCCTCGATGACCGCCGTTGCGCCGCCTTCCACCCAGCCAAAGCTGCTGAGGGAACTGTGGACTTCCACGGCATCACCGCGCCGCAGACCAAGTTCCCGCAGCCCTGCTTCGATGTCTTTCTGCGTCACCACGCTATCCATGCGTGAATTCGTCCTCCAGCAGGCTCATCATCACGAAGTCGTGATAGGCGTGATCGTAGAAGTAGCCGTCGCGCTGGACGCCCTCACGTTTGAAGCCGATTTTCTCGTAGAAGCGCAGCGCCCTTTCGTTGAAGCCCACAACGCCGATAGCGACTCGGTGGAAGTTCAAGTAGCCAAAGGCGTAGTCGAGCAGCAGCCGAATCGCCTCTGCGCCGTAACCTTTGCCCCAGGCATCCTTTTCGCCGATGATGATGCTCAAATCCGTCGTCCGCCACGCGGGGAACATCCGCAGCAATCCCACCTCGCCAATCGGCGCGTCGTTTTCGCGTAGTGCGACGATGAACCACACGCGATCCTCGTCGTTTTGAGTTTTTTCGAAGAAGCGCTCGGCCCCGGCCGGCGTCATCGGCGCGACTTCGCCGGTGAGCCGGCGGATTTCCGGGTCGTTCGCCCACTTACGGATGCAGGCCAGGTCATCATGCTCGACTGGACGCAGGTAAACACGATCTCCGATCAGGAATTTCACTGGCGTCATTGATATAACTCCTTGGACCACGCTGGTTCGTTCAGCGCGTCGGTCGAATCTACAAACTGATCCACTGCTCCCAGGTGTTCCGGCAGCGCGCGGACTTCCTCGCTCGTAATCGCCGCGCGGATGGCCTTCACAAAGCGTTCGGCCTGGATGACGAAGAAAGGCCGCTCGTAGAATTGCGTTACCTTTGTGGACAGCGGTTCAGTGATCCTCAAATCATTGTGCATCCCGGCGACGAATTCGTAGGCCGTGGTCAGATGTTTCTCCCGTTCTTGCCACGAACGGGATTCAGATACACGCAGGAAGACCGGCAGTAGGGTATTGGCGCAATCCAGCCGCGCGAAGGCCGTGCCGAACCATTTGATGTAGGGCGTGTAGGTCCGCTCCATCAGGAAGCACAACCGCATCAGATCGCGCACCAGTCGCGCCGCCACCAACCGTGACCCCAACTCGTCATCCACCTGCCCGCAACGTCCCATAAACGGCTCTTCCTGGGAGATGCGCTGCCACTGCGCCGCCAGCATGTAGAGCCAGACATCGTGCGGATAGTAGCGCAACTTGGCGCGGAGGGGTTCGAGTTCCCCCAGACCATCGTGGAATACGCGCCCTGCCGTGAACATAAGTAGCCGATATTCAGGAATGCTCAACCAGTCCGCCGCACGGATGTCGCCGGTGGGGTCGAAGGTCAGAAGCGATTGAGCGAATCCCCGTACCGTCAGAATCAGCACACGATGACGCATCAGGCCATCTTCGTGGTATTCAAAGCTGGTTGGATAGCCGCGAATCTCAGCCGGAAGTGCCTGGGATAAGATTAGGTCGATCTGCTCGTGATCACGCGCGTGGTTATCCTCGGACAAGAACAGCATCGCGCGCGGACCCCAATCGTGATCCCTGGACTGTGCTGTGTCGAAGCCCAGCACTTCGGATCCCACCCCGATCAGCGCCGCCGAGTGGGGCAGGTCGGGGAAATGTTTGTCCAGAATCGGCTTGACGGCTTCTTCGTAGAAAATCTCGCTGAGGTCCAGCCCCTTGATAAATGGACGTTCCATCACGCTTTGTCGACCTTGACCTCGTAGTGCTGCGAGCGCGCGTCGAAGCGTGACAGCACCGCCCGCGCTTTCGGCGGCACCACGGCGACCTCGTAATCCTCGCCCGCAAAAGCGCGCACGGCGTCAAGGGAGTCGAACCACATGATTGTCACGAATTCCACCTCGTCTCCGAGATCGCACCGGAGCAAATGGATGCCCCGGTATCCGGCAATCTGCCGCTCCGCAATGCCGACGAAAATTTCTTCTTTGAGCAACGCCTCGTAGACGTCGGCGTTTACCGGCGTCGTCCATCCGTGCCAGATTCGACTGATCATCTTTGTTCCTCCTACGAAAATGTCAACGGATTCAACGAATGAAACGGATTGAAAAAATCCGTTAAAATCCGTTCAATCCGTTGACACCTTGACCGCCGCGAAGAAGTTCACGATATTGCCGTCGGGATCGCGGAACCAGACCGAACGCAGGCCCCACGGCTGCGTGGTGGGTGGTTTGACAATGGGGACGTCCATCGCCAGCAGACGCGCGTATTCCGCATCGACATCCTCCACCTCGAATTCGAGCACGTTGCTGCCGTTCCCTGCGCCTTGCATCGAGCCGGGGGCCATCTGTTCCATACCGTCCAGGTGGAAAAACGTCAGTGGCACGCCCACAGGTTCGAAGGCCACGAAGGTGTCGCTGGCCTCTGTCTGAACCTGGAACACGTTCTGGTAGAAATCGTGTAGTTTGCGCACATCTTGTGTGATGAGGCAGATGCTCCTGAATCGTCTTTTCATCGTTTCCCTTTCGCTGACAATGAAATGTGGGGCAAACTGTCAGTTTGCCTCTGCACAAGCTGACAGCTTGTGCTACATTCTTCCCTGCTCGATCAACTTGCCGATAGCCAACTTTGGCCTATCAGTAGTAGACCTGTCGCAGCAGCACTTCCCCCGCCGGCGAAAACGTTTGCCCCTCGCGTTCGAGCAGCACGCGCTTCATCGCCGCGCCGCCCTGGTAGCCGCCCAGAGAGCCGTCGGCGCGGATGGCGCGGTGGCACGGGATGAGGATCGGGAACGGGTTCTGCGCCAGCGCGTTCCCGACGGCACGCGCGCCGCCCGGAACGCCCACATACGCGGCGATCCGGCTGTAGGTGCTTACCCGGCCGCGTGGAATCCGGTGTTCAGCCCGTAAGACGCGCTGCTGAAAAGTCGAACATTTCTCCATCGCCACCCAGGTCAATTCAAAGTCGAGCGCCTCGCCTTCGAGAAACCGCTGCATCCGTTCCCCCAGATCGACCATACTGGGATTGACGCCGGGTTGAGCATCGCTCCACACTGCGCGCATGCGCTCTTCGGCCAAAGCCTGGGCGTTGGAAAGGAAGACCCGCTGGATGCGCGGGCCGGCCTCGGTCTCTTGCCAGACGAGGCTAAACGGCCCGAAAAGGGAAGGGTGGGTGGCGTAAAGAAATCCTGTCATTCTGATCACCCCGCTGCCTGCATTTCCAACACCGGCGCCGGCGCCACTTTGATCGACAGCGCGAACGGCACGGACAGCATGATCACGCCCGCTGCGCCCCAGCAGAGCTTCTCGTAGCCGATCAGGCCCAGCAGCGTCCCCGCCAGCAGCGACATCGTCACCGAGGTGATGTGGTTGATGCTGACCCCGGCGGACAGCGTCGGCCCCAATTCGTCCGGCGGCGCGATGCGGTTGACGTAGGTCGAAAGCCCGATGCTCAGCGTGACCAGGAGGTTGATTCCGATCAGCATCCCGCACAGGAACCAGACGTTGTGCACGGTGGCGTAGCCGACGAAGCACAGCGCCAGCAGGACGTAGCTGATCGTCAGTGTGAACCGCTCGCCGATGAGGTCCAACAGCCGCCCGATGGTCGGCGCGAGGGCGAAGTTGACGATCCCACTCGTCACCAACAGCAGGCTGATCTGTCGCGCGTTGAGGCCGTAGCTTTGCACCAGCACCAGCGTGCCGAACGCGCCGAAGACCTGCGTGCGCGATCCCTCGAAGAACGTGAGCACGTAATAGAGCCAGTAACGCTTTTTCAGGAGAATGCGCGGTTGCGCCTTCTTCTGCTCGCCGATGTCGCGGGGAATCCGCGCCACGAGCAGCCCGCCGAGCGCGATCAGCATACCGCCCACGATGAAAAACGCGCGCAGGGGCAGCGCCTTCGCCAGCAGCGCTGTCAGCCCCATCCCCACGATGGACGCCAGCGCGGCTATCGAAGATAGGAATCCCATCACGCGCCCGGAGTGGGCTTTCTCGGTCAGCGCGAAACCCAGCGTGCTTTGCAGCGGCAGCCAGTTGTGAAAGCCGAGACTGGCGAGCACGGCCACGCCTAACAAGGCCACATACGATTGCACCGCCGCGTGCAAACAGTAGCCCACGCCCATCAACAGCAGCGAGTAGGCCGCGCGGCGCGACAGCGGAATGCGTGTGATGAGCGCGGCGATGAACACCAGGATCAGCCCTGGGATTTCACGGGTACCCGCCATCCACAAGACCTGCTTGCCGCTCAGTCCGAGGTCGTTGACGAAGAAGTTGGTGCTTGCCGCGTTCAACAATCCCTGGCCCAGGCTGATGGAGAACACGGTGAACGCCAGCACGAGCACATACGTGCTCCACATAGAGGTTGCTGCTTTGAATCGGTCGCGGATGGAGGTTGCCATAGTTGTCCTTAAATGAACCCCGAATCTTCACGGCTGTATCGGCGATGAGTGATAGCAGAAATTTCCACCCAGGCTCGGAGCGGATCGTCAGATCCGCGGTTTTTGCGCGCTACGCCGGGATCTGGCGATCTCTGGCAAGCATAACTAGAAATGTGACTACGCCAGTCGTTTATGCCTGCTTGCCGATCAGTTGCGGGCGTTCTACCGGTCCGAAACTCACATTCGATGTGAACTGATACGTCAGTTGATCCCCGTCGAACGTGCAGGTGATGGTGGGGCAGAACGGCGTCTCGTAGAAGCAGAGTTTGATCATGTACGTTTTCTCGTCGGTCCACGCCGCGCTGGCGGCGACCCGCCGTGGAGCGTTGTCATCGAACGCCGTCATCCCCGTAACCCACGCGCCGTGCCCGCACGCGATGGTGTGCGTGCGGCGCGCGTCGCGGATGGTGATGGCGCCAGCGTCCCCCGCGAAATCGAGTTTGACACTCTTGATCCGCTGATCGTTCTTCTCGAAGACGAAGCGTTTCCCGGAGACCTGTGCCGCAACCGGCGATGCGGGTTGTCCTGGTTGCGCTTTCATCATCAGGGACGCGAGTTTATGCTCCAGGGCTGCCTGCGCTTCCTGATCGGCCGGCAGCGAAGTGGGCTGCATCGCCGGCAGCAGTTGCGTCCAGACGAGCGTCATCACGGCCTGCATGTCGCTCACCCCGCTGGTGATGGCGACCACGGCATCCTGGTCGGGCATGACGATGCAGTACTGTCCGAACGCGCCATCGCCGCGATAGACGTTCTGCGGCTGGCAGCGCCAGAACTGGTAGCCGTACCCCTGCGCCCAGTCGGGGCCGGGGGTGGGCGCGTTGTCGACCTGCCACCGGGTAGCTTCTTCGACCCACGCTTCCGGCAGCAATTGCGCGCCGTTCCAGCGGCCCTTTTGCAGGTACAACTGCCCGAACTTGGCGATGTCCTCCGTCTTCACGTTCAACCCGAAGCCGCCGAGGTTGACGCCCCGTGGGCACGTGCCCCACGTCGCGCCCTCGATGCCCAACGGCGCGAAGATGCGCTCTCCCAGGTAATCCAGGATCGTCTTGCCGGTCAGCTTTTGCGCGATGGCGGAGAGGATGTAGGTCGCGCCGGTGTTGTAGAGGAAGTGCGTGCCCGGCTTGTACTTCACCGGCAACGCCAGAAACGCCTTGACCCAATTGCCGTCCCGCCGCTTGAACAGATAGCCGGTGGTATCTTCCGCGTGCCCGGTACACATTGCCAGTAGATGGCGGACGCGCATTGCCGCCAGATTGCGACTCACTTTTTTCGGCGCGTCTTCCGGGAAGAACGACAGCACCGGATCGTCCACCGACAGAAGACCGTCTGTCACGGCCAATCCGACGGCAGTCGACGTGAAGCTCTTGCTCAACGAGAAGAGCACGTGCGGGATTTCCGGCGCGTAGGGCGACCACCACCCTTGCGCGACGACGGCCCCGTGGCGCAGCAGCATCAAGCTGTGCAGGCTGTCGATGTCCCTGTCTGCCGCCTCGATGAACGCGAGAATGGCCGATGACGCGATCCCTTGTGCCTCCGGCGTGCTGTGTGCGAGTATTTTGTTTGCCATATAGTGCTCCTATTGATCAAAGTTTATGTGGCAAAGACTACAAAAGTCTTGGCGTGTACTTTGCCTTGTAGACCGGGTGTTCAGCGCAGGTCGTTGCTCAACCAGACACCTCGTGAGACTTTTGTAGTCTTGGTCTTGATGCATCTTCGTGTTATGGCCGTCCAAAAACTGCGACGAAGTAGTAGGTGCTCCCCGCGGCGACGACGGCGACGCCCATCTCTTTCAGCGTGGCGCTCAACACCTGGCTGCGATGCGGGTCGTTCGGCGGCGTCTCGCCCATCCACCACTCAATGGCCGATTGCGGCGTTGACCCGCTGACGGTGATCTCGGATACGTTCACCGAGCCATATCCGGCGCGGCCCACACGCACCGACAATGTGGAACCGTCGGAGCCGATGTGTGTCAGTTCGCCGCGTTCGGCGCAATCGACGGCGTGGAGCAGCGCCGCTTGCTTCAGCAGTTCGCTGTACGTGTAAGCCGGAAGCCCCTGCGCGGCTCGTTGCTGGTTGATCAGTCGCGCCAGTTCTTCGGACCACGCGACGATCTCACCGGTCGGCGATGGCGTCGTGAGGGGCGCGGGCGCCTCGGCCCCCTGGGCCTGGACGATGGTGACCAGCGGCCCGTAGACGTAGGCGATTTCACCGTCGTAGCGAATTTGCACCCAATCGCCCTCGGTGCCCACGAAATCCGCCTGTCCATCAGGATCGATGTAGCCGACTTGCTCGTGATTCGTGCCCGGCCCTGTGCGCACATTGACGCCATCCGCACCGGCGACGATGTATGGCGTGGGCGTTGGTGTTGGGGGGATGGCCGTCGGCGCGGGTGTGGGGGAGGGCAACGCCTGCGGGGTAGGCGTGAGGGTCGCAGTGGGCAGGAGGATGTACGTGGGAGAGGCTGCCAGTTGTGGTTGGCCCGTCAGGCCAGCGTCGGGTTCATTCGCGGATGGGGAGGCTGCCGGTTCATTCCGAAAGCTGTACCAGACCAGGGCAATCGCCAATCCCACTACAACGAACCATCCTACAGCCATCAAGCCGTCGCGCTTCCAGTTTTGTCGGGAAAACAAGCTTCTGTCCACGCCCGCACCTCCTTTCTGTGTTGCGCATCTACTTTTCTATGAAGACCTCCGCCTACATATAAGTATACACCGGTACACGAATTTTATCAGGTCAAGACTTGCGCAAGAGCAGCCCTTTTCTACCGCAGAGACCGTTGAGCACGCTGAGTAACTATTAGGACAATGGTACATTACTAACAAAAAACTGCGCCCTTGCGAAAAACAACAAATATGCGTGCCAGGCTCAACTCGGTGGCGGGCGCGGTGGTCACATACACGCGCCAGCCCAGGGTCGCGGACAAGTCCGCAATGGCCGCCGTCTGGCGCTGCACGGCGGTGATTTGATAGCGCCCCGTGACGCTTTCCTGAGTTGCGCGGTGCTCGCCGCCGCGCCCCCGCCCGACGTAGCGCGTTTCCCGCTGTTCCTGGCGCTCGAAGGTGTAACTGAGCAGCCCTACCGCACTGTGCGCGTGCAAAATGGCATCCGCTTTGGCGCGCAGGTCGCTTTCCGTCTGGATTTGCCGCTTCCCACGGCCCGGCGCGGGCGTCAACGCCCCCAACTTTTCCGTCGCGTGACTCAAGCGTTTTTCCAAGCCCCGCTGCAATTGCGCCCGATACGCTTCCGACTGGGCGATGATCACCCGTTCCGTCCAGGTGTGGGTTTCCCCATCCTCCTCCGCGCTCACGTCGCGCGTGATTTCGTAGCCCTCCGCCAGCAACACGCGCTCGCCTTGCGACCCGGTCACATACACGGCTGGCAAGATGGTCTTGTCTTGCAGGGCGGTCTGCACCCAGCCGCGCAACAACGCTGGCGTTTCCCCCGTCAACGGCTGCGGGCACAAATACTGCTGCCCCAACGCGGGCAGATGCGCGCGCGTCGCCAGCGCACTCATCTTGCAATCGCCCACAAACAGCAACCCCTGCGCCTCCGTAAACGTGGCCAGCACCCGGTCAATCGCCGGAATGTACAAGGGGTCATCCGCGTGCTGTCCGGCCACGACATCGGTCACCACCGGCATCCCCAACGGGTCCAGCGTCGCCGTCATCACCTTGATTTGCGGCAGGCTCGGGTCATCTTTGCTATGGCCGAATTGGAACAACCCGTCCTCGCTCACGGTATGAAACCCCGAAGCGGTGGTCGTATCCAAGCGCATGCGCCGGGGTTTCAAATCGTACACGCGCACGGTATGTTGGCTCAGGGCCGCTTCGATGGCGTGCCAGGCCTCCGGTTGGCTCAGATGGTGCAACAGCAACGTCAAGCGATCATCCGTGAAATCCGTGTCGCGGATGTCCAAGCCCGTCACCCGCTCCAGCATCGTATGTGCTTGCCGCACCCAATCGCGCACCGTCAATTTGCGATGGTCGCCTTCCGACAGGATGTGCGCCAGCCAAATCGTGCCCAGCCAGCCCCAACTCAGCCCTTGCTGCAAGCCATGCCGCGGCAGATACTGGTCCAACAGGGCGGGCAAGTCCAGCCGCTGCATCACCCCCAGCAACAATACGAAATCATCAATCCGTTCA
>DAOUAY010000270.1:0-18813 GCA_034432995.1 Anaerolineae bacterium | reverse complement strand
TCTTTCGGGTAAGCCTGATCCTGAACCATCGCGGGCTTCTAACAAACAGTTCCACAAACGCCGTCAACGCCAACTTCAGGCGATCTCTTCTAACCTTTGTGCCTGATTTTTGTCAGTCAACCAGGGCGCACGCCTGTATTGTAGGCGCATCATCCGTGGGGTGGAACGCGCTACACCTCCGGGTCCACGCCGACGCGCTACCAGTACATCCTTCTGCGCTCCTCGCAATGCAGTTGAGGAAAATGCCGCCCCATGCTAAAATGCACTTACCAAATTCGTAATTCTCAACGGAGTAGCTATGCACGTATACATCGTCCATTTCGGCGAGCTGGGCTTGAAAGGCCGCAACCGGGTTTTCTTCATCCGCCAGTTGGCCGACAATATCCGCGCGGCGCTGCACGATGCATCCGAGACAGAGGTGACGCCCTTTCATAGCCACGTCCTCGTCAAAGTGTTTGCCGACGTGCCCGCGGAAACAATCGAAGCGCGGCTCGGCAAGGTGTTCGGCATTGCCTACTTTGCCCCTACGCTCATCACGCCCGCCGACTTCGAGGCGATCAGCGCGGCGGCGTTGCAACTCGCCGAGGGTGTGGTGACGTCTGAAACGACGTTCAAGGTGGACACTACGCGCGGCGACAAGCAGTTCCCGATCTATTCTCAAGATGTGGACCGCGAAATCGGGGCGCGCATCGTGGCGCAAACCGGCGCGCCGGTCAAGCTCAAAAATCCCGATGTGACGGTCAACATCCAGATTTACGAGGATGCGGCCTATTGCTTCGTGCATCGCCTGCGGGGAGCGGGCGGGCTGCCGGTGGGCATGAGCGGTCGCGTGCTGACCCTGTTCTCCGGCGGCATCGATTCGCCCGTGGCGGCGCACATGATGCTGAAGCGCGGCTGCACCCTCGACCTGTTGCACTTTCACCTGCTGCCGGGCGTCGAACCGGCGCGCGCCTCCAAGATCGTGGACATGGCGCGCGCAGTGCTGGCCCCACACCGCCTCGCCGCGCCGCTGTACCTGATCTCCGCCGCGCCCTTCGAAACGGCGATGGCAGACGTCAACACGCGCACAGCCACGGTCGTCTTCCGCCGATTCATTATGCGCGCCGCCGAGCACCTGGCGCTGCGGCGCAAAGCCCTGGCGCTGGTGACGGGAGAGAGCATCGGGCAAGTGGCGTCGCAGACGCTCCCCAACATCAACCTGATCAGCCAGGCGACGACGCTGCCCATCCTGCGCCCGCTCATCGGCTTCGACAAAGCCGAGATCGTCGCCGCCGCGCAGGAAATCGGCACCTACGCGCTATCGATTCAGCCGTACAAAGACCCCTGCTCCATTCACGCGCGCAACCCGGCGACCTGGGCCAGCCTGGAAGAAGTCCAGCGTGTCGAAACCGAGATCGACGTGCCGGCTTTGCTCGAAACGACCCTGCGTGATTACACTGACGAGGTGTGGATCAAATTCTAGACCAGCTCTGGCGTTAGCAAATTCATAAATCAACGCTAAAATGAGAGCCTACATTTCTTAACTTTCAACGTGCAACCTGTAACTATTTCCGTAAGGAGGGGAAAAGATGAGTACGATCAATCGTGTTGTCATAGTCGTGGCATTGTTGGCCCTGATGGCGCTGCTCACCGCCGTCTGTGTGCTGCCCCACATCATTCTCACCAACGTTGGGCAATGGCTGGTCGATCTGGGCCGGACCCTCAACAACGTGCAGCCGGTCTGGCGGCTGGTGCTGGGCTTGCTGCTGGCGCTGTTCCTGAACGTCGTCATTCTATTCCTGATCTTCCTGGAAGTGCGGCCCGCGCACCGGCGGTTCATCCGCGTGCAGCAAGTGACGGGTGGCATGGCCACCATCAGCACAGACAGCATCACGCAGCAGGTGGCCTATAAGCTCGATCCGATCCCCGGCGTGCTCAAAGTCTCTCCCAGGATCAACGCGAAAGGCGATAAAGTACGGGCCGTCGTCGATGTCGAGGTTGGTGCCGGCAGTGATGTGCCTGATTTGGCGACGAGACTGATGGAGGCCGTGAAAACGGTGTTGGCCGATAGCCTGGGCTTGCAAGTCTACGGTCAGCCGGAAGTGCGGATCAAGGTTGCGCCCAGCCCGACGCCTGTGGTGAAGAAACCGCAACCCAAGCCTGAAAAACCGGCTCCGGAACTACCGCGCCAGACCCCGCCGGAATTGCCGCGCCAGGTTCCACCGGAAATCCCCGCCGAAGTTCCGCCGCCGCTGCCCGTTGACGAGGATCGCTAAGCGTGAGTGAAACGACCACGCTCACACCGGACGCGCGCCTCGAGGCGCTCCTCTTCGCCGCCCCGCAGCCGGTGCCGTTGGAGATGCTGGCCGAATCTGCGGACCTTTCGCTCGAAGAGGCCGAAGCCGCCCTGGCGACGCTGGAAGCCCGTCTCGCCACGACGGGGCTGCGGATTCAACGCAACAAGAAACGCCTGCAACTCGTCTCTGTCCCCGAAGCTGCGCCGCACATCGAGAAACTGCTCGGCCTGGAAGTGCGCCTGCACCTTTCGCAGGCGGCGCTGGAGACACTGGCGATTGTAGGTTACGCCCAACCGATCACCCGCCCGCAGATCGAGGCCATTCGCGGCGTTGGTTCCGACAGCGTGCTGCGCACTTTGCTTAACGCCGGTCTGATCGAGGAGGTCGGGCGCGCCGAGACGGTCGGGCGACCGATCCTCTATGGGACGACGTTCGAATTCTTGCAGCAGTTTGGACTACAAAAACCGGAGGACTTGCCGCCGCTGGAACAGCCCCAAAAACCAGACGAAGGACCTGCATAGCCCATTCACAATCTGCACAGGATTGGCAGAGCAGTCGAGATGGAATCACGTGAGAGCTACCCGCCACAGCATCCCGGCGCGCGAACGCGTGCCGGGTCTTCACGCCTGGGGTGGCTTTTCGTTTTGCTGACGCTGCTGAGTGCTCTCAACGGCAGCACGGTTCGCGCGCAGACCCCCATCACCCCGGTGGGCGTTTATTACGTGGGCCTCGAGGATGCCATCGCTGAAGCCATCAACCTGGCGGAACCCTACATCGTGCGGGTGGATCAGCCGGAACTGGCCCAAGTGTTGGTGTTGAACGACTTCCTGCCGCGTCAGGCAGAGACGTTGGAATTGTTCAGCGGGATGGCGCAACGCAGCGACATCGGGCTGGTGATCTTCTGCGGCCCGCAGTTCCCCCACAGCGTCGAGGATCTGAGCGCACTGTTGGGCGTGAGCGCGTTCGGCATGACGCAATCGCGTGACGCGCTGGCCGTCCAGACCGGCGATCCGGTCGATGCGCTCCAGCGCGCCATCACATGGAGCGCCGCGCCGACCATCCAGGCGCGCACGGTGATCTCCAACCCCAACCTGCTGCGCCCGCTCATCATCACCAGTGCGCGCGAACCGGTCATTCAGCGCGTGCGGGGACGCGAGCGCGCGCAAACCTTCATCGTCGGCGGGTGGCTGGCGCATCCCTCCAACGCTGAGTGGCAAAACTGGCCCTATTTCAACTACCTCATCTATCGCTTGATCCTCGAAGCGGCCAACGCACCGCGTATCCTGGCTTTCGCCAACTATCCCCTCTCCCCGGTGCCGCAAGGCCGGGTGCGGTGGGGCGTCATCGGTAGCGGCGGCGCGGCCATATTCATCGCCGGGTGGGCGCTCTACCTGGCCCGGCGACGGCTGTTCATGCACCCAGGGCTGTGGAACGAGATTCGCATCAGATCCCGCCGGAAATCACAGCGCGAATCTCCTCGTCACAACGATTGGGAGCAGGTAGGGTTTCACCGTCCGCTTGGCGGGCTGCTGACCCTGCTGTTGCCCTACTTCCTGCTGCTGATTCCCGTGGCCGCGTACCAGGGCGACGTACTGCCCCGTGAGTTGATCCCCTGGGTGCAGACGTTGCGCACCTGGGAAATCCTGGGGCTTGGACTGAGCGCGCTGGGCTTGTTGTTGGACCTGGGAACAGGCGTTGCGGCGGTCTATTACTTCGCCGCGCTGCGCATCCGCCATCCTCAGGAAGCCTTCCGTTATTTCCAATACTACGTGTGGTGGCAAGTGCTCAGCGGCGCGGCGCAATTCGGCCTGGCCGCCTTTGTCGCGGCTTTCATCTTACCCGGCACAGCGCAGGCGTACCTGGCGTTTTTCCTGGTCGCCCACGCTGCGATCCAATTCCCTGGCTTCTTCCAGTGCTTTCGCTTTTTCTTCCGCGCCGTGCAGCGACTCGATTACGAGCAATACCTGACGCTGGCGCTGTTGGGAGGCACGGTTCTGATCCAAGGCTGGACCGTGCGGACTTTGCGGGAATGGGGCGCTACACAACCGGCGCTTGGCGAAAGCATCGGCGGGATACTGGGGTTGGGGCTGGGGCTATATCTGGCCGAACTGCTGGTCTTCTTGATCGGCCTGGGACTGTACAAACACCTGGGCTACGCCCTACGCGCGCTACTGTTGCCGGCGTTCGACCGGCACATCACAGGGCGCATGATGAGCTTTGGTGGGCGTCTAGCGTTCGGCGCGGCCGCTGTCCCATTGGGCGCTCTCGTCCAGGCGCTGCTCCTGCCCCGTTTGATTCCCGGCTACAACGTCCTGCACGACGCGTGGACGTTAGCAATCACCCTGGCGGCAGTGTATGAGGTCCTCCAAATTGGCCTGTACAACGGCCTGCTGCCCGCCATCGTCGAGGCGCACATCCAGGGATACGAGCGCTTGCTGCGCTACTACGTCAGCCAGAGCGTCCATTACGGGCTGTGGTTCAGCCTGTTCCTGTTTACCGCGCTGCACGCTGTGGGAGATCGCGTCATCCTCGGCGCGATGGACGCGTCAGCGGGTGAGGTCATCCATTGGCTGCTGCCAATCCTGCTGTGGGGAGCGTTCCAATGGCTGGCCTGGTCCGCCAACCAGATTCTGATCGCGTTGGGACGCCCGGCGACGGTCTCGTGGCTGACCATCGGCGAGCAGGCGGCGCGCGTGGGCTTGCTGGCCGTGTTGGCCCCCCCCTACGGCCTGGTAGGCGTGCCGATTGCCTTTGCCGGCGCGTTGATGCTGCGCGGGCTGGTGGCCTGGTGGTTCGTCGGACGAGCGACCGGGCGGACGCACGTCTACGTATGGCGAACATTCGTCGCGCCCGTGGGTGCAGCGGCGGCGCTCCACGGTCTTCTGCGGGTTTTGGGCGAATGGGCGTGGACGCCGACGATCCCGGCCAGCGTCACATTGCTGCTCGTGGGGCTGATCGGGGGGCTGGCGCTGTATGGCTTTCTGACCGCGTTGTTGGGCGGATGGGATAACGGTGGTATCGCCGAACTGGCGCGCGCGACGCGCCTCAGCAGCTTGGGCTGGTCGCTGGCGTGGTTACTGACAATGGCTGTGCGTCTGGGCGCTCAACTCTCGCCGTTGCACGGGCGTTTCCCGGCGACGCTGCGCGAATTCGCCGAGGAGGAGGCGCGCGCCGCGACGTTGGGGATGCGCGAATTCGGCGGGGATTCGAAGACCATGCGCAGCCCATCAGCGGAGAAGGTGTAGTGGCCGTAGATCAACGGCCCAGGTTCCAGCACGCGCGGGAGCAGTTCCGGCAGATCTTCGACCAGCGGGAGTGTGGCGACGTCTGAACGCGCCACCCAAACCGGCGCGCCCTCGGTCGAAGCGCACAGTTCGCCCGGCGGCGCCGCGCCAGTAAAGACGAAAAAGAGCACGCCGGGCGCAGAAACCAGGGTCACGTGGATGACGGCGCGCAGCGTCAGCGCCTCCACCGTCAATCCGGCTTCCTCGGCAACTTCGCGCACAGCCGCTCGATGCGGCGTCTCCCCCGGTTCGATGTGCCCGCCCAGGCCGTTGTACTTCCCGGCCCACAGCTTCTTGTCCGGCGCGCCGCGCAACAGCAGCACCTCGTCGCCGCGCGTCAGAAACACCAGCACGCGCGGGATAACCGTATAGCGCACACCGGCATTCAGTTGATCCTCAGGGCGCATAGACGGTGTCCCCATAGGTCAGCGTCAGCGCGTGGACGGCCTCGAACGTGAGCCAGCGGCTAGGATGCTGAAGGCGTTCCTCGGACAAGGCGGGGGTTGGACGTGCTTTGTTCCAGCGACCATCCTCGTTCTTGAGCGAGAGCAGCAGATAGAGCCAACCCTCAAAACGGGGATGCGTGCGGAAGTCGGTCTGCGCCGCCACGCGGCACAGTTCGACGATATCGGAGCGGTAATAACGCGGGAACGTGGGCTGGAGCCAGTCCGCATCGCGCCCGCTGAAATCGAAGGGGTGGTTGATAAGGGATTCGCCCAACACCTCGATGGCGGCTTCTTCATCCGGGCCGCGCTGCTCGGCGGGTATGCTGACCAGCGCAGCCAACGCTTTGACCAATCCATGCGCACAAGCGCCATTGGCGATCGGGCAAACCAACTGTTCCGGGCGCAAGAGCACGGTGTGGAGCAACGCCGCCAGAGCCGAACGCGAGCGCAGATCGTTCTCATAGCCGAAGCGCCACATAATCTGCAACGCCATGCCGGTGTAGCAGAGCCACGGGACGTTCTCACTGCCGATGGTAGCGCGGGCGGTGGCAAAACGCCCGTCCTCACTGCGCCCCTGGTTCAGCAGGTTCTCGCACGCCGGTTCGACTTCCGGGAAGCGTAACGCGCCCATCTGCATGAACAGGTACAGCGTGCCGAAATTCCCCAGTGCGCCGCCGAAATACGGATCGTGCTCGCGGCCCCAAAAGTTGACGTGGTCCCAGTGTTCGCGCAAGAGGGCAACCGGCGACCAGGCCAGCAGCCGGGCGTTCTCTTCGTGCAGGGTGGTCTCGTCGCGTTTGAAGAGGTGGCGCAACGTCAGCAAGCGGGCAGAAGGATTCACGGGATCCAGCAGCCAGGGGACTGGGTCCCGTTTGATCAAATCCAGCCAGCGCGTAGCGGGCGAGTGTGTGGACGGCATAGCGCGCAGCGTTGGGCTAGAGCTTGTAGCCGATCATCCGCAAGAAGCCCTTACGCCAGGCGATGTCCTCTTCTCCTTCGATCCCTTGCGTCAGCATCCCGTCGATGACGCCCAGAATGCCGCGCCCTTGTTCGGTCTCGGCGATGATGACCTGGGTGGGATTGGCCGTGGCGCAGAAGATGCGCGCCACTTCCGGCACCATTTTGACGGTGTTGAGCACGTTGACGGGATAGAAGCCCTCGCCCAGGAAAATGATGAAGCTGTGCCCGGCGCTGAGCGCCAGCGCGTTGGTGCGCGCCAGTTCGAGCATCGCGTCATCGGTGCCGGACCAGCGCACCAGCGATTTGCCCGACGCCTCACAGAACGCGAGGCCGAACTTGATGCCAGGCACGGCTGTCACCAGCGCCTCGTGCAGGTCTTCCACCGTTTTGATGAAATGGGATTGCCCCAAAATGAAGTTGATCGGTTCCGGCTTCTCGATGGGAACGACGGTCAGTTTCAAGTCCATAAAACACCTCCTGGCGAATGGCGAATAGAAAATGGCAAATGGCAAATGGCAAATGGCGAATGGCGAATGGCGAATGGCAAATGGCAAATGGCAATCGAGAGTCTGATGTGATCCGGTCAATCCGTTGAGGAAAGCAGATCGCTGACGCGCAAACCGGCGGCTTCTGCGATGCGGCGCAGGTCGTCCAGCGCGGCTTGGGCGGCGGCGTGCGCTTCGGCGGCGGTTGCCGCCAGCGCCACGGCGATCACCGGCAAGCCTTCGGCGCTGGCTGCCGGGAACGGCTTTGCCAGGGATTTGAGATAGACGTCGGGATGCCGGTGGGCCACGTCGCGCAAGGGGATGGCGAGATCGGCTTCGTCATCGCAGTGGACGAGCAGCGTATGCTCGGCCCACATCCCCGGATTGAAACGCCGCAGCAGTTCCGGCGCAACCGTGGCGGCGAAGATCGCCTCCAATTCCGCCGGAACACCGGGCAGGACGTAGATCACCGTCCCCAGATGCTCCAGCTTGACGCCGGGTGCGGTCCCCACCGGGTTGGGCAGCGGTTCAGCGCCGGAGAGCAACGTCGCCATTTTCTGGCGGGCGAACGCCGGTCCGCGCTGCGCGAGGTAGTGTTGCGCCAGCAAGCGGTCGTAGTGACGCTCGACGAGGTCCACCGCCGCACTGTTGAGGACGAGTGGCGCGTGTAGCGCTTCTGCCAACGCGGACAAGGTCAAATCATCTTCGGTGGGGCCGAGACCGCCGCTGCACAGCAGCACGTCCGGCTGTTGGGCGAGGAGAAATAAAACCACCTGGGCGATTTTGGCAGGATCATCGCGAACCATGGCCGCGTATGTTACGCTGAAGCCCATCCGCGTAAGATGTTGGCTCAACGAGAAGAGGTTGGCGTCGCGGACAGCGCCGTTGAGCAGCTCATTGCCAATCGCCAACAAGCTCGCTGTGGGCATGGAGAGGCTCCTGATGGATCGACCGTGAATCAGGCGCCGCGCCTAACTCACCATCCCCAACACACGTTTCACATTATCCCGGAGTTCGTGGGTCCCAAATGGTTTGACGAGGTACACCTGTACTTTGGCAACGTGCTCACCGAGCACCTTGTCGATGGGAGCGCCGCGCGCGGTAATGACGATGACCGGAATATCGCGCATGGTCGGCTCCTGTTTCATGGCCTGGTAAATTTCCCACCCACCCATGTCGGGCAACATCAAATCCAGCAGAACGAGCGCCGGTTCGACCTGGCGAATCGTCTCCAATGCTTTCTGTCCTTCGCGGACCCCAACAATCTCGAAATTATCCCGGCTCAAGATGACGCCGACGAGGTCGATCATGTCCTGATCATCTTCGATGTAAACGATCTGCGTGCGTTCCGCCATAATATTCCGTACCTCCCAACACGCGACTTCCTTTCGAGAAATCAGAGCGCCGGGCCTGCAACAGCCCAGCGCTCTGGAACGTCACATTGCCAGTCTTGCCTGAGGGCGTATAGCAGACAGTCTTGAATGATGACGCTAAAGCGGACGGCTATTATAATTTCGTGCCCAGCACTTTGTTGACGCTGGCGAGCAATTCCTGCGGACCAAAGGGCTTGGTCACATAATCGTCGACTTTGGCGATGTGCAGACCGAGAACTTTATCGATGCTCTGCGCTTTGGCCGTGACCACAATCACCGGAATGTGGCTCAATTCCTCATCCGCCTTCATCTGTTGGTAGACCTCCCACCCGTCGATATCCGGCATCATCAGATCGAGCAACACCAGCTTGGGTTTGATTTTGCGCACGGCTTCCAAACCTTCACGCCCGCCCACGGCGCCGATAAGTTCGAAATTCCGCCGCCCCAAAATCAGGCGAATCAATTCAATCATTTCGGGTTCGTCTTCGATACAAACGACCTTGAGTTTTTCTTGCACAGGCGCAGCGTCTTTCTGCGCTTCTGCGAGGGTGGATTGCGGATTCCGATCTTCTGTCATAGGTTACCTCCTCAGTCATACACCTCAAGTTCAGTTTAGCACAACCCTAAGGGATGTCAATAAGCCATAGCTTGATTCAGTTGTTAGTTTACCATATTTTTACAAAAGGGTGAATGGGTATTTGGTCATGGGAGGCGTTCGCCCTCTCCTCTTTTTGGGGTATAATATCGTTCTGGAAACCCTCATGTTTCCTGATCGTCTGTCACAAATTCCATGGATTTGATCTGCCTGCGTGAACTTCATGGGATTTGTCGGGCAGTCATCGCCATCCCGCAACGCTGAACCTGTGGAGGGATAAACCTGTTGAGCACGGAAAACGAGATCGGCATCATCAAGACTGTAGACATTCAACACGAGATGCGCACGGCGTACCTCGATTATGCGATGAGTGTGATCGTGGCGCGGGCGCTGCCCGACGCGCGCGACGGCCTCAAGCCCGTGCAGCGCCGCATTCTGTACGCGATGCACGACATGGGGGTGCGCCCTAACACGCCGCACAAGAAATCCGCCCGCATCGTCGGTGAAGTCCTCGGTAAATACCACCCCCACGGCGACTCTGCCGTCTACGAAGCGATGGCGCGTCTGGCGCAGGATTTTTCCGTGCGCTATATGCTGGTCGATGGGCAGGGCAACTTCGGCTCTATCGATGGCGACCCGCCAGCCGCGATGCGGTATACCGAAGCGCGCCTCTCGCACATTGCGATGGAGATGCTCAACGACATCGAGAAAGACACTGTCGGTTGGGCGGATAACTTCGACGGCAGCCTGCAGGAGCCGTCCGTGTTGCCCGCGCGCTTGCCCAACCTGCTCGTCAACGGCGCGTCGGGCATCGCGGTGGGGATGGCGACCAGCATCCCGCCGCACAACCTGGGCGAAATCGTGGGTGCGCTGGTGCACATCCTCGACAACTGGGATCGCCGTGAAGAAATCGGCGTCGAAGAGCTGATGGAGTACGTCAAGGGGCCGGATTTCCCCACGGGCGGGCAAATCCTGGGCCAGGAGCCGATCATCAAAGCGTATGCCACCGGGCGCGGCAAGGCCGTCGTGCGCGCTGTCGCTAACGTCGAGGAGATGCGCGGGGGGCGCTTCCGCCTGGTCGTCACCGAAATCCCGTACCAACTCAACAAATCGAGCCTGCTCGAACGCATCGCCGCGCTCGTCCGCGAGGGCAAACTGGAAGAGATCAGCGATCTGCGCGATGAGTCGGACAAGCGCGGGATGAGCATCGTCATCGAACTCAGGCGCGGCGCGCAGCCGCAGAAGGCGCTCAATCGCCTCTACAAACACACGCCGCTGCAATCCACCTTTGGCATCCAACTGCTGGCGCTGGTCGATGGCGTCCCGCGCGTGCTGCCACTGCGGCGATTGCTGCAGATCTTCCTCGATCATCGCATCGAGGTGCTGGTGCGTCGCTCGCAGTTCGACCTGAACAAGGCCCAGGCCCGCGCGCACATCGTCGAGGGCCTGCTCATCGCCCTGGATCACCTGGACGCGATCATCAAGACGATCCGCGAGTCGCCGGACGTGGAAACCGCCCGCGACCGGTTGATGGCCAACTTTGGGCTGAGCGAGGTGCAGGCGCAGGCGATCCTCGACATGCAACTGCGCCGCCTCACCGGGCTGGAACGCCAAAAACTCGAAGAGGAATACGCCGAGCTGCTCAAGACGATTTCCTATCTCGAAGGGCTGCTGGCCTCGCCGCTGCAACAGCGCGAGGTCATCCGCCAGGACTTGCTCGAGTTGCGCGAGCACTACGCCGACCCGCGCCGCACGGCTATCCGCCCCAACGCGGACGCCTCCCTCGACGAAGAAGACCTGGTCGAGGAGGAGGATGTGCTGATCGCCATCACGCAGCGCGGCTACATCAAGCGCATGCCCTGGACGACCTTCCGCGCGCAAGGACGCGGCGGGCGCGGCGTCATCGGCATGGCGACCGGCGACGAGGACGAAATCACCACCCTGCTTTCGGCCTACAGCCACGACACGCTGCTTTTCTTCACCGATAAGGGCAAGGTCTACCAGGAGAAGGTCTACCAGATTCCCGACGCCGGGCGCACGGCCAAAGGCTCGCTGATCGCGGGTATTTTGGCGGTGGGGGTCGAGGAGCACGTCACCGCCGTCGTGCCCGTGTCGAGTTTCGACGATGTGCCGGATAACGGCAGCCCAATGGATCTTGATGACGCACCGGCCTCTGACGACGAATTGCTGTCCGGCAGCGAGCCGCTTCCAAGCGGCCGTTATTTGTCGATGGTCACACGGCTAGGCCGCATCAAGCGTGTCGCCCTCTCAGAATTCAACTCGGTGCGTCCTAGCGGCCTCATCGCTATCTCGCTCAACGATGGCGACGAATTGGGTTGGGTGCGCCTCACACAGGGCAACGACGATCTCATTTTGGTGACCGAGCAGGGCCAGGGGCTGCGCTTCAACGAGCAAGATGTCCGCCCTATGGGACGTGGGGCGGCCGGCGTCATCGCTATCCGCATGGATGAGGGAGACAAGCTGACCGTCGCCGAGGTGGTCGAACCGCAGGGCGCGCTCTTCCTGGCTTCGTTGAGGGGATACGGGCGCTGCACGATGCTGGACGAATTCCGCACGCAGGGACGCGGCGGTAAGGGTGTGGTCGCCTATCGCGTCAACGAGAAGACCGGCCTCGTCGTGGATGGCCGCGTGGTGCAGGACGACGACGAGGTCACGCTGATGTCGGAAGGCGGCATTGTGTTGCGCACCCGCGTGGATCAAATCCCCAAGATGGGACGCTACACGCGCGGTGTGCAGATGATGGGCCTGAAGAACGGCGACCGGGTCGCCACCCTCGCGCGGCTGCCCAGTGGCGGCGCGAACAACGGCAATGGCGATAAGGAATCGGTAACTGGGGATGAGTAACTGGGGATGAGTAACTGGGGATGAGTAACTGGGGATCAGTAACCGGGGATCAGGTAAAGTGCCAGTTTCCGACTCCTCAATTACCGGTTACCAATCACCGATTACCGGTTACCAATCACCGATTACCGATTACCGATTACCAGTTACCGATTACCAATCCCTACGCGGAAAGGAACTTGATATGCGCGACACAATCCGGCCTCGCTCCAGCCAGTTGACGGCGCTGCTGCCCACGTCAGATGCGGAACTGCTGGCGGAAACGTTGGTGGCGTTTGCCAACGCCGATGGCGGCACGCTCTATGTCGGCGTTGCCGGAGATGCCGACAGCACGCCCGATGCCCCGGCTCCAGGCACGCCCACCGGCGAACTGTACCCAGAAGAGTTCGGCGAAATCGTACAGCAGGCCGAACGGCTCTGCCGCCCGCCGGTTCCCGTGCATTGGGAACAGGTCGAAACCGGCGGAGCGTTCGTCTTCGTGGGACGCGTGCAGCGCAGCACTGAATTGCATACGCTGAACGACGGTCGAGTGCTCGTGCGCACGGGCGCGGAAAACCGCGCGCTCTCCGGCGCGCAATTGCAGCAGATCATCGCCAGCCGTTCCACCGGGGAATACGAAGCTGAACCGGTTCCCGGCGCGACGCGCGAGGATTTCGACGCCGATACCTTGCGCGAATTCGTCGAGATGTGGGAAAAGCGCCAGGGACGCCCGCTAAGCCGTCCGCTCGACGACGTGCTCATGGAGATGGGGTGGCTGCTCCCTAGCGGCGCGCCAACCGTGGCGGGCATCCTCCTATTCGGCAAGAACCCGCAGGCGTTCATCCCCCGCAGTGGACTGACCTTCGTGCGTTTCGACGGCACGCACGTTCACAGAGAAGGCGGCGATCCCGGTTACGGGCGGCGCGTGGAGTTCACCGGCCCGCTGGCGCACATCATCCAGCGCGCGTGGGACATCCTGCAAGACGAGATTCGCGTGGGCGCGGTGGTGCGCGGCCTGGAGCGCAAGGAGCAGTGGCAATATCCGCCGACCGCCATCCGCGAGGCGCTGGTCAACGCCGTGGCGCACCGCGATTATCGCGTGCGCGGGCGCGCCATCGAGGTGCGCATGTTCGCCGACCGGTTGGAGATTTCCAGTCCCGGCGGGCTGCCCGGTTTCATCACCATCGACAACATCGTGGATGAGCACTTCTCGCGCAACCCGCGCATCGTCAGCGGTTTGTTCCATTGGGGCTACATCGAGGAGCTGGGGCTGGGCGTGGACCTGATGATCCAGGACATGGTGAACGCCGGCCATCCGCCGCCGCAATTCCGCGCGCTGGACTACGCATTCACCGTCGTCTTCGAGAATGTGCACCAGCGACAGCCCGTCGCCCCCGTTGCCGTCGATCTGACGACGAATGAGCGTCAGGCGAAGGCGCTGACCTACCTGCAAAAGAACGACCGCATCACCAACCGTGACTACCAGGCGCTCTGCCCCGACGTGACCGCCGAAACGCTGCGCCTGGATCTGGCGGACATGGTCGAACGCGGCGTACTCCTCAAGATTGGGGAGAAACGGGGAACGTATTACATTCTGAAGTAATGAGAGATGGGTAATGAGTAACGAGTAATCGGTAACGAGTAATTGGTAATCGGGGAGGCTATGCAGTTTCTTACCAGTTACCAATCACCGATTACCAGTTACCCCGTACTCCTTACTTCTTACTCCCCTTCTTAAACTCCTCCCGCACCCGCGCCCAGCTCATGCTCGCAGTGGAGAGCAGCGTGTCGGCGCGGAAGAAGCGCGCGGCGATCAGCACGAAGAGGTAGGTCGTCGCTGCCAGCGCCGCCAGACCGACCAACGGCTGCCAGAACGGCACGCCACCCGCTACCAGGCGCGGCAGCATCGATGTGGGTGCGGTCAGCGGGAAGAGGCTCATGATCGTCGCCAACAGGCCGTTTGGCGCCTGGACGAAGGCGGTGTTGAACCACAAGGGCAGCATCAACGGCAGCATCGCGAGGAAGGTAAATTGCCCGGTTTCGCGGGTGTTCGGCGCCAGCGCGCCGATGGCGCCCAGAATCGAAGCGTAGAGAATGTAGCCGAGTACGAAGTAGAGCAGACCCCACACCGCAAACCCTTTCGGCAGCGTGATGCTTCCAATGAAGATGCCGAACGATGCCAGCGCCGATCCGCCACGATTGAGCGTCAGGTAGCTGCCGCCCAGCCAGATCACCATCTGTAGCAGCGCCACCGCGCCCAGGCCGAGCACCTTCCCCAGCATCAGATCGCGCGGGCGCAGGCTCACCAGCAACACTTCCACCGTTTGGTTTTCCTTCTCTCGCGAGACGCTCCGCAGCATAAAGCCGCTGCTCATCGTCAGCACGAAGAAGAAGATGAAGAGTACACCGTAACCGACGATGAAGCGCGTCCCGTAGTCTTGATTGACATTCGAGTCCACGGCTTCGACGGCGGTCGTTTCCACGCTAAAGAGGGGCGTGGCGACTCGTCTGGCTAACGTTGCATCGCCTACCAGGTTGTAACTCACGATGTAGCGGAAGATGTCGATCGTGCCCAGGTTGCTCAGCGGCGCGAATTCTTTCTCGACCGCCACCAGTTTGCCGGTCGCCACGTAATCCGCCGGGATCACGTAAAACTCACGCAGTTGCCCGCTCGCCAGAGCCGCGCGCGCGGTCTCTTCATCGGGGAATGCCCGCACCAACGTTGCGGGGATCTCGGGCGGCAGGGTCTTGATCAGCCCCGCATAATCGACGTACCCCACACCGACTGCGCCGGCTTGCCCTTCCCCGGACAACACATCCTCCCCTGTTTCAAAGGCGCTGCGACTAAGAAATTGCGCGCCAAAGGAAAAGAGCATGATGACGGCCGGCAAGAGGAACGTCGTCAGCCAAAATGAAGGCTTGCCCAACGTGTTGCGAATCTCGTGTTTGATGACAATCATAACATTGCGCATCGTTTCACCTCGTTCATCATCGCTCCGCGCGTAGGCCATTGCCGCGCAGCGATGCGATGATGGTTTTGACATTCAAGTTTTGCCCGTAGCGCAGCATCCCCAGACGGAAGATGCGCGCCGCGAGCCACACACTCACCACGGCGGACGTGACCAACAACGCCCAACTCAATCCCAGTTGCCACAGCGGCACCGTCGTCATTGCCCAGCGCATGGTGATGGTGACGAAGGCCGTCGTCGGGAACAGCGTCAAAACGATGAGCAGCGGGCTGTTGGGCTTCGCCATGATCAACGCGACGAAGAAGAAGGGCAATGTAAAGAAGAGGTTGAGGATGCCCGTGATCTGCTGGCCTTGGCGCAGATCGGTGACCATACCGCCCACGGCGGTCATCAGCCCGGCGATCAACGCGTAGGCCGGCACAAAGAACAGCACGGCGACGACGAGGAACGACCACGGGATACGCAATCCCTGCACTTCCGGCACGAAGGGCGCGGCTGCGAGCAGCGCAATCACGCCGGTGAGCACCCAGATGCCCAACTGCGTCAGCCCGACGCTCATCAAGCCCACCGCCTTGCCGCCGATCAGCTCTTCAGGGCGGATGGACGTGGCAAGAACCTCGATGGTGCGATTCTCCTTCTCGTCGGTCACGGCCTGGAGCATGTAGCTGCCCGCGTTCATCACCGCAAAGACGAAGAAAAACGCCGCCGCGAACGGCACGATGAAGCCGACCACATTTTCGCTTTCGAGTTCCCGGCTCCCGTCGATGGAACGGAACGTCACATTCGATCCTTCCAACATGCGGCGCTGCACGTCCGCAGGCTGACCGGCGAGCAGGTTGGCCCGCAGGAAAGTCGCAAAGTCCTCTTGCACCGTTTCACCGGGTCGTTTGTCGAGGAAGAAAAGCTGAACGCGCCCGGATTGCACGTAATCGGCAGGCAGAACGTAGTATGCCTGGATGGCTTTGGCTTCCAAGGCGGCCTGCGCTGCGGTTTCATCGGCGAAGGCGCGGATGGCGACCGGCGGCTCGCCCTTGTCGGGCGCGGGCAACGTCACGGATTCGCTCAGGATGCCCGCGTGATCCACGTAGCCCAGCGGCAGGCTTCCACGTTGCCCCAGCGCGACCAGGACACTCACCCCCATCACCACGATAATCAACACCGGGATGCCGAGTGTACCGAACAGAAACGACTTCTGCCGCACAATCTTCAGATATTCGTGTTTGGCGACCAACCACAGATTACGCATTCGCCGCCTCCTCTTGCCCGGCGCCCTGTACCACGGTGACGAAGATGTCTTCGAGCGACGGCTCGGCGATTTCGAACCGCTCCAGCTTGACGTTGTCCTGGCGCATGATCGCCCGCAGCACGTCCTGCGAATCCACCCCCACGTCCAACGTCAGGTTCCACGTTCCATTGTGACGGCGGGCTTCCAGCACACCGGGCAGATGGGTGAAATCCCCTTGCCCTTCGATCCTCAGCGCGTTCCCGGAAAAGTCGCGCTTGATCTGGGCCACCTCGCCGTAGAGGACGTTGCGCCCGTGGTCGATGAGCACGATGCGATTGCACAGCGCCTCGACCTGGTGCATCTGGTGCGCGGACATGATGATCGTCTTGCCTTGCTGCCGCAGTTCCTCGATGATGTCCTTCACCAGGCGCGTGTTCACCGGGTCCAACCCCGAAAACGGCTCATCGACGACCAGCAGATCGGGATCGTGGAGCAGCGTGGCGATGATCTGCGCCTTCTGCTGCATACCCTTGCTGAGGTTCTGGATTTTCTGCTGACGATAACCCTGGAGGTCGAAGCGCGCCAACCAGGGGCCTAATCGTGCGCGCGCCGTAGCTTCGTCGATGCCCTTGAGCGTCGCCAGGAAGATCAACGTCGGTTCCAGCTTCAGGTCCTTGTACAGCCCGCGCTCCTCCGGCATGTAGCCGATGCGGTTCTTCTTCTCCTCGGTCAGTTTGCCGTCGAAGATACTGATCTCGCCGTGGTCGGGCCGGAAAATATCCAGCATCATACGGATCGTCGTCGTCTTGCCCGCGCCGTTTGGCCCCAACAGGCCGAACACCTCACCCGGATACACCTCGAAGGAGACATCCTGCACGGCCTTGACCTCACCAAAAGCTTTGCTGACGTGTGAAATTTGAACTGTGGTCATGAAACTGCCTCCCGAATTGCGAATTATGACAAGCGTTCAGCCATCAGCTTTTAGCTATCAGCAAAGAAACTCAAGACGCCGTCGTTATTGCCTGAATAACGTAACAGAATACGTTTTTCGTAGACGTGGCCGGCTGTCGGCTGATAACTGATAGCTGAATGCTACCCTCGAGTTTATTATAAACGAAACGGGAGAAAGGGACATTGCACGGAGGAACGAATTTTGTCCTGTACTTTCGACCAGGGATAAAGTATACAAAATTATGGTAAAATAGTAGCTATGACCGAGTACACGCAACTTGAGCAAGGGATTCGCGCGTTGGAAGCGCAGCGCGGCGCGTTGGGTGACGCCGTCGTGGATGCGATGATCGCTGCCGCGCGCGAAAGGCTGACGGCGCTGGGAAACGGCGCACCTGCCAGTACACCAGCGACAGTCACCGCGCACTCGACGGGCATCCACGGCGAGCGCCGACTCGTCACCGTCGTCATCGCCGATGTGAAAGGGTCCACGCAATTGCTGGAACACCTCGGCACCGAAGCCTGGGTCAAGTTGATGAACCGCCTCTTCGCCATCCTGGAAGCGGAAATCAACCGCTTTGGCGGCGTGGTAGACCAGTTCCGGGGCGACGGCCTGGTGGCGTTCTTCGGCGCGACGGAGACGCACGAGGACGACCCCGTGCGGGCCGTGCTGGCGACGCTGGCGATGCAGGAGGCGCTCAAACCGCTGGCGGCCGAACTGCGCGCCCGCGAAAACGTCGAACTGCGCCTGCGCATCGGCGTGAACACCGGCGAAGTCATCGTCGGCAGCGTGGGCCAGCCGCAAGCGCACCGCGAGGATAGCGCTATGGGCGAAGCCATCACCATCGCCGCGCGCATGGAGCAGTCCGCCGAACCGGGGACGGTGCTGGTGAGCGAACACACCTACCGGCTCACCTGGGCGCAGTTCCGCTGGCGCCCGTTGGGTACGCTGGCCGCCAAAGGCGTCCGCCGACCCATCGCCATTTACCGCCCGCTGGCGGCCAAGGCGACCGCCGAGAAGATGCGCGGCATCCCCGGCCTGGAGGCCCCGCTGGTGGGCCGGCAGACCGAGTTAGCGGCTTTGCAAGGGTCCATCGCGCGCCTGCACGCGGGAGAAGGCGGCCTCGTCACGATCGTTGGCGAGGCCGGATTGGGCAAATCGCGGCTGGTGACCGAACTGCGCCGGAGCGCTGGTGGGCGTCGCGCCGACATCCAGTGGGTCGAAGGCCGCTGTCCCTCCTACGGCACCTCCATCGCTTACCTGCTCTGGGTGGACATTCTGCGTAGGCTGTTGGATGTCACAGTGGACGCGCCGCCGCAAGCCATCCGTGAAGCATTGCGCGCGCGGGTGCAGGCCCTGGCGGATATCAAATCGCGCTATCCCGAAAGGCAACCCACCCTCTATCCCTAC
>DAOUAY010000269.1:0-2568 GCA_034432995.1 Anaerolineae bacterium | reverse complement strand
AGATGATAGGCCGAGTTCAGCGCGCCACATTCAGGGCAGGCATACCGTTCGGTCATCTCGGCGAACCACTGTTCGTAGCCCACCTCGCGGATGCGCGCCTGCGCCTCCCACAGCTCGATGCGATGCGGGCGAGCAGCCTGGAACGCTTCGAGATCTGCGCAAGGATAGTCGTCGCACAGGCCGCAAAAATCCACGCCCTTCGCCATCGCGCAGGCGTAGAGTGCGCATGATTCGCAGTAGCTATACCGGCGCTCCGCCCGGCAGCCATCACAGACCAGCGATTCCACAGGCCGATTGCGCTGTCGCGCGATCTCTGCGCGCTTTTCGGGCGTCTCGTGCGCCGCAATGTAGATGCTGCAGGCCGGGCAAAACAACCCGCAGACGGCGGCAAGCGTTAAATCTGGTTGTAAGTGTGTCTCGTGCATTTTATCCTCCTGTTACACCTCATTATCCTTTGAGCGAACGATAAATCAAGTTCCATTTTGACAAGCGTTTCGTTATGGTTACAATAAGACAAAATACATAAAGAATCCTTTATGTATTCACATCATTCAAGTTCACAGCGAAAAGGAGGGTTTAGCAATGGTAAAGAAGAAGGTTCGTGTCGCCATCATCGGGGTCGGTAACTGCACCTCGGCGTTGGTCCAGGGGGTCGAGTTCTACAAAAACGCGCCGGATGACGCATTCATTCCCGGCTTGATGCACGCGCGTCTCGGCCCCTATCACATCAGCGACATCGAGTTCACGGCGGCGTTCGAGGTCAACGCAGAGAAAGTAGGCAAAGACCTGTCCGAGGCCATTTTCGCGCATCCCAACAACACGCTCAAGTTTGCGGACGTGCCGCACATGGGCGTCCCGGTGTATCGCGGGATGACGCACGACGGCCTGGGTAAGTACCTGTCAGAGATCATCGAGAAGGCGCCCGGCCCCACAGCGGACATCGTCGGCATCCTCAAGGACACGAAGACCGATGTGGTGGTCAACTTCCTGCCGGTGGGCAGCGAAATGGCGACCAAATGGTACGTCGAGCAGGTGTTGGACGCCGGATGCGCGTTCGTCAACGGCATTCCGGTCTTCATCGCGCGCGAGGCATACTGGCAGCGCCGCTTTGCCGAGCGCGGCCTGCCGGTAATCGGCGACGACGTGAAGAGCCAGGTCGGCGCGACGATTTTGCACCGCATCCTCTCCAAGCTGTTCGTGGATCGCGGCGTGCGCATCGACCACACCTACCAGTTGAATTTCGGCGGCAACACCGACTTCCTCAACATGCTCGAGCGCGAACGGCTGGAATCCAAGAAGGTATCGAAGACGTCGGCTGTGACCAGCCAGGTGCCCTACGACCTGGGCGCGAAGAACATCCACGTTGGGCCGAGCGACTACGTTCCGTGGCTCGAAGACCACAAGTACTGCCACATCAAAATGGAGGGCACGACCTTCGGCAATGCGCCGCTGTTGCTGGAAGCGAAACTGGAAGTTTGGGACAGCCCCAACAGCGCCGGCGTGATCATCGACGCCATCCGCACGGCCAAGATCGCGCTGGATCGCGGATTGGCGGGGGCGATTGTGGAGCCATCCGCGTACTTCATGAAATCCCCGCCGGTGCAATTCTCCGACGAGCAAGCGCATGAGCGTCTCGAAGGTTACATTGCCGGGGACACGGTCACGGTGTTAGGGCCAGAGGCGATCAAAGACAAATAGCGCCGTCTCCACACAGGCTATATAAACGCGTGATGCGTGACCTTTTTGCGGGTCACGCATCACGCTTCACGTAACACACTTTAGCAAAGGCTACCGATCACCATCAACAGCCCCACCAGCGCCAGCGGAATCCCCACAATTGCGCCGACGACGGTCAGGCTGACGATGACGCCCACGATCAGCAGCACCAGCCCCACGATGCCCACCACCAGCCGCCCGGTCAAGCCGATGATCCAGAAGATCAACTTGAAGAGCAACACGAACGGCAGCAAGAGCAATTTGACTAAGAATTTCATCGCGATCCTCCTGTAACGAAATGATTTTGTACTTTGTAACTCGTAATCTATAATTCGTAATTCGTTATTCGATTACGCTTATATTACGTAATGAAATTACAAAGGTTGCATGAATCCGAACATGTGCCGACCACGAATTTGGAACGAATAAATGAGTGGGGAGCGCGCCAAGGCTTTATCATTCTCGCTCCGAGGGGAACGCCAGTTCCCCGTTCTAAGCTGAGATAGGTCACAAAACGCGGATCTGGCGATCCGCTCGAAGCTAAATATGGGAATTGTGACGAGAACGATAAGACCCTGAGAGAGCGTTCATTCGTGGTCAACGGCTTTCTGTGGTACAATCAAATCAAATGAAACTAACCGATTCCCAAAACGCCATTATTCAGTCCCCCTTCGACCGGAAAATCTTCCTCGAAGGCCCCGCCGGAACCGGGAAGACGACGGCGGGTGTCGCGCGGATGCTCTACATGCTGATGAGCGACGTGCCGGCAGACCGTCTCCTCGTGCTGACGCCGCAGCGGACGCTCGCCGCGCCCTACGAGGAGGCGCTGCGCCACCCTGACGTAGCTGCCGG
>DAOUAY010000268.1:0-2581 GCA_034432995.1 Anaerolineae bacterium | reverse complement strand
AAATCCACTCGCTCTCGCGGCTCACGGCGGCGATGGTTTGCAGCACATCGTAGACGTTGCCGGCGATAGACACGTCCTTGACGCGCCCGACGATTTCGCCCTTCTCGATTTTGAAGCCCAAAGCGATGGGGTTGGAGAACGCGCCGGAGAGCACGTTACCCTGTCCCAGCCCCAAGACCTCTTCCACCAACAAACCCTGGTCAATCCCGGCGATCATGTCGGCCAGCGATGTTTCGCCGGGCGCGATGACGAGGTTGGTGGGGGCTGGGTTGGGCTGGTTGAACAGGCCACGCGAGCCGTTGCCGGTGGATTCGACGCCGGATTGGGCGGCGGTCTTGAGATCGTAGAGGAAGCCGTTGAGCGTGCCCGCGCCGATGAGGACGTTGCGGCGGTGCGGCACGCCTTCGTCGTCGTAGGCCGCGCTGCCGAATTTGCCGTCAACGGTTGGATCGTCCACCAGCGTAAGTTTGGCGTCGAACAGCTTTTCGCCCACCTTGCCCGCCATGGGGGAGATGCCTTTGTAGACGTTCTTGCCGTCGACGCCCCCCATAAGCGGGAGTCCTAACACCAACGTTCCGGTCGGCGAGAACAGCACCGGCATCCGGCCAGGAGCGAGCGCGCTGATCTGCTGCGCCTGCCGGAGCTTGTCGCCGAGCCGCCGCGCGGGCAGCATGTAGTCGGCGTCCCAGACGGTCGCGCCGAGCATGTCGAACATGATGAGGATGTCGTCGCCTTTGACGCGATGCACTTCCACCTGGAGCGAAAACGGCGAGCGCTTGAAAGCCACGTCCGCGCCGGCCTGGTTGCGGATGGTCGCCTGGTTGACGCCCCGTCTGAGGGTGACGTTGAGCAGCACGTCGGGGTCAATGTCGCGCAGATAGGCGATCACTTCCTGCCCGATCTCGACCATGCGCGCTACCGGGAGATCGGCGATGGCCGCGTCGAAGGTGCGCACGTCCGGCCCGGGCTGCAAGCCGGGGAAGACGAGCGGCACACGGTCGCCGTAGGCCGCCGATTCCAGGGCGTTGCGCACGAGCTTGTCCGTCGCCGTCAGGTCGCTGGTCGCGGCAAAGCCCAGCCGCCCGTCCTTGATGACCCGCACCGCTATGCCGGCGGTCTCTTCCACCTTGCTGGTCTTCAGCCGATTGGCTTCGAAGTCGACGGTGGTGGTTTCGTTGCTGAGATGGATGACTTCCACCTGTTCCGTTTGGGGGACTAGATGCGCTAACACGTCCATGGTTATTTCCCTCCAATCACGACGTTCTGAATCCGCACGTGGGGCGCGCCGAACGCAACGGGCAAGGGGAACTGTCCGCCCTTGCCGCAGCCGCCGGCCCCTTGAATCCATTGGAAATCGTTGCCGATGGCGTCGATGTTCAGCAGGGTGGTGAACAGGTTCCCGGCCAGGATCACGTCCTTGACCATTTCGGCGATCTGCCCGTCGCGGATCATATAGGCGTAGCCGGAGCTGAACGAGAAACTTTCCAACTCGGTGTTGCCGCCGTAAGTGTCGCAGGCGTAGATGCCGAGTTTGATGTCCTTGATCAAGTCCTCGAACGGCGTTGTGCCGTTTTCGATGGCCGTATTGGTCATCCGCACGATTGGCGCGTGGCGGTAGGTGATGGCGCGGGCGTTGCCGGTAGGGCTTTCGCCCATTTTGGCCGCCGTCTCGCGGGAGTGCAGCCGCCCTACCAGGATGCCGTTCTTGATGAGGTCGTTGCGCCGGGTGGGCGCGCCTTCGTCATCGTACTTGTGCGTGCCGCGCAAGCCGGGGAGCGCGCCGTCGTCGAAGACGGTGAGGATGTCCTGCCCGAAGCGTCGCCCCAGGACCATCATCTCCCGCGCCCTGGGGTTCTCGTAGATGAAGTCCGATTCGGAGAGATGGCCGAACGCTTCGTGGATGAACACGCCGCCGAGCAGCGGGTTGACGACGACCGGGTACTGCCCGCCGACGACCGTCTCCGCGCTCAGAAGTTCGACGGCGTGGCGAGCGGCCGTCTGCGCCAATGTTTCGTGATTTTGGACGAAATCGAAGCCTTCCTGCGCGGCGCAGCTTTCGATGGCTTGCTGGATGTTGTTGCCGTCGCGGGCGATGGCGACCAGGAACAGGCTCACTTCCGGGCGCTCTTCCTCGATCCACGCGCCTTCGGAGTTGGCGAAGTGAACGCGGCTGAAGAGGTCGCGGTAGCCGACGGCGGTATCTACGATCTTGTCGCTGTAGCCGCGCACGATGGCGTTGTAGCCTTCGGCCAGCGCCTTTTTCTCGGCCAGCGAGACGCCGCGGAAGTCGCGCGCCAGCGTCACCGTGAGGCGCTCTTCGGTTACGGGGATCGGCGCCAGCGCGATCGGTTCTTCGGTCTGGACGACTTTGGCGCACTGGTAAGCCTGCTCCACTTTGGCGATCAGGTCATCGCGGTCGTTGAACGTGGCGACGCCCCAGCCGCCGTCCTTGCACAGGCAGCGCACGATGCCGCCGGCATCGATGATGGCGCCGGCGTTTTCCAGGTCGGCGCCGCGATAGGAGACGGTGGTTGCCTCCCGTTCCTCCAGGCGGATCTCGGTGTAATCCGCTTTGCTGCTT
>DAOUAY010000267.1:0-1816 GCA_034432995.1 Anaerolineae bacterium | reverse complement strand
TCGTAATTCGCAATTCGCAATTCTCAAAGGAGGCTGCAATGGACATTTATCGCGTCAAACCAGGAACACAAGTGGATTTGAGCCAGTGGTCGCCCGACGACAAGGCCATGTTCGACAAGGGCAAGTCCGAGGGGGAGAAGGCGATGGAGAAACTCAACCGCCGTTTGGAGGCGCTGCAAGAGCTGCTCTTCGCCGAGGGTAAGCGCAAGGTCCTCATCGTGCTACAAGCGATGGACACCGGTGGCAAGGACGGCGTCATCCGTTGGGTCTTCGACCGCGTCAACCCGCAAGGGGTGAAGGTGGCGAGCTTCAAAGCGCCCACGCCGGAGGAGCTGGCGCACGATTACCTGTGGCGTATCCACAAACACACACCCGGCAAAGGCGAGATGGTGATCTTCAACCGCAGCCACTACGAGGATGTATTAGTGGTGCGCGTGCGCAACCTGGTTCCGCCAGAAGTGTGGGGTCGCCGTTACGCGCACATCAACGACTTCGAGCGGATGCTGGTTGAAGAGGGCACGACGATCCTCAAGTTCTTCCTCCACATCAGCAAAGACGAGCAGAAAACGCGCTTGCAAGCCCGGCTGGACGAACCGGAGAAGCGCTGGAAGTTCAACGTCGGCGACCTCGGCGCGCGCGCGCTGTGGGACGACTACATGCGCGCCTACGAGACCGTCCTCAGCGAGACCAGCACCGAGTGGTCGCCGTGGTACATCGTCCCGGCAAATCGCAAGTGGTACCGCAACCTCGTCATCAGCGACGTGCTCGTCGAGACGTTGGAAGGCTTCAAGATGCAGTATCCGCAGCCGACGGACAATCTCGATGAGGTGGTCATCGAGTAAGAGCCTCGCCGCACACTTACGTCAACGTGGGTGGGCGGCGAACTTTTTAGTCCCTCATTGCATGTCACACTATAGGACAAAGGAACACCCGTGTCGGTTTGCGCCATAGGGATGTCTCGCCCGTTCGACGGTCTGGCGATCTGGTCGGCCATTGCGCGCTTTGTGGCGCGTTGGCTCTTCGCGCTGACCGGCGACAGTCGCGCGGCGGAAGTCGGCGGCGTCCCCACGGCGGAGTTGATTGCGCGATTTCAACGCGGGCAACCGCGCGCGTTCGAGGCGCTCTACGACCGCTACAAGGACTACGTTTACCGCGTGGCCTTCTTCGTCAGCCGCAACCGCGAGGAAGCGGAAGACGCGGTGCAGGAGACCTTTCTCGACGTGCTCAAGGCGTTGCCCAACTACGACGTGAACGGCCCGGCGCGCTTCGAGACGTGGCTCTATCGCGTAACGTTGAACCGCGCGCGGATGCGGCTACGGCGCAAGCAGCCGGTCTCCGCCGAATGGGACGACGTGGAAGAGCAGTTTGAGCGTTTGCCGTCGCCCTCGTCCGAGCGCCCGGAGACGGTGTTCCTGGACGGGGAGCGGGCCAGCAGCCTGTGGCGCGCCGTGGATCAGTTGCCGGAGGAGCATCGTATCGTCGTGCTGCTGCGTTACCAGCAAGACCTGGCCTACAACGAAATCGCCGATGTGCTCGGCGTGCGGGAGGGCACGGTGAAATCGCGGCTGTGCAACGCGCACCGCAAGTTGCAGCAGCTATTGGCTCAGTAAACGGTAGACAGTAGACTGTAGACAGGGGAGCAGCAGGTGAATGAGAATCATGTCGAAGACGAGTTAATCGCCTATCTCGATGGCGAACTGGACGCGACGGAACGCGCGCGGGTGGAGGCGCATCTGGCGCGCTGCCCGGCGTGTACGGCGGCGTTGGCGGAACTGCGCGTCCTCTCGCGTGATCTGGATGCCACCTTCGACGCCGC
>DAOUAY010000266.1:0-3001 GCA_034432995.1 Anaerolineae bacterium | reverse complement strand
GAAGAGCAAGGCCGTCAGGGCGACGCCCACGATCAAAACGGCGCTCACGTTCCAGGGGAACAGGCGCGCGAACACCCGCAGGTCTTGGCAGAACTGCCGCCACCAACGGGCGCCCGCGCTGCGGTTGCCCGCGAACTTCCGGCGTTGTAGACGTTTTTTCATCGAGCGAATCGGCGAATGAAAGAATCGGCGAATGGCAAACCGGTAACGAGTAACGAGTAACGAGTAACGAGTAACCAGTAACCAGTATCCAGTATCCAGTATCCAGTAACCAGTATCCAGCAATCTTTTCTTGCATATCTCCTGTTTTTGCCTATACTCGAAGTATGATCGATCCACAGCTTACGAACAAAGTCGTTCTGATTACCGGCGCGAACCACGGCATTGGCGCGGCGACGGCGCGGGCATTGGCGGCGCAAGGGGCGAAGGTCTTCATCACTTATTACCGCGTGTCGTGCCGCTATTCGGAGCCGGAGTTAAGGCAAGCGCTTGATACTGGGGTGGGCGGGGACATGCTGTATTGCGCGCTGCAACAGCAGACGACTGACGCGCTCGTGGACGTTATCCGGGCGCACGGTGGCGTCGCTGTCGCACATGAGGCTGACCTTGCCAATCCCGACAACATTCCGTTGCTCTTCGACCGCTGCGAAGCTGAACTCGGCCCGGTGGATATACTGGTCAACAACCACACCCACTGCGTTTTGGAAACCTTCGATCCAGCCCGCGTCACGAACGAAGAGAGCGGTATCCGCTTGCTCGCCGCGCCGGTCATCGACGCGCACTTTGCGATCAACGCGCGCGCTTACGCTCTGCTGATGGCCGAGTACGTCCGCCGTTACCTGCAACGGGGCGCACAGTCCGGTCGCATCATCAACCTGAGCACCGACGCGGCGCACGCCCACGAGGGCAACGTCAGCTACGCCGCCAGCAAGCACGCGATCGAGTCCTACAGCCGCTCGGCGGCGTCGGAACTGGGGAAGTATGGCATCACCGTCAACATCGTCGCGCCCGGCCCGATCCAGACCGGCTACATCACGCCGCAGTCGGAAGCGGAGATTGCCGCCGGAACGCCGCTTGGCCGCGTCGGCGAACCGGAAGACGTGGCGGACGTCATCGTCTTCCTGGCCTCCGAGCAGGCGCGGTGGACGACGGGGCAGTTGTTATACGTAGGCGGCGGGTGGAGGATGGGGCAGTGAGCGTTTCACAAACCAAAACTGTCGTGTTTGAAACTGAACGGCTTATCGTCGGACCGGCAGTGGAAAGCGATCTCGATTTTTACTTTACGCTCTGGACAAATCCGGAGGTGATGAAGCACGTTGGATTCCCGCAAGGCATTCCTATGAGGCGAGGGTGTGTGTGAGTTCTCTGAAGCTGTGCGGGACTTTACGACGCCGGTTCATAGCTACACATACCGGTTGTCTCGGTTGGATGGGCAGGGAAAATGATCGGAATGGAGATTGATAAAGGAGGTTCCGATGACCGTATATCCAATTACCCTAAATGTGCCACGCGCTACTTATGAACAAATTCAGCGTGCTGCGCAAAAGGCGAAACGCCCTATTGATGAGCTATTCGTTGAGGCAATCGTGGCAGCAGCGCCGACCTTGACGAGTGCGTCAACGAATTTGAAAGCTTCATTGGCACAGATGACCTATCTTAATGATGCGGCGTTGTGGCAAGCTGCGCGTTCTACGTTGCCAGGTGAACAACGAGAACGGTTGGCTGCGCTTCATGAAGCGCAGCAGCGCCGCTCTTTATCGATTGAAGAACAAGCCGAAGAACAAGCGTTGCTCAAACTATATCGTGAGGTTGTATTGGTGCGTGCGCAGGCAGCCGTGTTGCTCAAACAACGGGGCTACGATGTCAGCGATCTGGCCCAGTTCGAGCCACTTGTATGAGTCCGCAGCACATTACAGCAGCATTGCGTCAACGAGTAGCCGAAGCTACTCGGTTTCGATGTGGCTATTGCCTTACTGCGCAGCGTGTGGTGGGACCTCTGTTAGAAATCGACCACATTTTTCCTGAGGCGCATGGCGGAACGAATGATGAAGACAATCTGGTTCTGGCTTGCCCGATGTGTAACAGCCATAAATCTGACAAATGTGAAGCCGTAGATCCTGAAGGTGATCAGATTGTGCCATTGTTCAATCCTCGCCAAGAGATGTGGAACGAGCATTTTGAGTGGATAGAGGAAGGGAGCGTCATTCGCGGCAAGACTCCCGTCGGACGCGCTACAGTAATAGCCCTTCAGATGAATCACCCTGACATGGTTGAGGCGCGGCGTTTATGGGTTTTGGCTGGTTGGCATCCACCCCAGGATTGACTAACGGGCAGAACGAGGGCGGACAATTTCGGTAAGCATTTAGGAGCATGGCTATGAACATTGGCATTATCGTCTATTCTCTCACTAACCACACCTTAACGGTGGCGACACACCTGAAAGAGAAACTGGCGGCGGATGGGCATAGCGTGACCCTGGAACGGGTAGAAACCGTCGGGCCGGCGAAACCGCAGTTCGAGAACGCCGACCTCAAGAGCAAGCCCGTGCTCGACGCCTACGATGCGGTGGTGTTTGCCTGTCCCGTGCGCGGCGGCGCGATCCCGCCGCCGATGAAGCGCTATCTGGAGCAGATTCCGTCCTTGCGGGGCAAGCAGGCCGCGTGTCTGGTCACGCACTTCTTCCAGCGGGAGTGGGGGGCCAACCAGGTGCTCGCGGCGCTGCGGCAGATTTGCGAATCGAAGGGCGCAACGGTCCGTGGCGTGGGCGATGTGCGATGGTTTAGCTTGCATCGCAAGCAGCAGATCGCGCAGGTGGTGGGGGATTTCAGTAGGTTGTTTTGAGTTAAGGACTGATTTTTATGGTGACAAAATTCCTTGATAAAGCAAAGAAGAACAAAGCGGACGAGTTTTACACGCAACTGCCGGATATCGAGGCGGAAATGCGCCATTATCGAGAGCAGTTTCGCGGCAAGGTCATTTTCTGCAACTGCGACGACCCGTA
>DAOUAY010000265.1:0-5677 GCA_034432995.1 Anaerolineae bacterium | reverse complement strand
GATGCAGGATGCAGGATGCAAGATGCAGGATACAGGATACAAGAACAATGGGTATAGTGCAAATTATTGGGAAGTGCTCGGGCCGGTCTCCGACCGTGCCCGCATAGCCCATTACCTGAGCCTGCGGTGGGGTCAGAGACCGGCCACAGCAAGCTAAGTGGAATTCTCAGGCAAATGTTTTCTTTTTCCCAATAATTTGTCGTATACCCAAGAACAATCTTCTGGCTTGCTATATACTACTTCTTGCTTCTTGCTTCCTGCGTCGTAGCCCGGGGTAAAGAGAAATAGAAGCAACTGCCCGCGCCGGGCGCGCTGACAACGCCCACCTCACCGCCGAGTTTCTCGACGATGCGGCGGACAATCGAAAGTCCCAGGCCGTGGCCCAGCGCGCGCGCCTGTTCCAGGCGGGTGAATGGCGCAAAGAGCTTCGTTTGCGCCTCAGGCGTGAGACCCAGGCCATTGTCGCGTACCCAGAACTGGATGCTGGTTGCTGGTTGCTGGTTGCTGGTTACTGAATCAAGTTTCGAGCTTCCAGCTTCGAGTATCGTATAGCCGAGTTCGACATGAGGCGGGATGCCTTCTTGGGGACGGCCGCCGTATTTGAGCGCGTTGCTGATGTAGTTGGCCCACACTTCTTCAACCCAGGGCGCGTGACCGAGTGCAATAGGCCATGCAGCAGGATCGGGGAGGCTGACGTGCGCTCCGATTTCCTGGATAACCAACTCGAATCGAGCGTATGCCTCCTGCACGATTTCCCCCATAGCCAGAGGAACGGACTCGACTTCCTCTTTACGCACACTCGCCAATAGCAGCAATTCCTTGATAATGATTTCGAGCTTCTCGCTGGAACGCAGCAGCGTCTGCAACGACAACTGGATTTCTTGTTCAGTCAGCGTATCATACGCAGTTTCCAAGAAACGGGCATAGCCGATCACCAGTCCGAGCGGGTTCTTGAGATCGTGGGCGACGGTGTGCGCAAAGGCGTCCAATTCGGCGTTTTGCGTCGCCAGTTGTTCGGCGTTGCGACGCAGTTCCAGGTTCTGCGCTTCCAATTGTCCGGCGTGATCCTGCAACGCTCGGTACAAACGCGCATTCTCAATCGCAATGGCAGCCTGAGCCGCAAACGCCTCTGCCAGGCGCGCGTGTTCCGGGGTGTAAAACCCCGGCTCCGTCTTGTCGAGCGCGATCATGCCGATCAAGCGGTCGCCCACGAACATCGGCACACCTAGCCAGGCGCGGATGCCGGCCTCGGCGTGGGGAGATTGGCGAAATCCCGCGTAGACGGCCGGCCCATCGTCCACGATCACCGGCGCCCGCGTACGCAGGACTTCAGAGTTGGGATTATCCATCTGCCCAGGATCGAAAGTGACGCCGAGGATCTGCTCCCAATTGGTGAACCCGCGCCCACCAACGATCTCCAACCACGGTTTTCCGCTATCCGGATCCTCGCGCAACAGTTGGACTGAGGCGGTATCGTAAGGCGCCACTTGCTGTAATTGCGCCAGAATGCGATCCATCACTTCGTCGTGATCGAGGGCGCTGGTGAGCGCCAGCGCCGCTTCACGCAATGTCTCCGTCTCTTGCCAGAGCGATTGCGACTCGCGCAACAGCAGGGATTTCGCCACCGCCAGGGAGATTTGTTGGGCGGTCTGTTCCGCCCGCGCCACTTCATCTGCCGAGAATTGATGCGGCGTGTCGAAAGCAACCAGGGCAGCGCCCAGTTTGCGCGCGCCGGCGATGAGCGGCATCCCAATCATCGAGCGCGTCGGATACCGGGCTGCAATTCGAGGACTCAGATACGGTGTGTTAAAAACATCTTCCGCCACGAGGGTATGACCGGCGCTCAATACCGATTCAGTCATCGTCGCCTCGTGTGGCTGAGCCGGATCTCTCGCTGTTGGGCGTTCTCTGGGATAAGTGTCGCGCAAGGGACCGTAAGCGGCCGTCGGTATGACGGACTGGGTGGCTTCATCCCACAGCGTAATGTAACAGCCATCGGCGTCAAACAACTCACCCAGCCGGTCGGCCAGAACCTGCAACATGGCGCGCAGATCAGGCGTTCTCAGAGCGATATACGTGACCTCATTCAGCGCTGCCAGAAAGCGTTCGCGGTCCTCCAACGCCTGCACGGTCTGTTCCAACAACGCTTTGTTCTGTTGTAAGGCTTCCTCAGCCCGTTTGCGCGCGGTGATGCTCCAGATCACGTCGGCCACATAAGCGGCCAACGCCACATCCTGCTCGTCGTAATCCACCGGTTTGTTGCCGACACCGAGGACGGCGACAATACGTCCATCAGCCATAGTGGGAACAACCAGTTCGCGTTTCACTTCGGCGTGTCCCGGCGGCATTCCCTTGCGATGCGGGAGCGATGCGTAATCATTGTGAATAACAGGCCGCCGCTCGCGCACACAGTCGGCCCACACCCCGGCCTGATCGATAGCGTAGTGCAGACCCGAACCTTCCGCTTTGCAGAATTCTTCGAGAGTGCGCGTAGACCACGCCTGGAGGGAAAGGGTTTTCTGATCCTCTTCGACGAAGTGATAAAACCCAATCGGGCTGCGGGTCAAGGCGCCGATTTCATCCAAAGCGTGCTGCATCAATTCGGTGAGTGTATGGTTGGCCGCAAATTCGAGCAACCGCAGACGTACCTGGAGGATCTCCTCGGCGCGCTTACGTTCAGAGATATTCCGCGTGACGCCGTGAACTTCGACGTGCCCAGAATAAGGATTGCGCACAAATCTGGCAAGTATTTCTGTCCACACCAGGGTTCCGTCTTTGCAGGGTTGCCGCATCTCTTCGATGAAAGGGTGAGTGCGACCCGTCTCTTCAGCGCTCATAAAAACGGTGAGTTGTTCCGTCAGCAGTTGGTGAATGCGAGCCGCGTCTTCAGGAGCTAGGGATGCCTCCATTGGCGCGGACATCACTTCATCAGCGGTATAGCCACGGAGACGCTCCACCGAAGGGCTGACATAAGTAAAGCGCAGCGTTTCGGCATCGAGCGTCCAGATGACGTCGCTGATGCTTTCGGTGATGAAGCGATAACGTTCCTCGCTGGCGCGCAGCGCTTCCTCGGCGCGCTTACGTTCGTCAATGTCATGATGCGTGCCGATTATGCGCAGCGGTTCGCCTTCCTTGGTCCACTGAACGACTTTCCCCTGATCGAGGACCCACTTGTACGAGCCATCTTTGCACAAGAGGCGGTGTTCGTTGCGGTAAACCGGCGTCGCGCCGCTCATATAGGCATCCAAATCCCGTCGGCAACCCGCCGCATCATCTGGATGAATGCGATCGAGCCATTCTTCCAACGTGTTGCTAATCTCGTGCGGCGCATAACCGAGCATGGCCTTCCGCTGCGGTGAGAAGTAAACCTGGTTGGTCTGTACGTTCCAATCCCAAACGCCATCGCCGGCGCCTTCCAGGGCAAACTGCCAGCGCGCTTCGCTCTGTCGCAGCGCCGCCTCGGCCTGCTTGCGCGCGGTGATGTCGCGCACCAGCGTCTGCAAAACCGGCCCATCCTCATAGTCGATGCGCGCCGTCGTGACTTCAGCATCGAGGACGGAGCCATCAGCGCGCAGCAGTTTTTCTTCGATCAACGGAGCCGTCTCTCCGGTGATGAGCGTCGCGGTAGTGCGCTGCGTCGCCAATTCACGGTAATCAGGATGCACATAATCAAGGACGGCTGCACCGACTATCTGCTCCGGTCTGGCGACACCGAGCAAATTCGCCGCGGCGGCATTGGCGAAGATGATGATGCCATCACGGTAGACGACGAGCGCGTCAGGCGAAAGATCGATCAACTGCCGGTAGCGCGCCTCACCCTCCTGCAAGGCTGTCTGTCGGGTTTGAACATCGACAAACAAACGCTGGTTGAACATCAACAATAAACTGAAGGCCACTGCAATGGCAAATATCTGGTAAAGCAAGATCGTCAGGGAGTCGAACGGGTTGGAACCTTGCAGAAGGTCGCCGGTTGCCGGAAAGAATACATTGACGAGGATACGAATGACGCCGACTATACCGTAAGCGATGAACAAGAACCCGGATTGTGCGGTGATTGCGCGCATCTCTGGCGGAACTCGATACAGCAACAACCAGATACACTGCAAACAGACGATCACCATCACCGCACTAAGGCTGATAATACGTACCGCCAGGTTAGGCTGCGCATAGGTGAAATATATCTGTAAAAACGTGAAAAGCGCCAGGAGCACGCCATTATGAAACTGACGGCTGGGGCGCCCGACAAAACGTTCCAGTCCACTATAGAGGAAGAGCACGCCAGAGACCAGCAAGATGTTGCCAAAAACGATAGATAGCCAGTCCGGCACACTACCACGCAGCGCCACCAATGCAAAACCCAAGGTCTGCATAACATAATAGACTATCCAACAGCCTAGCCCGGAGAAGTGACCACGGTTCTGGCGCCACAACAATGCAATCACCCCGGTACACAGGGCGTAGCTGAGTACCTGATTCAACATAAGCGTGCGAACATCGATCACAGCCATAGCCAAATCCCCACGGCGTACTTACAGGAAGTTGCCCACCTGAAAGATAAGCCTCCGGCTACAGTACGGACGCCTTCGGCGATTCACTCCTTCGACACCATCCTAGAAATCGTGGCTACTTCTACCTATAGTTTATCCCCTTATGGGTAACAGGCAAATATGAGACCTACTTCGAAAGTGGGCCTACTTCAACGCTTCCGGCGGATCACAATCCGCCGTTCCCACAGCGCCGGATTGTGATCCGGCGCAAGCATCTTCGTGCTGCATGGGGTGCGCCAGCACCGGCGTCTTCTCAGAAATCTGAAGGTGGGGGTGAGGGCAGCGCCCGCCCTCATCCCCACCCCTCCCTTCTTGCATGACGATATCAAATGCAATTGGCGGAGATTGCGGTATACTTACCGCCGTATTGTAAGCAGACGGAGCATGGCGTTGATCGAATACGAAACGGATTTTTCCTCGCGGGTCTACGGCATTCAACTCAAGCTGGCGCAGTATCCTATCCTGGCCCGCAAGATTCGAGAGCGGATGCGGCAGGAGTTGTTCGCCAGGGGCATCGTCACGCTGGCGGCGTTCGAGGCCGAGGTGCGGGAAAAGGCCATCCTCTCGCAATACCGCGAGGGCCTGCAAGACCCCTTTGCCCAGGAGCCGGAGCGGGTGTGGAACGAACGCCGCGCCGTGCTCCGCGACCAACTCACCGACTTCTACTTCGCCTACAACCTCTCCCCCGACCGCCTCGAAGACATCATCCAATCCGTGCTCGCCAGCCGCGCCGTTCCGCAGGATCACGAACTGTCGCTGACTTTCAACCCGGAGTTGGCCTCGTGGGACTTGCTCTTCAGTCAGGGCGCGGAATACGAAAGCCTCGCGCCAGAAAAACGCGCCGAAGTGCAACACCACCTGCGCGAAATCATCGTCGTGCTCATCAAGGGGATGCTCAGCGACCAACTGGAATTCGTCGGCGTCGCCAAGGAACTCTTCACCGTCCAGGACCTCATCGACATCCGGCGGCGTTGCATCGGACGGGGGAAGATCGGCGGGAAAGCTGCCGGGATGCTCCTGGCGCAGAAGATCCTGCAAAAAACGACTGCAGAATGTACCGCTGAAGATGCAATGGACCTCAGTGGCTGCGTCACCATCCCCGATTCGTACTTCATCGGCGCGGACGTCTA
>DAOUAY010000264.1:0-6050 GCA_034432995.1 Anaerolineae bacterium | reverse complement strand
GGCATCCCCGGCGTCTCCATACTGTCGCGCGGCGATGATTCCGTGACGCTGCAGATCGAGGGCGAGATGGACGCGCTGATCAAAGCACTGGCGGAATTTCCCGTGATCGAATTCGAAACCGAGCGCCCATCGCTCGAAGAGATTTTCCTGGCGTATTACGAAAGGTAGGCGACTATGTTCACCATTTTCAACCAATCCCTGCGGCGCTGGAAGTGGCAGATCGTCGGGTGGGGCAGCAGCTTGCTGATCATCGCCGTCTATTTGATGTGGTTGTACAAGCCGATGGTGGAGCAGCAGGCGCAGCTCAAGAACCTGTTCGACGCCTATGGCAAGGAGATGCTCTCGTTTTTTGGCGGCACGATGGATATTTTCTCGGCGGGCGGCTACCTGAACTTCTCTTTCTTCTCCTATGTGCCGGTGGCTATTGGCATTCTGGCGCTGCTGCTCGGCTCTGGGCTGGTGGTGGCCGACGAAGAGAAGGGCACGCTCGACTTGATTCTGGCGCATCCCGTCACCCGCACAGCGTTGTTTTGGGGACGCTGGTTGGCGCTCGTGGCGACGCTGACCGCCGTGCTTCTGCTGACGTGGTTTGGCTTTGCCGTGGGGTTGTCCTGGACGGGACTGGACACAACCGCCTGGCAAGTGCTCTTACCGCACATCTCGCTGCTCTCGATCCTGGTTCTGTTTGGCACGCTGGCGTTGTTTCTCAGCCTCCTGCTGCCCTCGCGCACGTTGGCCGCCAGTGTGACCGGCGCGCTGTTGGTGGCGAGTTACATCGTCACCTCGCTGGCGTCGGTCAACGATGCGCTGGAGCCGATCAATACGTTCTCGCCGTTGAAGTACTACCAGGGCGGCAGCGCCATCAATGGATTGGACGGTGGGCCGTTGCTCAGTACACTCGGCATCGCATTGCTCTTCGGTGCGCTGGCCTGGCTGCTGTTCCTGCGCCGTGATATTCGCGTCAGCGGTGAAGGCAACTGGAGACTGCCCTTCTTGAGCCGTAAGATGAAAGCGCCAACCGCCAATCACGTGAATCTTCGCTAATTTTCAAGAAAGATTTGTAGTAGTCAAGATGATCTTGCAATCACGAATCGAAGAACCGTACACGGATTACACGGATTCTACGGATTTTTAGGGAAAGAAATCCGTGTTTTCCGTGTTCATCCGTGTACCAAAATTGCAATATGCTTCTGCCCAGTACATTTTTAGGAAAGATTCGTGTAGATTAGCGAGATTAGCGGTTAGTTTTCGAGGGAGTGTATGCGGAAATATAGCTGGATGTTCCTGGTGTTATGCGGTGTTGCGTGTTTGTTGAGCGGATGTGCGCTCGCGCCCACCGCGGCGGAGCGCGAGCGAGTGGAAGGCCCGCGCCAACCGGCGCCTTCTACCATCGCCGAGCCTGCGGATGACTCGTTCGTCTATCTGCCGCTGGTGATGCGCGCGAATCCTGTTCCAGTCATCGCCGGATGCGGCGTTTTCCCTGCCGACAATATCTGGAATACCCCGGTGGACACCCTTCCCGTCGATGCGAACTCCGCCGCTTACGTCGCCACGATTGGGGCGAGCGCAAAGGTTCACCCAGATTTCGGTTCCGGGCTGTGGGACGGCGGGCCGATTGGCATCCCGTATGTGGATGTTCCAGGCACACAGCCCCGTGTGCCGGTTACCTTCTACTATGCCTCCGAGAGCGACGCCGGCCCCTATCCCATCCCGCCCAATGCGCCCATCGAAGGCGGCGTAGACAGCGATGGCGACCGCCACGTGTTGGTGGTGGATCGTGACGACTGCGTGTTGTACGAGTTGTACTACGCTTTTCCGGTGGATGGCGGCAGCGCCTGGACTGCCGGTTCCGGCGCGATCTTCGATCTTTCCAGTCACGCGCTGCGCCCGGATACGTGGACTTCCGCCGATGCTGCCGGGCTGCCCATCTTGCCGGGGTTGGTGCGCTACGAGGAGGTCGCTGCTGGGGAAATTCGCCACGCGCTGCGTTTCACCGCGCCGCAGACGCGCCGCGCCTATGTCTGGCCGGCGCGTCACTATGCTTCCAGCCTCACCGGGTTGCAGTATCCGCCAATGGGCCAGCGCTTCCGGCTGAAGGCCGATTTCGACATCAGCGGGTTCTCGCCCAACGTCCAGGTCATCCTGCGGGCGCTCAAGAAATATGGGATGATGCTCGCCGATAACGGCTCTGCGTGGTATATTTCCGGCGTGCCGGACGAGCGTTGGGACAATGATGAACTGCGCGAATTGCGCCGGGTTACCGGCGCGGCGTTCGAAGCGGTGGATGTATCGTCGTTGATGATCGATGTGGATTCGGGACAGGCCAAGACCCCGTAAAGGTCTCAGTCGCTTTCCTGACGCAGATAGCGGATCAGGCGACTCAACGCAAAGATGGCGCCCCCCCCCAGGACAACGATGACGCCGAAGCTCAAGGTGAGTCTGATCGTCAAGGCCAAAGCACCCAGGAATAGCCCCAAGCCACTCACGATGGCGAGTCGCCGCAGGTGTTCGCGCTCTAAAACGCGCGTCTCGGCCTCTAACCGCCCCCTGGCGTCTGGATGAACTGTAGATGCCGATGCATCTGCATCTGTATCCGCATCCGCATCCGCATCTGACTCTGCCTTCGACTCTGTGTCTGAGGCAGTCGTTGCGGAATTCTCACTGACAGGGGCACGTTTCTCGTTGACGCGCATGTGCAGGATGAAGTGGTGCAGGTCCCAGGCAATTAGCGCAGCCGTGATGCCAACCAGCAACCAGCCGTTCTGTACGCCATAGAGCGTGCCTAACAGCGCTCCAATGGCAAACCCCAACAATCCCAATCCAGCAGATGCCGGCACGGCGTAACGCTGCCCGACCAACCACAGCAGCCCCAGGGCGATGAAGGTCAGGATGGCAATGGGATTCTGGTTCAGACCGTACCCGAGCGCCAGCGCCGCCGCGGCGACGAGTGTGCTGATGGTCATAATGCGTGTGCTCAGGTTCACCGTTCGATCCTTACAATGCGGTTGGTGGGCAGGACGGGGCGGACAAGCGCCGTGCGCATCACATTGGCGAAGGGTCGATCCACCTGCCAGTTGATGATCTGGATGCCCACCCGGCGCAGTCGCCGCAGCATCAGTTCGCGCTCGATGCGCGTGATGCGCAGCGCAAGCTGGACGCTGGCTTTTGCCTCACTGATCGGCGCGTACTTTTGCGCTTCGAAGGCCACCGGATCGGGGCTGATGACGAGCACCTGGTAGCCGCGCGCGCGCAGCCGGGTGAGGATCGACAGATCCTCCTTGCGCAGCGGGCTGACCAGGACAATTTGCGATTTAGCGGGGAAGAAACGCACCGGCAAATAATCCATGCTCTCGAAAACCAGGCTGTCGCCGGTTCTGGCGTGGGCCAGCGCCTGCATGACGCGCTCGCGTTGGACTTTGCCGTAGCCGGGGTAGGTCATCTCCAGCCCGCGCCCGTAGACCAGCAAGCCCACCCGGTTACCATCATTGATGAAGGCTTCGGCCAAACCTGCCGTCGCAGAAATCGCGTGCTCGAACAGCGAGTCGTTGCCCACCATCACATTGTTGTTTTGCCGCGCATCCAGGATGATCCCCACGTCGGCGATGCGCTCCATCTCGAACTCGTTGGTGAACAGCGCGTGTTGGTGGCGGGCGCTGGCGCGCCAGTTGATCCAGCGCAGGGGATCGCCCAACTGGTACTCGCGCACGCCGAAGAAATCCGTGCCGGAACCGGCCAGCCGTGACGGGATAGGACCCGCGTAACCGCGCGTGCGCAGCGGGCGGATGTCGAGGTGTTCCAGTCGCAGCAATTCCGGCAAGACCATGAGACTCGCACTGACTTCCAGCCAACCTTGGTGGCGAAAGAGACCCAGGTGCTCGTTGACCGTCGCGCGCAGGTAACGGAAGGGGTAATTCCCCCGCTTGCCCTCCACGGCATAGCTGAACTCCGTCTTGCCGCCGGCGGGCAGCGCCGTCTGGGTCCACGGCTCACCGTCCGTAACGGTCAATCCCTGCGGCACGGCGTCTTCTATCAGCACTTCCTCGAGCTTTGCCCCCTGGTTGTGGACAGTCACCGTGACCGTGGCCGGCGTCCCGTGATGCACGATGCCCACACTCAGCGTGCGGGTGATCACCAGCCGTGGTTTTTCGGGACTGAAGACAAAGGCTGCGGCCAGATAAACCACGAGCGGAATGGCCAGCGCCACGGCGTTGCCGCGCACCATCACTAACCCGGCGATGATCAGCCCGTAAACCAGGAGGCTCAGGAACAGCAATCTACGCATATCTGCCCCTGTAGAACGTCAGGATCGCCGCATGAAGCTCTGAATCACCGGCACCGGCACCAACCGCAGCACTTCGCTGACGACATCGGAGGCCGCGTGGCGCTCGGTCCACAAGTCGGGTTCCAGAATCAGACGGTGGCTCAGCGCCGGGAGCGCGAACAGCTTCACATCGTCGGGGAGCACGTACCCGCGTCCCTTCATCGCCGCCCAGGTGCGCGACAGCTTGAGCAGCGCCAGCGCGCCGCGCGGGCTGGCCCCCACGGCGACGTAACGATGGGCGCGCGTTGCCCGCGTCAGATCGACGATGTATTGCTCAACGTCCGCATCGACATGGACGTCCTCGATGGCCTCGCGCATCGCCAGGAGTTTCTCCCCGTCGATGACCGGCTCCAATGAGAAATCGTCCTGGCGGCGCTCGCGGCGACGGTGTAGAATTTCCTTTTCGTCTTTGGCTTCGGGATAGCCGATCGCCAGCTTCATAATGAAGCGGTCGAGTTGGGCTTCGGGCAGTGGGAAAGTCCCTTCGTATTCGATAGGGTTTTGTGTGGCGATCACGATAAAGGGCGACGGCAGGCGCATCGTCTCGCCTTCCAGCGTCACCTGGTACTCCTGCATCGCCTCGAGCAGCGCCGACTGCGTTTTGGGCGAGGCGCGGTTGATCTCGTCGGAGAGGATGATGTTGGCGAACAACGGCCCCTTGCGCAGGGAGAACTGGTTCTGCGTGCGGTCGTAGATGTAGCCGCCGGTGATGTCGCCGGGCAGCAGGTCGGGCGTGAACTGGATGCGTTTGAACGTCAGGCCCAGCGCCGTGGCAAAGCTGTTGGCGATAAGCGTCTTGGCCAGGCCGGGGTAGTCTTCCAGCAGCACGTGCCCGCCCGCGGTGAGCATCGCGGCCATAATCTGCTCCAATACTGCGCGCTTGCCTACGATGGCGCGTTCCACTTCTTTGAGCACGCGCTCGGTCAGTTCGGCGACTTGTGTGATGTCGAGGGTCATAATCTTAAACCTCCAATTGATTCTCTAGAAATTTGACGATGGTTTCTAACTCGGCATTTAGTTGCTCTATCGGTGGTTTTTCCAGTCTGAAAAAACGCTTGAGCCGTGTCAGAAGACTGGGTTTGGCCTCGTTGAGGCTCGATCTCAACCGTGATAAAAGGTATTCACGCACGGCAGGCGGCGCATCCATTTCGCCCCGTTCGAGACGGCGCTCTATGTCTCTGAAATTGACGCGTTCCTCGTGCGACAGTACATCCAGAATAAGTTTCCCAATGAAATACCCGAACCGGTGCTTGGAATATTTGCCCGTCAGCAGCATATTGATACGATCGGCCCAGACGTCGATTCCTCCCCGCGCGGGATAGGCGGATTTTCCAGGCGCCGCGGGCGCCGGCCGCCGCTCACGGTCCAGGCTGCGCATGGCGACGATCAATGCAATGACCACCAGCCCGGTCCACAACCAAACCTGCGGGATGGTCTGTGTCAGGATGCCGATCAGCCAGACCAGGTACGACAGGGGCAGCGCAAACGTCTCGCGGACAAAATCGCGCAGACTGAACATCAGCAGCACGGCCAGGGGCGCGCCCACGAGCGGCGCCCACCAGAAGCGTTTGATCAGGTCGGTGCGGGTGTTTTCTGCTGCGTCCTGGTTCATCGGGAAAGCTCCGCAACGGCGGCGACGATGGACGACAGGCAAGCGACGGCGCGCTGTTCTTCAGCCGGGCCGGGGTCGCGATTGCCGTAGCGCGCATCTTCGAAGAGATGCGTCAGT
>DAOUAY010000263.1:0-3063 GCA_034432995.1 Anaerolineae bacterium | reverse complement strand
AATAACCGGCGTGCAATCACAATTCCGCACGAGTGTGAAAACCGAACGAATGATGACGGATATGAAGAACAAAGAAGACATCGCTACCCTTGCCGCTCACTTCATCCCGCCCGCCGACGCCCTCGTGGACATCCGCGAATACGGCGCGGGCAATATCAACGATACCTACCTGGCGATGACGGCGGCGGGACGGCGGTTCGTCCTTCAGCGAATCAACCGGCGGGTGTTCAAGCGCCCTGAGTGGATTATGTCCAACATCCGCGTGTATAACGAGCACGTGGCGGCGCGGCTGGCGGCGGAAGGGGACACGGCAGAGCGTCGTTGGGAGACGCCGCGGATCGTCCTGTCCAACGATGGGGGTGATTACGCACGCGACGCGGAGGGCGGGTTTTGGCGGGCGCTCACCTTCATCGATGGCGCGCAGACGTATCCCACAATCCGGGATGCGCATCACGCGCGCGAGGTTGGCTACGCGCTAGGGCGTTTTCACAGCCTCATCAGCGACCTGGACGCCGCAAGGCTATACGATACGCTCGAAGGCTATCACATCACGCCGCGCTATCTGGCGCATCACGATACAGTAGCGGCGCGCGGCGACTTTGCGCGGACACCGGAGGTGGACTGCGGCCTGCGCTTCGTGGCGGCGCGGCGGGACGTGTTCTCCGTGCTGGAAGACGCGAAGCAGCAGGGCAAGCTGTGTTTGCGCCTGGCCCACGGCGATCCCAAAGTGGATAACGTGATGATCGACGACGTCACCGGGCAGGCGGTGGGCCTTATCGACCTGGACACGATCAAGCCCGGCCTGGTGCACTACGACATCGGCGACTGTCTGCGCTCCGGCTGCAATCCGTTGGGCGAGGAGGCGGAGGAGATCGATGCCGTGTACTTCGACATGGACCTGTGCCGGGCGATTTTGCAGGGCTATCTGCCGCTCGCGCGCGAGTTCTACACGGCGGACGATTACGCTTACCTGTACGCGGCGGTGCGCCTGCTCGCGCTGGAACAAGGGCTGCGCTTCTTCACCGACTATCTGGAAGGCAACGTCTATTACAAGGTGAAGCACGCACAGCACAACCTCACGCGCGCGCTCGTGCAGTTCAAACTCGTCGAGAGCATCGAGGCGCAGGAAGCAGATATTCGCGCAGTGGGGAGAAGGGTAAACGGTAGACAGTAGACGGTAGACGGGGGCGGAATGGAACGATATGCGCGTTGGGGTTGGGTGACGATGATTGTTTTGGCGCTGCTGACGCGGTTGGCGGCGCTAAACGGCGTTCTACTCGCGCCGGATGAGGCGACGGCGGCGCTGGCCTCGCTGGACGCGGCGCGCGGCGCGGGATGGCCTGGAACGGCGGAGAGTCCGCTGCTGCTGGTGGGCAATGGACTGCTGTTCCTGCTCTTCGGCGGTGGAGACGGGATGGCGCGTCTGCTTCCGGCGCTGGCGGGTGTGGCGCTGGTGGGACTGCCCTGGTTCTGGCGGAAGCATCTGGGCGAGATCGGCGCGTTGGCGGCTGCCGGGCTGTTGCTCTGTTCGCCGTTGATGCTCTTTGCAGCGCGGCGCGTGGATGACGCGAGCCTGGGCTTGCTCGGCGCGGCGCTGCTGCTCACGGCGTTGCTGGCGCGCGACGTGGAGGGCTGGCCCAGGGGATGCGCGTCGGCGTTCGTCGTCGCCGGGTTGGCGATTGGGTTGGCGGGCGGCCCGGTATTTTACGACGGGCTGCTGGCCGGCGGGCTGGCGTGGGCGTTTTACCGTTGGATTGTCAACTCGGCGGATGGGGCTGCCCCGCGCGTCAGGACGCCCCTGCGCCCGTGGGCCAGGTATGCGCTGTGGGGCCTGGTGAGCGCATTGTTGATCTCGATTGGCCTGGGGTTGCGCTGGAACGGCTGGAGCGGCGTCGCCGATGGGCTGGCGGCGTGGTTGGCCGCGTGGAGCGCGTCCCGCGCCGGACTTCCACCGGTCGTAATGCTGTTCCTCTACGAGCCGGTGACGTTGTTGCTGGTGCTGCTCGGATTGCTTTGGAGCGTTAAAAAGCTGGCGCCTCTGCCGCCGGCATTGGCAGTGTGGGGCTTTCTTGGACTGCTGTTGGTGAACCTGCGCTCCGGCGCGACATCGCCGGCGTTGGCGGCGGTCGTTCTGCCCCTGGCGCTACTTGCCGGGTACGGTGTGCAGCAGATGGCGCGGTGGCCGGTCTCCGACCGCGCTACCTCCGGCCCGGTTTTCAAGTGGATGGCGTTACACGGCCTGGTGGGCTTCGTCTTCTGGCAGCCGGTAGGGCTGGCGTTGGCAGGACATGCGAATCGAGCTGGGACTTCAACCCTCGGGGACGCGCTTGGTAACATCAACCTGATTTTGCTGCTCGGCAGCGTGACCTTGATCGCGTTGCAAGCCCTGATCGCGCTGTTGTTCTCCTTGAAGATGCCCCTGCATCTGGTGTGGCGCGGCGCGGTGTTGGGGCTGGCGCTGGCGCTGCTGGTAACGCAGGTGGGGTTTGCCTGGGGGCTGGCGTTCGTGCGCCCGGATTCCGTGGCAGAACCGGTGATTTCGGCGGCGGCCTCGCCGGATTTGTATGCCCTGCGCGCTATGCTTGACGAGATGGCGGTGCAGAACGGGCAGCGCCGGGACGACTTTCCGGTTACCGTGGTAGCGCGGGAAGCAGCGACGGCAGCAGTGACGCGATGGGCATTGCGCGATTTTTCGCGCCTGAGCGCAGTCGAATTCTGGCCGGCGGACGTCTCCGGCGTGGTGGTGGCGACGCCGGATGCGATCCCGCCCGACACAGCGATACAGGCGTGGGAAGGGATGGCCTTCACTGCGCTGCGCCGGGATACGGCGCGGATCCCGGCTTGCCAATCCCTGTTCCCGCTGGCGTGCAACGATTTGGCGCGTTGGTACCTTTTCCGCCAGATGCCCACTATGCCCGCAACCGAGCAGGTGATTCTGTGGCGTACCCGCTAGGACTTCCTGCCTCCTGCATCTTGCTTCCTGCATCTTGCCTCCTGCATCTTGCTTCCTGCATCTTGCCAGTGGCGACTTCAGTACTCCTGCATCTTGCCTCCTGCATCTTG
>DAOUAY010000262.1:0-5129 GCA_034432995.1 Anaerolineae bacterium | reverse complement strand
TGGGACGCCATCCACGAGCGACTGGAACGCGCCGGAACCCTCGCGCTGCACGATAGCGGGGAAGGCGCGCTGGCGGAAGGCTTCACGCCTGAAGTCCACTTCGCCGGACGGCTGCCGGAGGCGCTGGGACGCATCCGCCAGTGGCTGTCGTTGAACGACCAGGTCGTCGTCGTCAGCCGGCAGGCCGAGCGTATGGCGGAACTGTGGCAAGAATTCAACCCGCCGCCGGTCTTGCAGAGCGTGCCAACCGCGCCGGAGGGTCTGCTGACCTTCGTGCAAGGGGCCGCGCCCGGCGGCTGGCAGTGGAACAGCGCGCGCGGCACGCGCCACCTCATCACCGACGAGGAACTCTTCGGCTGGCGACCGCCGGAACCCCGCCGCCGCCCGCGCCGCCGCGTCTCCTCCCCCGAATTCAACTTTGCGGACCTGCAACCGGGCGACCCGGTCGTCCACGAGGATTACGGCATCGGCATTTTCCGCGGACTGGTGACGCGCGGCGTCGACGATATCGAGCGCGAATACCTGCTCATCGAATACGCCGCCCCGCCCGCGCGCGGCGAAACGGCTCGTGCTGGATCACAATCCAGCACGAGCAGCGACAAGCTCTACGTCCCCATTCACCAGGCCGACCGCCTCACGCGCTACGTCGGCGCGGAGGACGGCCCGCCGCGCCTCAGCCGGCTGGACGGCGCAGCTTGGGCGCAGACGAAGGCCCGCGTGCAAGCCGCTACGGCGCACGTCGCCGCTGAATTGCTCGAACTCTACGCCGCCCGGCAAATCGCGCCCGGCTACGCCTTCGCGCCCGACACCGCCTGGCAGCGCGAGCTGGAGGCCGCCTTCCCCTACATCGAGACCGAAGACCAGGCGCAAGCCATCATCGCCGTCAAAGAGGATATGGAGAAGGCGCGCCCCATGGATCGCCTGATTTGTGGCGACGCCGGCTACGGCAAAACCGAGGTCGCGCTACGCGCCGCGTTCAAGGCCGTCATGGACGGTAAACAGGTAGGGATGCTCGTGCCGACGACGGTGCTGGCCCAACAGCACTACGAGACCTTCCGCGACCGCCTGGCCCCCTTCCCCGTCACCGTGGAACTGCTGTCGCGCTTCCGCACCGACGCCGAGCAGCGCAAGGTTCTCGCCGGACTACGCGAAGGGAAGGTGGACATCGTCATCGGCACGCACCGGATGCTGCAACAGGACATCGCCTTCAAGGACTTGGGCTTGGTCATCATCGACGAAGAGCAGCGGTTTGGCGTCGCCCACAAAGAGCGCCTCAAGCAGATGCGCACAGAGGTAGACGTGCTCACCCTCACCGCGACGCCCATCCCCCGCACGCTCTACATGGCGCTGACCGGCGTGCGCGACGTGAGTATCATCGAGACGCCGCCGCAGGAACGGCTGCCGATCTCGTCATACATCGGCGCTTACGACAGCGACGTGGCGCGGCGGGCGATCTTGCGCGAACTCAAACGCGGCGGGCAAGTATTCTATGTCCACAACCGTGTGGAATCGATCCACGCCGTCGCCGGGCGGGTGCAGGCGCTCGCGCCCGAAGCGCGCGTCGCCGTGGCGCACGGGCAGATGCAGGAGCGCGAACTGGCGCGCGCGATGCGGCGCTTCGCCAACGGCGAGGTGGACGTGCTGCTGGCGACGACGATCATCGAGAGCGGCCTGGACTTCCCCAACGCCAACACCCTCATCGTCGAGCGGTCGGATCGCTTCGGGCTGGCGCAGTTGTACCAGTTGCGGGGCCGTGTGGGACGCGGAACGCGGCGGGGCTACGCCTACTTCTTCCACAAGCGGCGGATGAACGACGAGGCGCGCATGCGCTTGCAGGCGCTCGACGAAGCGACGAGCGGGGGCGGCGGGTTCACCGTGGCCCTGCGCGACCTGGAAATCCGCGGCGCCGGCGACATCCTGGGCAAGCACCAGCACGGGCACGTCGCCGACGTGGGCTTCACGCTCTACACGCGCATGTTGACGCGCGCCGTGAACCGCCTCAAGGCGGAGCGCGCCGGACAGCCTGAACCGCCGGAACCCATCGGCTCCATCACCATCGAGCTGCCGCTGGCGGTGGGGCTGCCCATAGACTACGTCCCCGACGACAAACTGCGCCTGCAACTCTACCGCCGTCTGGCCGACCTGACCACGGCGCAGGATGTCATCCACTTGCAAGAAGAGCTACAAGACCGCTTCGGACCGTTGCCGCCGGAAGCGCAGAACCTCATCTACCAATTGCAGCTCAAGATTCTGGCGCGCGACGCCCGCATCTCGGCCATCGTCGTCGAAAACGGGCAGATCGCGCTGCGTCCGCCGTGGCTCAAACGCTTCGATCCGAGCAGGATCGCGCAAATACGCCGCCGCCTGGGCGAACACGCGCGGGTCGGGCGTCAGGAAATCTGGCTGCCCCTGGCCTGGGAAGAAACCCGCTGGCGCGACAATCTGCGACACGTTCTGGAACTGCTGGCAGATTGGTGGGGAGAGAATCATGAATCAAGAATCAGGAATCAGGAATCGGCGAATGGAGAATCGGCGAATGGGGAATGAGCGAATGGAGAATCGGCATCCAAGCCACGGCGGACAACCCTGCGTTGGCGTGGGTCAGCCGAACCGCGCCGATGCTGAAGGAGTTGGGGGCGTAGTTGCTTGAGTCGTCATAGGGCAACACAGGCGATGAGATGTGGCGACAGGGAGAGGGCGTTGGATTGTGAGCCAGCGCGAGCATCAGAAACAAAAGTTAAGGCGGTTCCTCGTCTCTAGGCGTTACGGAAGGCTTCCCAATCCAGGCCTGGTTGGCGCACGACGGCGCGCAATGTCCCCAATTTCAGGTCTTTACTGCCCCAAGCGGGCACGGAAGCCATTTGGTCCGTCGCCGGGTTTGTGCCACTTACGCTGTGAACCCCCGCTGCGCCGTACCAGCTCTTCGCACCCCAGGACGCGCAGTTTTTGGGTAACTTCGCGGTACTTCATGAGACAGCGACGGCCGTTTCGAGCCATATAGGCGCAACCGGCGCCAGCGGTTGTAACGCTGTGGGCAAAGGACGGCCTAAATCGCCATAAGCCTCGATCACAGCCAGCAGCGCGTCTTCGGCGTTTTCCAACGCCTCTTTGATCGAGTCGCCCTCCGTGATCAACTCCGGCAAAAATGGGCAGGTGACGGTAAAACCGCCTTCGGGCTGCGGTTCCAATACCAGAGGAAGCCCGGCCCTAAAGAGGCCGTGCTGAAAGAGCGAAACCCTACAGGCTGGATTCTAGCCGTGGTGCGCTATATTTCGAGCTGCGAGCGGATCGCCAGATCCGCGATTGGGCGCGACGGCGGGTTACCGGTTGTTCAATCGATATGGAACGCCGAGGGAAGGCGCGCCTGCGAGAATTGCTTCGATGGAGCGGCGATCCTGACGCGAGGCATACCAGATAACGATGTCCGCATGTCCCGGACAGGTCCAGGTATCGATGTCTACCCCGACGAAGCCCGGATTTACCGCCTCGATTTTGCGAATGGTGTCCTGGTGAACGTCCAGCGCTTGTCTGACCTCGGACGCGGCGGGCAGTTTGTTGCAAGGCAGATAGTGGTTCTTGTTATCCAACACGTAGTGGTCGTAGAGCCTGTGGATTAGCTTTGTTTGCGTCACAACAGCCCCGAACACCAGGAGCACGACTAGTACGATAACGATCCTGAAGACTTTTGGCTTTGTCATTTTTCTCTCCGCATAACGTTTACGTCTTGCCGGTTTCTGATTGTACCGGCAAGGTGTTGAACAAATCAACCTGTGATCAATATACGCTGTGCCAACAAGCTACATAAAAGCTAAGGGTTCGTAAAAGTATAACTTCCCGAAAGCTGTGGCCGGTCTCTGACCACGCCGCCATAGGCTTAGGCGTGCGCGGATACGGTCAGAGGTCCGAGCGGGAAATTGTTTATTGGCAAACCCTAAGGGGCAGGGCAGATTACGCCTCCCTCCGTACGGTACGAAGTAACGATGCGCAGCAATGTCTCTTTTAGGTCAAGAAACTGCTCGTGAGCGCCGCGTATACTGCCATAATGTACGGTGACACGCTCACCCAATTGCAGGAAATAAAACTCGCCCTGCCAGTCGCCGTCCGCGCCCCTTCTATGCAGTTTATGGCCATAGGCCGTACAAGGCTGGCCGTCAATCAAGACAGTTTCAGTTACATCATCAAGGTCATAATCGCCAACTCCGGTAACCCCGCATGGACCGGTATATTTACCTCCTTGTTCTGAGGAGGGTACGAATGTGACAAAGCCGGTTTTGTACAGCACGGAGACGCAAAGATTGTCAGGATACGTTTCTACCAATTGTCGCATGTATGCCTCCGCCGTCATATTTTCTGGCAGCTCTTCTGCGGGAAATCCGGTGACGCCTAACGTATCGATCCTTGCGCCTGGGGGATAGCTAAAATGGTAACCAAAAAAGTCGTTTGCATAGACGAGCCAATCCGCCCCGACACTTGAAGGTGGAATAGCAGATGGCGTATCCGTAGGAAGCGGAAATTCAGCCGTTGGTGCAGGTGGTATTAGCGTGAACGTCGTTGCCGGTTCAGGCATTTCGGCGTTGCCGTTTTCCACTGCTGCAAGCTCTGCATCGGCTGGCGCCGGCGCTTGGCCAGCGCAGGCCGTAAATGCGGCCAATACCACAACAAAAAGCCAGATAGAAACGTGTAGGCTTGACTTCAACCGTGTGCGTGTACAAGTGTCACACCAGTTTTGCTCACGTACAGTAGGAGCTCCCCCTCCCCAATAAGATTCAATAAAGCCCACATGTCCAAGTCCTCCTCTCCACCAAGCAATGCTGGTACCATTGGGCGGCGTCGAATGTTGATACCAACCAGGTGTGGTAGGCACTTGGCCCCACCATGTGCCTGCATTGCCAGAGATAAGTATCATTGCTTCCCAATCAGCCGGATACTCAAAAGCATAATCAATATCTTCAGGACTTACGCAAGACGAAAAGTTGACCATATTTGGCCGAAGATGCGATTCGGCCGCGGCTGGTGTGGGAGAATGTGCAAGCCGAGGTAGTGGTGAGTCCCTCTGGTTTTCTGGTCTTTGACGATACGGTCCTGGACAAGAATTACTCCCGCAAGATTGAGTTGGTGCGTAAACAGTA
>DAOUAY010000261.1:0-12222 GCA_034432995.1 Anaerolineae bacterium | reverse complement strand
CGTCCATTTGATAGCAGGCATGTTTTTCTCCGATTGCGAGTTACGAATTGCGAATTGCGAATTACGAATTACGAATTGCGAATTACGAATTACGAATTGCGAATTGCGAATTACGAATTACGAATTGCGAATTGCGAGTTACGAGTTACGAACTGTGAATGGGGCGAGATGGCGCTGGAAGTGTTGGTCGAGCAGGGTCTCGTAGACGGCGGCGTGGTCGTCCAGCAGGGCCATCAGGGGGTCGCGGTAAGTGTCCAGCACAGAGCCGAAGGTGACGTGCAGCACCTGCCGCGCGTCGAACTGGTTCAGCAGATCGGGCAGGTCCGCATCGCTTAACGTTTCTAGCGCGGGCACGTTCGCCAGTTGCGCGGAGACGTGATAGGTGGCCCGGTCGGTCTCGTAGCGCCCGATGCAGAAGGCGCAGACCTCGCGGAAGAACGCCGGGGCGACCTGGGCCGCCGTCCGCAGCGCCTCCAGGTAGCTGGTGCCCGCGGTTTTGAGATGCACCAAGCCTCCCGTCAACCGCGCGGCGATCCCATAGATGGAGAACTTGTCCGAACCGGAGTGCAAGCTGAGTTTGTACGGTCCCACCGTCCGCGCGACGGCGGCGTGGCAGGCGAAGGCGTCCGTGAAGGTGGAGATGTCGCCGATGTAGTCCACGCCCTTCTCGAAGCGCCCGACGAAGCGCGGCGCGAGGCTCACCCACTGCGCACCCAGCCGCCGCAGCTCCAGCGCGACGAAGAGGTGCTCTTCCGGCGAAGTGGGCGTCTCCGTCTCGTCCACGGAGACTTCGAGATCGAAGGCGCGGTTCGCCATGCGTGCGGCAATGTGGCGGTACATCCGTGCGGTGTGGGCGAGGGCGCGCCCGTACTTGGCGGCAGCGCGCTCTACTGTTTCGCGGTCGAACGCGAGGGTGAAATCTTCCACAGCGAAGGTCTGCCGGCAGTAGCGATTGCACAGCGCTTCCGGTGTGTCGTCCAGCGCGTTCCAGGGCAGCGCGGCGAATTTGGCCGACACGGCGTCCGGCGGGGCAGTGTGCGCATCATTATCGACGTGGTCGCCTGGATCGATGGTGAAGAAGGTGTACCCGGCGTCGATGAAGGTGTCGGCGTCGGCGGGCGTTTTGAGGTGATCGGCGTCCGCGCCCCACGGCGCGCGCCAGTCCATCTGGAAGAGGCCCCACATCGCGTCATCCATCACCTGCTGCGGCGCGCGCCCGGTGCGGGCGTTCTCGCGCACCGACTGCTGCGCGAAGATCGGCGCGATGCCGGGATAGCGTTCCGCCGCCATGACGTGCCCCGGCGTAGCGACGCCAAGCCGGTCGCCGAAGCCCGCCGATGCGCGCAGGCCCAGCGGCGAGGGGTTCAGCCAGGGTAATTTTTCGCGCAGCGCGGCGGCGTTGGCGGGCGTCAGCGGGCAGAGCAGCGCGTTCCGGTACGGTGCGCCGGAGAAGGGCGCCAGTGTGTCCGCGTCAGCCAGGACGATCAGGTATCGCTCGCTATTGGTTTCGCGGCGCGCGAGGCAGTAGGTAGCGCCCTCGTGATCAACCGCGGATCGCGCATAAATCTCGAAACCGGGCAATGGTTCGATTTTCATAATCCGTCACCTCGTATAATTAACCACGATAGAATTAGTGGAAATTCGTGAGGATTCGTGGTTGAATCTTTCACCCTTGCGTTCCCATGTGCTTGGTCATCACTGCATCCAGTTGCGGGTGGACGATACAGTTCTTGAAGGCGAACGATTGCAGGATGCGGTCGAGTTCGGCCTCCGATAGTCCCTTGAAGAGTTTGGCGTAGGGGATTTGCAGCAGCGCGCCGATGTAGGTCGCCATGGTCGCCTGGGTGAGATAGCGCCCGATGGCCTCGACGCTAATGTCTTCATCGCCTACGGTTTCGACGATTTCGTGCGCCAGGGTGTGGACGATGTCTTTAGCCGGCGTGGTTGGCAGCCAGCCCATCCAGAAGTCGCTGTTGAGGAGGATTTTGCTTTCCAGGCTATGCTTGACGCGCTGGATGTACTCGGACTCAGGGTGGAGATAGACCCAGCCCATCACGCCGACGTCCTTGTACGTCCAGGTGGTCCAATGGACGCCGTATTGTTCGAAGACGCTGATCTGGTCATCCAGCGCGCGCATCCGGTCGGGAACTTCGGCGACGCCGCCGTTGTACGGGCTGCCGAATTCGCCGGCCCACAGCGGAGCGTTGTACTTCTGCATGAACTGCGTACCTTCGTGGGCCAGGAGGTTGGCTTCTTGCCACGCGCGGTTGTATTCAGCGGTGGGGTAGGGGCCGGGGCCGAAGCCGGGCCGCGTGTAGTTGTGGCTGCTGTAGAAGAGGTTGTCGGCGAAGGGGGCTTCGAATCCAGCGAAGCGGCTGGAGTAGTTGTCGCCTTCCAGGATGACAATGTGGTCGGGGTCGATGGCGCGGATGGCGTTGACGACGCGCCGGTTGAGCGCGTTGATCTTGTCCCATTTAGGTTCGCCCATACCGATCAGCCGCCCGCGCGGATTGCTGGTGTGCGGCTCGTTCATCACGTTGTATCCGGCGACGGCGGCGTTGCCCTCGAAGCGTTCCGCCAGCGCCTCCCACAGGGCGATCCAGCGATCCTGGAAGTGCGGGTGCTGCCAGAAGAGCGCCTGCCGCGAGCCGTTGTCGGAGTGCCAGTCGGTGTTCTGGTTGCCCTGGACAGCGTGCATGTCGATGATCACGTAGAGGCCGTGTTTGGCGCACCAGCCAATGGCCTGTTCCAGCCGCGCGAAGCCGCTTTCGAGATAGCTGAACGGGGCGGCGTCCTGTTCGAAATGGCGGTAGTTGACCGGCAGCCGCACCACCGTCGCACCCTGCGCCTTCATGAAGACGATGTCGTCCTCGGAGAGGAAATGGTCGAGTAGACGCTCGAAGAAGAAGTGCGCCTTGCTTTCGCCGATGGCCTCGGCCATGGTGGCGCGCAGCGCGTGTTCCGAGCCGGGATACCCATTGATGAAGTTTTCCATATTCATCCACCCGCCGACGCACGTGCCACGCAGCCGCACTTCCCGGCCCTGTGTATCGACAACTTTCCCATTGCGAACTTGCAGTAAATCCATTATGATAACCTCCTCAGGTGATTTCTAAGAATCGTACACGGATTTCACGGATTCTACGGATTTTTAGGGAAAGAAATCCGTGTTTTCCGTGTTCATCCGTGTACAAATACCCTTGACTTTATGGTTCCTTTACCATAGCGCGAAGAATTTCCTCCAGCGCGGCTTGCTCGCGCCCGTAGCATATCCAGTCGCCGGTTTCCAGGCAGGCTTGGGCGGCCTGATAGCGTTCCCATGCCTGCGCGGCGAGGGATTCCAGATCACCTTCCGTCATGGTGGGGGTGATGCCGCTGTCGCCGTTGAGGACTTGCAGCAGGGCTTCGGCGAGCGTTTCGCCCATAACGACGCGGTCGTCGTAGGCGACGATGATGCGCTTGAGTTCCGGTAGTTGGCCCGATTCCGCTTCCAGATACAGCGGTTCGATGTAGATGAAAGTATCATTGAGCGGAATGACCAGCAGGTTGCCCCGCAGCACCCGCGAACCGCGTTGGTTCCACAGCGAGAGCTGTTGTGAGATCAGCGGATCCTGGTCGGTGCGCGCCTCGATCTGCAGCGGCCCGTACACCAGCCGGTCCTTCGAGAGCTTGACGATGCCGATCGTGCCGTAATCGTCGCCGTCACAGTCCGCGTAGAGCCAGGCGATCATGTTCTGCTTTTGTTTGGGCGTGTACGGGCGGATGAGCATGAATTCGACCTGCTCGGAACCGGGCGCGCGCATGATGACGTAGTAGGGTTCCATAGCCTGCTGGGTGGTTTCTACCAATTCTTGCGGGATGTCCCATAGGTCTTCCCGGTTGTAGAAGACCTGTGGATCGCGCATGTGGTAGGTGGCATACATATTCGACTGGTACAGGAACAGCGTTTCCGGGTAACGCCAGTGCTCGCGCAGCACCTGCGGCATCGTCTCCACCGGTTCGAAGAGATCGGGGAAGATGCGCGCATACGTGGCGGCGATGGGGTCGTCCGGATCGATCAGATAGAAGGTGATCTCGCCCGTGTAAGCGTCGATGGCGACTTTGACGCTGTTGCGGATGTAGTTGACGCCGCCGAGCGGCTCGGAGTAGGGGAAGTGGTCGGTCCAGGTGTAGGCGTCGAGCAGCCAGACGATGCCTGTAATCCCGTCGGCGGTTTCGGCGATGACGGGATAGGGATCGTCGTCGAACCACAGCATCGGCGCGATGGTCTGCGCGCGTTCGTGGATGGTGCGGTGGAAGAGGACGCGGCTGTCCTTGTTGAGCGCCGGCGAGAGGAGCAATTGCGTGCTGCCGAAGCGTGCCGCCAGAATCATCCGGCGCAAGAATCCGCCCAACGCGACGCCGTCGGGGCCGCTGTAGCGGTTGTAAACGTTGGCGTCACCCTGCGGATAGTCGAATTCATCCTCTTTGGCATTGATGACGACGTAGTTTTTGGTCAGTTCGCCGAAGTAAATTTGCGGGCGCTCGATCTGGAGTTCCGGCGCTTCGTTCACCGGTGGGATGTCGCGCACGATCAGGTTGGGCAGGCCCTCGCGGCTCACTTCGTTGGCGTAGTTCAGCGCGAGTCCGTAGCCATGGGTGAAGATGAGATGTTGGTTGATCCACGTCTTGGCCTGTTCGGCCAGCTCCTCCACGTCGATTTCCCGCGCGGCGAGCATCACCTGGCGCATGTGCCCGTCGATGGCGTAGCGGTCGACGTCCACTTCGTTGAAGCTGTAGTAGAGGCGGATTTCCTGCAATTGGCTGTAGGTGCGCAGCAGGGGGCGGTAATCCCATAGACGCACGTTGTTCAGCACGTCGGCGTTCGTCTCAAGCTCGCCGGCGGTGAGGACGCCGGTGCCCGAGTAGGTCTGCTCTGTGATGTCATTCAGGTCGTAAGCGTAGCGTGTGTAGCGGATGTTGTGCTCGATATAGGGCTTTTCGAGCATAAACTCATTCGGTTCGACGGTGAACTGCTGGATGGCGGTGGGATAGCCCGGTCCGAGCGCCGAGACCGCCAGCCAGAACACGCCAACGATGAGCAGCAGTTTCCATTTGCGGATAAAGGTGTTGAGGATCAGGATGGCGGCGGCAGCGAAGAAAAGCACGGCCTGGATGACATACAGCGGCATACGCGCGTGGATGTCGGTATAGCCGGCGCCAAAGACGACGCCCGTGCTGGATTGTAAAAGCCCGTAGCGATTGAGCAGCCACCCCAATCCAATGAGCACCAGCCACAGCGCGCCGAGGATCGACATGTGGGCGGTGGTCGCGCGGGATTTCATCTGCCCAAAGATGGCGTAGCGCGCGACGATGCCGAGGAAGGCCAGGGCGACCAGCACTTTGGCGCGGGTCAGCAGCGCCTCCAACCACGGCAATGTGAAAATGTAGAATCCGATGTCCCGGCGAAAGATCGGGTCGGCGATGTCGAAGGGGACGCCGTTGTTTGCCAGGAGCAAGCTGCGCCACTGCCCGCTGAAGGTCAGGCCGACTCCGATTCCCGCGATGATCGCCGCGATGGTGAAAAACACGCGCAGCGGGCGGGTGGAATAGGTGACCGGCGGTGCGTTGTTGGCGCTGCGCGCGCGGCCGGTGAACGTGGCTTGTTTGGCGGTGAAGTGGTCTTTTGGCGCGATCAGGTGAGGGATAAAGCTCCAGTTCAACAGCAGAAAGACTACTGCGATGAGGGCAGCGATAGCCACGAGTAACACCGAAGTCGCCACCCGCGTGGTGAAGATCTGAGTGTAATCCAGGCTCTTGAACCAGAGGAAATCGGTATAGAACGTGGCGAACGTCGATGAGGTGATGCACAGCACAAAGATGAGCATCATCCCCAAACTGATCCAGAGTTGTGTCCGGCGCGTGACGCGCGGTGTTTTTGTCATAATGTGATGTTCTCCACGGGCCGCCCTTGTTGTGCTTGCTGGCGCAGAAATTCAACGCACTGACGCACAACCGGCAGGCTTTCTGGCGGTAGATCATCCAAAAGCGTGGTTATTGCGCTCTTGGCAGTTTCCATTTGCAGGGATAGCGTTGTCATAGCTTGCTTTTTCACTTGTGTCGAGTGATTCTTGAATCAAGTATACTCCATGTGTAAACCTTGACAATTGCAGCAAAGACTCAGTAGATCGAAATTTTAGCCGGCGCCAGACTACAAAAGTCTCAAGAGGCTCTTGTTTAAGCCAGTATGTACGCTAAACGACAGGTCTGCAAGGCCCAATACGTGCTGAGACTTTTGTAGTCTTGTCTGACTTCGCTCAAATTATGCGTTGCAAGTTTTTGTAACTGTGGTAAGATACTAGATGCTGTGCAGCCCGTCCACGCGACGGTTCGGTGTTGTCCACGTGTAAAGTCTCTCAGGTTGACGTTCTGGAGGTATGGCGATGGCTAACTTGTTCTATGCTTTTACCCATAAGGTGGAGGTTGTTCTCATGACCCGTGTCGCTTCCGTACCAGGAGGCCCCGAGCCGCCGGGATGACCCTTTGACCGTTTTTTCTCACAGGTAGACATCCACGTGATGAATCCTGTCCACTCTGCATATTTGGGGAGAGGACAAGTAAAAATCACGGTCAATACGGTAAAACCGGCGAGCGGGCCTCAACGAAGTTGGGGAGGGCTAGTTTTGATGTAGCCCAATGTGCGCAGAGAGCACCCGCTCGCTTTTTGCGTCTCTGGTATTTGTTCCATTTTCGTCAGAAGGTTGTGTGTAGGTGGCTGATATGTCCCAAAATTTAGATCCGAAACTTTTGCAGAAACTCACATACGATTTGAAAACTGCGGTGCACAAAAACCGCCTGGTGGGGCTGTGGCGTGTGTTGACCGGTTTCCGCCTGCTGTATCTCGGCGCAATGCTCGCGATTGTGCTGGGCGCGTTTATGCGCGTCTACTACTACCGTGTGGTGCAGTACGTGATCGACACGGTGGTGGGGGAGGGGCGCAACTCGCAGCACTTGCCCTGGCTCGCGCTGTCTTTCGTGGGGCTGGCCGTCCTGGAAGGGACGTTCGCTTATCTGCGCGGCATCTGGTCGGCAGAGACGGCGGAAGGGATCGCCCTGCGGCTGCGCGACTATCTCTACGATCATATGCAGCGGCTACCGTTCGCGTTCCACGACTATGCCAAGACCGGCGAGTTGATCCAGCGTTCCACCTCCGACGTGGACGCGATGCGCCGTTTCTACGCCGATCAGGCGTTGGGCATCGGACGGATCGTGGCGCTGTTTGTCGTCAACTTTGTGATGCTGCTGCGGATGAATACGCGGATCGGCTGGCTCTCGATTGTCGTGATGCCGATCATTGTGGTGATGTCGTACTGGTTCTTCGGGCGCGTCTCGAAGGCGTATGACCGCTATCAGGACCAGGAGGCCAAGCTATCGACGGTGCTCCAGGAGAACCTGACCGGCGTGCGTGTCGTCAAGGCGTTTGCCCGACAGTCTTATGAGATCGACAAGTTCGACCGCGAGAACTGGGAGCGCTATCGCCTGGGCAAGAAGCTGCTCATCATGCACTCGCTCTACTGGCCGATTTCCGACGTCTTCTGCGCGGCCCAGACGATCCTGGTGATGGCGGTCAGCGGGTTGATGGCCGTGCGCGGCGAGATCACCGTGGGGACCTACATCGCCGTGATGGGGATGCTCGTGTGGATCATCTGGCCGATGCGCAACCTGGGCCGGTTGATCGTGCAAGTCTCCACCGGGCTGGTCTCCTATCGCCGTGTGGCGGACGTGATCGAGCAGGACCGCGAGGATATCGTCGCCGGTTCCGTGCCGCTGGACGCGCAAATTCGCGGCGGGTTGACCTTCGAGCACGTCAGCTTCTCCTACGAGCCAATGGCGGTCTTGCAGGACGCGGACGAGAAAAAGAAGCACGATAAAAAGAAGCAAGGTAAGAAGAATGGCGCGGAACCAGAGGAGAAGAAAGAAGAGCTGAAGCCTGTCGAAGTCTTGCACGACATCTCCTTCCGTTGCGACTCTGGCGACGTGGTCGCGCTGCTCGGTTCCACGGGATCGGGGAAGACCAGCATCATCAACCTGCTGCTGCGCTTCTACGACTACCAGGAGGGCAGTCTCACGCTCGATGGCGTCGAGTTGAAGGACTACCCGCGCAGCCTGTTGCGGCGCAACATCGGCATCGTGGAGCAGGAGCCGTTCCTCTTCTCGCGCAGCATCCGCGACAACATCGCTTACGGCGCAGACCGCGAGGTGACACAGGAAGAGGTGGAGCGCGCGGCGCAGGCGGCAGCGATCCACGACATCATCCTGACGTTCCCGCAGGGCTACGATACGATCGTCGGCGAGAAGGGCGTGACCCTCTCCGGCGGGCAGCGCCAGCGTGTGGCGATTGCGCGCGCGTTGCTCAAGGATCCGCGCATCCTGGTGCTGGACGACGCGACCTCATCGGTGGATACCGAGACCGAGGAGCAGATCCAGCAGGCGTTGGACGTGCTCATTCCGGGACGCACGACGTTCATCGTCGCGCACCGCATCCAGACGGTGATGAACGCTGACTTGATCGTGGTGCTCGACAAGGGCCGCATTGTCCAATCCGGCGCCCATGCTGATCTGATTCAACAACCAGGACTGTACCGCGACATCTACGAAATCCAGTCGCGCATCGAAGAGGAAGTCGCCGAAGAAGTGGAGCGCGTTGTCGGACCGCCGTCGCCCGTGTTCGCATTCGAACCGGAAGGCATACTTGCATGAATCATGAATCATGAATCATGAAATTTGGTTCTCCACTCTCGATTCGCCGATTCACAATTCGCCGATTCACAATTCGCCGATTCATGATTCGCCGATTCATAATTCGCCGATTCATGATTCGCTGATTCATGATTCTCTATTGAGGTAATAGAAATGGCACAATCTTACGGATTCGAGGAAGAAGAATTCACGACGAAAGTCAATGGGCGCGTGGTCTTGCGGATCATGCGCCAGGTGACGCCGTACTGGCGCTGGATTCTAGGATTTATCGTGATGATCGCGCTGACGTCGGTGGCCGACTCGTACTTCACCTACTTGAGCAAGCAACTCATCGATGAAGGCATCGTCGCCAGAGACACGGCGCGGCTCACACAACTGCTGATCAGGTACGGCGGGCTGTCCGTCTTCCAGGCGCTTACGGTGTTCTGTTTCGTCTACCTGGCGGGCGTTCTGGGCGAGCGCGTGCAGTACGATATGCGCAAGCAACTGTTCAACCACTTGCAGGCGCTCTCGTTTTCGTACTTCGACAAGACGCCGGTGGGTTGGATCATGTCGCGCGTCACGTCGGACTCTGGGCGTATCGCCGATCTGGTGACGTGGGGTTTCCTGGATGTGACGTGGGCGACGCTCAACATCATCACGTCGCTCACGTTCATGATGATCATCAACTGGCGGCTGGCGCTCATCGTGGCGGGGGTGATCCCGCTGATGATCGCGGTCTCGTTCTACTTCCGCCAGCGCATCCTGGTGCAGTACCGCGATGTGCGCAAGCTCAACTCGATGATCACGGGCGCGTACAACGAGAGCATCGCCGGCGTGCGGGTGGTCAAGGCGCTCGTGCGCGAGAAGAAGAACCTGGAAGAGTTCAGCGACACTTCGCGCGCCATGTATCACGCTGCTTACCGCGCTGCGTGGCTCTCGGCGCTGTTCCTGCCGGCCGTGCAGATCGTCGGCGCGTTCGGGATCGGGGCGGTAGTGTGGTATGGCGGTTTGCAGGCGCAGGCTGTAAATGTGGCGCGGATGGGCATCACCGTGGGCGGCATCCAGGCGTTTCTGTCGTACCTGACGTTCATCATGTGGCCGATCCAGGACCTGGCGCGGGTCTACGCGGAGATGCAGCGCTCGGTGGCATCGGCCGAACGGGTCTTCTCGCTCATCGACGCCAAACCTGACGTGGTGGACCGTGAAGGCGCGTTCGATCCCGGTTTCGTGCGCGGCGAGGTCGCGTTCGAGGATGTGACCTTCCGTTACGAAGAGGGCAAGGACGTGCTGACCGACTTCAACCTGCACGTCGAGCCGGGCGAGCACATCGCTATCGTGGGGCCGACGGGCGGCGGTAAGACGACGATCGTCAACCTGCTCTGCCGCTTCTACGAGCCGACGGAGGGTGTCGTTCGCATCGATGGGCGCGACTACACCACGCTGACGCAGCACGCGATTCAGTCGCGCATCGGCGTGGTCTTGCAGACGCCGCACCTGTTCTCCGGCACGATCCGCGATAACATCCGCTACGGCCGGTTGGATGCCACCGATGAGGAAGTGGAACAGGCCGCGCAAGTGGCGCACGCGCACGATTTCATCGTGGGCATGGATAAAGGCTACAACGAGGACGTGGGCGAGGGCGGCAACTTGCTCTCCGTGGGGCAGAAGCAGCTCGTCAGCATCGCGCGGGCGGTGCTGGCCGATCCGGCGATCCTTATCCTGGATGAGGCGACCAGCTCGGTGGATACGCTGACTGAGGTGAGCGTCCAGCGGGGCATGGAGGCGCTCATGGCCGGGCGCACGAGCTTCGTCATCGCGCACCGGCTTTCGACGATCAAGCGCGCCGACCGCATCCTCGTTCTCAAGGCCGGGCGCATCGTCGAGGTGGGCACGCACAGCGAACTGATCCGCGCGCGTGGACACTACTACGACCTCTACACCCGCCAGTTCCGCCGGGAGCGGGAGCAGGTGTACGGCGTCGGCGAGTTCGCGGCAGCCGCAACCGCATAAGCAACCTACAGACCCGAAAGGTTTTCCCGACCTTTCGGGTCTTTTCTTGACGATACAAGTCGAAAGTTCAAAGTTGAAGGTTGAAAGTCCAATGTCGAACTGACTTCGGACTTTTTTTGTTGGATCGTCGTTTGGTTTTCATGCTTTCGCCGGATCATAATCCGGCGTTTTCTGCTGGTGTTTGGTCGCGTGAACTTCATTCACGCGTAGAGTGATCGCGCATGTTCGGGACATCATGGCGGATATGTGGAGATTTGCTTTGGGATCCAGGGTGTGAGCGTGGGGGTGGGGGTCTGGCAGCGACGCGCGCGTTCGATGATGTCGGCGGGCGCGTTCCAGCGCTCCAACAGCGTCTCGGCCTGGGCGCACTGTTTGGGATCGCTGATGCCCACCAGGGCGCGTCCACGATTGAGGTTGATGTCGCGTGGGGGATCGTCGCTGGCGAGGTAGAGGCTGAAGTCACCGGCGTTGAAGCGTTCTCTCACTACATTGAAGACAACCAGCGCCTCGTTGTAGGCGCGTTGCGCCAGGTACGCCTCGCCGAGTGCGTACCAGAGGACGGCGGCGCTGTTCGGTTCGGCGCGCAGTTGGATGAGCAGGTGGTGCAGGGCGGCGTCGCTTTCCCTGGAAGCGAGCATGGCGGCGGCCCGGTAGTAAAAACCGAGGGGATTCTCCGGATCGCGGCTGCTGTACGTTTGAGCGAGCGCCGTCATCATATTCCCGTCGCCGGCCTGCCGGGCGGCGCGCCAGCGATCGGCGAAGACATTGGGCGCCAAGCCGGGATCGAGGGACTCGGCGACGCGCAGGGCTGCCTCGGCGACTTTTGGCTCCCCCTGTCGCGCCAAAATCACCCCGACGAGCGCCCAGGTTTCAGCCTCTTGCGCTGAAACGCGGACGGCGTCCCAGACTCGATTTTCGGCAGCGTCGATGTCGCCACGCAGCAGGGCCAGCCGCGCGCCCTCGCGCATCACGCGCCCGCGATGCGGGCTATCCTCCGGCGTGACGCGGAGCGCCTCTTCCCAGGCCGCCTCCGCCACCTCAAACGCATCGTGAACCAGGGCGAGTCGCATGATCTGCAACGGACTGTCCGCTGCGGGAGTAGCGGTGGGGATGGGCGTCTCGGTTGGGGTTGGGATACGGGTGGGGAACGAAGCCCACGGCGGTGAAGGCTGCGCCACAATCGAGAGCGATGGCGCAGGGAGCGGCGTCTTGAGGCTCGTCGAGAGGAGCAGAAGCACGATCCCCACGCCCAGCAGCGCCAGGCTGGCGAATAGGAGGCGTGGTGCGCGGTGGAGCGCGCCTACGCGACGGTCTTCGCTCATGTTCGCCTGCTTTTGCGGGCGACAAACCACAACACACCGATCGCGCCAGCCATAGTCACACCAATCGCCAGCGGTGTCGCGCGTGGCGGCGATGTGGAGGCGGGCGCTGGCGTCGCGGTCGGTGAGGAGACTGTGGTGGGGGGGGCGGGTGGTAAGGGTGTCGGTGTTG
>DAOUAY010000260.1:0-9626 GCA_034432995.1 Anaerolineae bacterium | reverse complement strand
CCGGCAGAGCCGTCGCGCGTCACCAGCGTCAATTCGACGGTCGGCGGGAAGCGGTCTGGCGGCGGCAACTGCGCGCGCGTCGGCGCTTCGATGACGAGCGCCACCGCAGACGCCGCTTCGAGCAGCGGCAACAGTGGCGGTAGACAAGCCGTTTCGGCCACCAACAACAGCCGCGTCGCATTGCCGAGCCGGAATCCCTGCCCCAGCGGCCCCAGCACGTTGACTGTCGCGCCGGGCAAGAGCCGCGTCGCCGGGTGGCGCGGCGGCAACATTGCGGTAAAACCGTCAGCGTCGATGGTCGCGGGGAAGAGCGCCTCACGCAGCGGCCCACCCAGGTCCGCCAGCACGAATGCGCCGGGACCGGGCGGATACGCCACGTCGAACCGCGCCACCCAATAAGGCGGCGCCGGATACGCCTGGCGGAAAATCGCGTCTTGTTGTTTGACCATAGTCAGAGGGAGTATGAAGTATGAAGTATGGAGTAAGGGTGAGTTCCCTACTCCCTACTCCCTACTCCCTACTCCCTACTCCCTACTCCCTACTCCTTACTCCTTACTCCTTACTCCCTACTCCTTACTCCTTACTCCTTACTCCCTACTCCTTACTCCCTACTCCTAAATATTGTGGATCGCCTTGCCAAAAACGCCGTGGGCGGCTTCCATGACGGCTTCGTTGAGGGTTGGGTGGGCGTGCATCGTGTGGGCGATTTCGTCGGGTGTGAGTTCGGCGGTGCGGGCCAACACTAGCTCCGCCAGCAGTTCCGTCGCTTCCGGGCCGACGATGACCGCGCCGGCGATCTCGCCGCTGCGCTCCTCGGCGACGATCTTGACGAAGCCGGCGTTATCGCCAATTCCCAACGCTTTGCCGTTGGCAAGGAAGGGGAACTTCCCCACGCGCACGGTCAGGCCTTGCTCCTGCGCTTTGGCCTCAGAAAGCCCGAACGAAGCGACCTGGGGCGAAGTGTACGTGCCGCGCGGCATCACGTTCACATCGAAAGGCTTCGTCTTGTGCCCGGCGATGGTTTCTAGCGCCAGCAGCGCCTGCGCCGAGGCGACGTGCGCCAGCGGCAGCAGCCCGTTCACGTCGCCGATGGCGTACACGGTGGGGACGTTCGTCCGCATAAAGCCGTCCACCTTGATCCAGCCCCGGTTGGTTGCCACGCCTATGGTTTCCAGCCCCAGGTCTTCGCTGTTAGGCTGCACGCCGATGGCGACCAACGCCACGTCGCCTTCGAGTGTCTGCTCGCCCTTCGGCCCGGTGACGCGCACCTGCACGCCGTTTGCGGTTGTTTCGACGCTCTCGACGCGGGTGGAGGTGAGTGTCTGAACCTTCATGCGGCGGAAGTGGCTGGCTAACACATCGGCGGCCTCTTTGTCTTCGGCGGGCAGGATGTGATCGAGCATTTCCACCACGGTGACGTTCGCGCCATAAGCGCGCCACACCGTCGCAAATTCCAGCCCGATCGGCCCCGCGCCGATGACGATAGCGGACTTCGGCAGCTCGCGGCGTTCCAGCGCGTGGCGCGCCGTGAGCACGCGCTCCCCGTCGGCCACGACGCCAGGGATGAGCCGGGCGCGCGAGCCGGTGGCGAGGATGATGGCTTTGGCGGCGAGCGTCTGCGTGTCGCCGGCCTCGTTCGTCACCGCCACGCTGGTCGGCGAGGCGAGTTTCGCGCTGCCCCACACCACGTCGATGTGATTGCCCTTCATCAGCGCTTCCACGCCCTTCACCAGCCGCGCGGAGATTTTGCGGCTGCGGTCGATGGCCGCGCCGTAATCCAGCGTGACGTTTTCCACGCTGAAGCCGTACTCCTTGCCCTCGCCGAGCAATCGCGCGACCTCGGCATTGCGGAGCAGCGCCTTCGTGGGGATGCAGCCCCAATTGAGGCACACCCCGCCGAGATGCTCGCGCTCCACCAGCGCGACCTTCATCCCCAATTGCGCGGCGCGGATGGCGGCGACATACCCGCCCGGTCCCGCACCGATGATGACCACATCGTAAGTTGATTCTGGCATAATCACATTCCTCCTAAAAGCAAACCACGAATCTTCACGAATTGACACTAATGTTTTCTATTCGTGCAAATTTGTATTGGTTAAGTGATTTTGCAGTGAACAGCCAAAGAATTGTACACGGATTTGACGGATTCTACGGATTTTTTAGGAAGAAATCCGTGTTTTCCGTGTTCATCCGTGTACTAAAATTGTAAAACGCTGCTGTCTACTACACTATTCAGGTCGTGGTGAATATGTTCACGCACATTCGTTCGGATCGAGGCCGTCCACCAGGTTTTCGGCCCGTTCGAGCATTTCGTCGATGGAAAGGTCGGTGTTGTCGAAGAGAATCGCGTCGGGCGCGGCCTTGAGCGGCGCGGCGGCGCGGCTGCTGTCGATCTGGTCGCGTTGTTGCAGGTTCGCCAGCACGGCCTCGTACTCAGACGGCTCGCCTTTGGTCTGCCGCTCCAACTGGCGACGGTGCGCCCGCTCCTCCGCCGAGGCAACCACGTACAGCTTCATATCCGCGTCGGGGATGACGACCGTGCCGATGTCGCGTCCAACCATGACGACGCGCCCCAGCGCAGCGATCTCGCGCATCCGCCGGGTGAGCGCCTCGCGCACGCCCGGATACGCGGAAACCGGCGACACGGCGGCATCCACGTCCGGCGCGCGGATGGCCCAGGTGACGTCGCGCCCGGCGACGCGCACTGTATACTGCCGTCCGTCCTGCTCGGTGGGCGGCGTCACGTCGATGCGCAGTTCTTCGGCCAGATGCGTAACGGCAAGCTCATCCGCAATCGGAATTTCGCGGTCGAGTGCGGCCCACGTCACAGCGCGGTAGAGCACGCCGGTATCCAGGTAGAGGTACGCCAGATAGCGCGACAGGTGATAGCCAATGGTGCTTTTCCCCGATGCCGCCGGCCCGTCGATGGCGATGGTCGAGGGCCTCACCGGCGCTTCCTCGTTGGGGACGCAGGTCCGCGCCCGCTGGCCGGTTTGCGTTGGCGCGGCGTCTCCTGCCGGGGGCGGTCGGAGCGCACAGGCGGTTCGCGGCGGGGCGCCGCTTCGGACCGGGTGAGACCGGTCTCTTTGCGCAGCGCATTGACCTCGCCGGTGCTCAGATAGCGCCAGCGGCCCGTGGTAAGATCGCCCAATTTCAGCGATCCCATTTCCACGCGGATGAGGCGCTGCGCCGGATGGCCGAGCGCGGCCACGATGCGCCGCACCAGATGCTTGCGTCCTTCGTGAACGGTGACGCGCAGCCAGGTCTCGCCGCGTTCCTGACGCTCCACCTGCACCTGGCTGAAGTTCGCCTTGCGGTCTTCCAGCGTAATGCCGCGCCGCCAGCGATCGATAGTCTCCTCGGTCGGTTCGCCAGTCACCAGCACGCGATAAACACGCGCGTGCCCGTAACGTGGATGGGTGAGTCGCTCGGTTAGCTCGCCGTCGTCGGTGAGCAGGACCAGGCCCTCGCTGTCGGCATCCAGGCGGCCCACGGGATAGAGACGCTGCGGCAACGGGATCAAATCCATGATCGTGCGCCGCCCTTCGGGATCGCTGGTGGTGGTGATGTAGCCACGCGGTTTGTAAAGCGCCACGTAGGTATGACCTTTTGGCTGGCGGATCGGTTCACTATCCAGCGTGATGCGCTGCGTTGCCGGATCGGCCTTGTCACCCAACTGCGCGATGCGCCCATCGACGGCGACGCGCCCCCCCGCAATCATCTCTTCACAGGCGCGACGCGAGCCATAGCCCGCCGCGGCGAGAATTTTCTGTAAGCGTTCTGCGTTTTCGTTTTCCATAGGGGTATTATACCAGAATGAGCGAATGAGCGAATCGGCGAATCAGCAAATGGCAAATGGCAAATGGCGAATGACGAATTGAAAATTCAATCCTGCAATCTTCAATCACCCAATCTCTCAATCTCCAATCACTTCCATCGCTCCCCGCCATCGACGAAGAGAACGTCGCCGGTGACGTAATCCGCGTCGATCAGGTAGAGCAGCGCCTTCACCACGTCATCGGGCGATCCCCAGCGTTGCAGCAGCGTCTTTGCGGCGATGCGGTCGTTTTGCTCCGGCGTGTAGCCGGGCGGCGGCAGCACCGGCCCCGGCGCGATGGCGTTGACGCGCACCGATGGCGCTAAGGCCCCCGCCAGGTTGCGGGTGAGACCGAGCAGGCCGTGTTTGCCGACGCCGTGCGCCAGATACGCGGGGGACGGCGCAAAGGCGGCTTGATCCAGGATGTTGACGATCAAACCGCTGCCGCGCGCCGCCATCCCCGGTGCGAAAGCCTGTGCAAGCAAAAATGGCCCATCGAGCAGCGCGCCGAGCACGAAATGCCAGTCCGCCAACGTGGTTTCGTGCAACCCCTTACGGATGAACGGCGAGGCGCTGTTCACCAGGATGTCCACGCCGCCGAAGGTCGCTTCGACGGCGCGCACCAGCCCGGCGACGGCTTCAGGATCGCCGAGGTCTGCCTGCACGATCAACGCCTCGACGCCTAACGCGCGGGCCGCGGCGGCGGTCTCCTCTGCCAGTCCCGCCGAGCTATTGTAATGAACAACGACGTTCGCGCCGCTGCGCGCCAGGGCCAGCGTCATCGCGCGCCCCACCCGCACCGCGCCGCCCGTCACCAAAGCGGTTTTTCCTTGAGGGTTCATCGGAGACTCCTTGTCAACGGATTTAACGGATGAAACGGATTATAAGAGGAAAACACAAAAGCGCATTGACGCTTTGCCGCTTCTGCACTATTATTGTCGTACATTGCAATGCGGTACAGTGGCAAAGACTACAAAAGTCTTAGCACATGTTGTGGATAGTTACCCAGTTAGTGCTTGCCTGGGATCGTCAGATCCCGGCGTAGCACGCAGGAACCGCGGATCTGGCGATCCGCTCGGAGCATGGCTAACTGGTATGAGACTTCTGCCATGATGTACTAGCAACTACCGGACTGTCTTTCCAGGAGGACTTATGGCGATTGAATTCCTCTCGATTGTAGTGTTTACCTTTGCGCTGGCATTATTGGTACTCGGCGCGGTCACCTGGTGGATCGAACGCGGCAGGAAACAGACGCTCGGTGTGCTGATGATGGGCAGCGCGCTGGTGATCGGCGGCGCTTACGCCTTTCTGGGCAGCCGCTTTGCCATCACCGTATTCGGGCGGTTGATCATCACCGTTGACCTACCGCGCCTGATGGCGACGGCAGTGGTCTATACCATCGGGGTGCTGTTGGGCTTCGGTCTCGCGGGCGGCGCCTTTCTCTGGATTTCAGGGCGTTTGATCGAACCCACTAAGCTGGAACGACGGTTGGCGATGTTTATCGTCCTGGTGTTGTTGGTGGCGTTGGTGATCAGCATTATCGCGGTGCGCATCAGCCATTGAGTGACCACGGAGGGAACAATTCGGGGCAAGGTGAAGCCCCAAGTTACTTGGTTACTTTTCAGTTTTGGACAATTTACTTACTTCCATAACTCTGGAAGATGGCCTACGTTGGTTCCCAGATTGTTGTGTTTTTCTGCTCAACTTTCTGCTTGTCAATTTCCTGGTATTGTTTCTACCTTTTCATTGACTTACGGTTTCTTTCTTCTCCTATGGGATGAAGATGTCTGCCGCTTACCAACTTTAGCTTGTTTTTCGATTGTCTTCCCCTGTTGTAACTTCGCGCCTTGGGGCTTCAGGTAATTATAGTATAGGGCATGTTGAGGCGGTTGTCAAGCCTTTTTGGTTAGAATTGCGTATAATTTCAGGTGAACATATTTTGCTGTGTTCATCATTCCTTCGTCAGAACGTTGGTTTCCAGGGCCAACCGGGTTTCACGCGCGCCGGGCACTTGTGTCGTTTGCTCGAGCACTTCCAACCGGCGAACAACGCTGCGCAGCACTGCCGGGTTGATCGCGTAGAGTTCCCGCACCAACGAGAGCCACTGTTCGCGCACGGTCTCATTGGGATAGGTGTACAGCGCGATGGTCATGCGCGCAGGATGCGTGCGCCCCGGTCGAAATTCGAGCAATTCACCATGGGCGCCGGCCGCGATGATAAAGTAGAACGACAGCAAGGGTTCCACCAAACGCTGTACTTTTTCCCAAACCGGCTCGGTTTCTTTGGCCAGGGCGAAAAACGCCAGGTAGTACTCCTTCGCGCGGGTATACTCAGAACGGAAGTAGTGCAATCCCCCACTTGCGGCGCAATAACTGGCGAGGTACCACTCTAGCTCCATCCGCCCTGCGCCCTGCCGCCCGGCGCGCAACAAATCACACATCATGCGCGCGGCCTGGATGAAATACTCGCGGGCTTGCTCGAAGTCCGTCATACGGATTTGCAGGCCCTCCTGGTTCAACTGCGCCGCCCGCTCGAGCGATACCGGACCGGTCAACTCCACTTTCTCCAACGCCTGTAGCACCGGCTGTAGTTGCACGATGTCACTGAGATAGCAAGCGCCCTCGTTGAGCGGTATCCGGGCCTTGCGGGCCGATTCGAGCACCGCCGCCCAGGCTTGCCGGGCCAGCGCAATCAGGCGTATCACTCGCGCGCGCTGGTCCAGAGTCCCAAAGAGCAACTGCGCCAGCAGGTCAGGTTTCAATTCCAAGTTATTCTGGAGCATGACGATCAAGTAGGCGCTTTCGCTGCGGTCGACAAAATCTTGCGCTTGCAAACCTGCTTTGACGGTGAGTGTATCCAGTTGCCAGGATTGCGGTCGTACCGCGAGCACGTCGGCGTATTTAAGCAGTTTGACGACTTCTTGCACCTCTTCGCGCGAGCGTAGGATGTTCTCCGTGTCGTATTTCGCTTTCAGGTGGATGATGGCCTGCTCGAAGGTGTAGACACCTGGCGCTTCTGAAAGCAGAGCGTACAGATCGAGTAGCACGTCGGCGCGCGTGTGCGGATCGAGCAAAGACAGTCCGGTAGTGCTCAGGGAGACACGATACTGCATCAGTTCGTCCTCGGTGGCCGCCAGGGCTGCGGCAGGTTTGAGCGACACCCAGAGAATCTGCTCGCGCACCTCCACCCTGACCAAATCGGATTGCGCTTCCAGGAAGCTGCGGAACTGCGGATAGCCCAGGTCTGCCTCATTGAAGGTGGGATCCATCTTGAGCATCATCATCTTCAGTTGGCTACCGTTGACGGCATTCCCTTCGATCTGCGGCAACAACAGGCGCATCACGTCGAGCAGCAGTTGGCGCGCTTTCTCCAACCGGTAGACCGAGGTGCGGGTATCCTCGATGAGCGTGTCGTAGAGCACGAAATGGTCGCACGCTTTGACCAACACTTCGCTGGTGGACTGACGCAGCCCCACCCCCACCACCGTTTTGCCGTAGGCGCGCAGTTTGCGGGCAACGGCGCTGAAGTCGCTGTCGCCGGTGACGAGGACGAAGGTTTTGATTTCCGGGTGGTTGAAGGCAATTTCCAGCGCATCGACCACCATTTGAATGTCGGCGGCGTTCTTGCGATGGCGCGAACTATAGCGGAACAATTGCGTCAGTTCGATGGCGTGCTCGATGAGGTCTTGCTGGTACTGCTCGAAGCCGGTCCAGTCGCAGTACGCGCGGCGGATGACGATGCGTCCCCACCGCTCCGCCACGGCCATAATCAGCCCCAGATCGCACTTGCCGTACAAGTCCTCCGCCGAAATCGCCACATTCTCAAAATCGATAAAGATCGCCACCTGAGGTTCTTCCATACTCCCTACTCCTTACTCCTTACTCCTTACTCCCTACTCCCTACTCCCAACAATTGCCGCTGCGCGCCGCCCGATTTCCACCGCGTAGTTGGTGCCGCGATCCCACGGATACACCTGGCTCATGTTTGCCATGTAGAGGTTAGGAATGGGCGTCTGGATAGGCGGGATGTTCTGCGAATGGTTGAGGAAGGGCACGGGCTGCGCGTAGATTTCGCTGAACTTCCAGAATTTGCGAATCCACGAGCGGTCGAAGGCCGGGTTGAGGCGCTGGATGGCGGGGATGAACATCTCCAACATTGCCTCCGGTTCCATATCGAAATAAGGATGGCCCGGCGCAAGATAGTCGCCGCAGTAAATGAGGTGATCGCCGCCATAATGCTGTTTGTCGATGTAGTTGGTGTGCTCGACGAAGGCCAGGAAGGGAAAGCCCTCACGCTTGGGGATGTTGATCCAGTAATGTTCGCGGGTAACGGGCTGCGTGAGCGCCATCACCATCACCACCGCGCCCATCGACTTCAGCGCGTCCAGGCCGGCGGTGTATGAGGCGGGTAGCGCTGGCGTGCGCTCCCTGAGCATCTGTGGGGAGCAAGTCGCCAACACGCGATCGTGGAGAGGCGCTTCGTCGCGCAGTTCCAGGCAAATCTGCCCGCCGCTCTCAGGATGGACGCCGCGCACGTGCGCGTTCAGACGGACATCGCCGCCGAGCGCGCGCACCTTATCCGCCAGCGTATCCACAAAGCCCTGGAACCCGCCGACGAAGTAGCCGAGTTTGGGACTGCGGGCCACGATCCGCGCCCAGAACCACGCCATGTTCACCTGCTGGTAATAATCGCCGAACTTGCCTTCGAGCAATGGCTGCCAGAACGCCTCGTAGGCGCGCGCGCCAACCGCGCGTGTCAGCCAGGCATCTGCCGTCACCTGCTCCAACGGCTGCCAGCGCGGATTATAGCGGATGTAGGCCGTCGCCAATCCCACGCGAAAGCGCGCCGGTAAGGGGATCGGCTTGAAGGCCAGGACGCGCGACGCCGTCGCCGCCAGATCGCCCAGGTTGGCAAGCTGCTTGCCAAGCGGCAGCTTTTCTATCCCCGGACCAAACATTGGCTTATTGATGGGGTACAGCCGCCCGTCTTTGTAGATGGACGTGACCGGCGAGGGAAAAAAGACCCGGTCGGCAAAGTCCAGTTCATCCGCCAGCGCCAGGATGTCCCGATCCCCGGCGAAGATGTGGTGGTAGAAACGTTCCAGGGGCCAGTCCCAGGCTTCGTCCTTGAAGCCCGCCGCCAGTCCGCCGGCGTAAGGTCGCGCCTCGTAGACGGTGACGCGATGACCGGCTTTGAGCAAGTCGTAGGCAGCGCTCAAGCCGGCCACCCCCGCGCCGATGATGCCGATGTGCAGAGATTTGGTATCGAGCATAACGTCTCCTGTGAGGCAGTCTGATAGTCGTCAGTCGGATAGTCAGTGTTCAGGATTACTGATGTAAGTATACACCGAATATCGTTCATGAAAAAACCGGGATTCTGGACAGAATCCCGGTTTTTGACAGCCCAACGACTACTTTTTCTCCCACGCCGGATGCTCACCCGTATGCTCCAGCATTCTCTTATCTGCGTTGAAGCGGAACAGCGGCTTGAGTTTGTAACGCAGATCGCCTTCCAGCCCGGCCAATTCCACGATCTGCATGAATTTGCGGGATCCATCAGGTTGTCGTTCCTGGTATGTGATGAGCTGGATGGCCGAGGCAATCAGGCGGCGAATTTCCGCCAATCCCAGGCCCAGGTTCGCCATCAGGCAGAAGGTTTCCAGGCGTGACAGTGCATCTTCGGGACTGGTCGCGTGGATGATCGTGATCGCATTGTAGCCGATGCTCATCACTTGCAAAGCACGCATGGCCTCCCCACCGAGCATCTCACCCACGATCAGCCAATCCGGACGCATCTGCGAGGCGGTTTT
>DAOUAY010000259.1:0-6595 GCA_034432995.1 Anaerolineae bacterium | reverse complement strand
AAAATCTTGGAGAAGTGGCCGGAGTGCAGGACAATCAAACCCATCCCGTTGAGGATGCGCTGCTGCACCTTATCCACGATCTCGTCCTTGACCTCGTGATGCGCCATGTGGCCCCACCAGATGAGGACGTCGGTGTTCGCCAGCACTTCATCGGTCAAGCCGTGCTCCGGCTCGTCGAGGGTAGCTGTACCTACATCGTAGCCGGCTTCCTGCAGGAAGGCGGCGATGGCCTGATGAATCCCATCGGGATACACGTCTTTGACAGCCTGATCGGTCTTTTCGTGACGGAACTCATTCCAAACGGTAACTCGGATACTCATGTTCAACTCCTTTAGACTGTGGTTATTACGTTGTTCCGCGATAGCGTTGCCCCAAGATTAGGACGCAGATTTTCGCAGATTCACGCAGCTCATTTTTCTCGATCCGCGAAAATCAGCGTGAATCTGCGTCCGCTAACTTGTTCAGACGTATTCTGGAACAAATCTAGCCGATGTTTGGTTCAATACGCATTGCCGCTAATCATACCACATTTTTACTTTTTATACGAACAGCGGCTCCATGGCTTTCGCAGCGACCAGCGCCTCCATCTCCGCGTCGGTGGGGGATTGTGTAAAACGACTGGCGGCATCGAGGACTTTTGGCAGCAGGTGAATGTCGCTCAGGGTATTCAGGAACAGTTCGGAGCGGCCCAGCACCCAATGCGCGGCCTTGTCGATGTCACCTTGCTCTTCCAGCGGCTCGTACCAGGTTGCGCGGGTGTGCGGGCGGTCGCCCCAGGGCCGGCGGCACAGCGATTTGATGGTCTGCACGGCGACGTTGCGCGTGCGGCACATCGTCACCAGCGCGTCGAAATCTGCCGCGTACTGTGGATTCTGCTGCATCGGGTAGTTCCAGGGCAGCAGAACGGAATCGAAGTCGAAGCGTTCCAGGCTGCGCATGTGCATTTTGGCGACATCGAGACCATGCCCCGTGACGCCGAGGAAGCGCACTAGCCCTTGCGCGCGCGCCTCGATGAAGGCTTCCAGCGCGCCACCCGGCCCCATCGCCACCTCCCACTGCTCCGGATCGACCAATACGTGCATCTGCCAGAGATCGACGGAATCGACGCGCATCCGCTCCAGCGAACGTTGGAGTTCGTCCAACGCCTCCTGATAGGTGCGCTTTTCGGTCTTCGTCGCCAGGAAGAAGTCTTTGCGGTGCGCCGGCATCCAGGGACCGATACGCAGTTCTGCATCTCCGTAGGATGCCGCAACGTCGATGTGATTGATGCCATACTTCTGTAGCACATCGAGCGTCGCATCTGCCTCAGCCTGCGTCACGTGGCCCAGCGCCGCAGCTCCGAACAATGTCCGGGTGCTTATATGTCCAGTTCGACCAAAAGGTGCTCTTGCAATCATCGTTAACCTCCTCGAAACAGTGATGGTAAATAGTAACTGGTAACTGGTAATTTGTAAAAAAACTGCCGATGACCAATTGCCGATTACAAGTTACCGATTACCTACCGGGCGAAGGCGACGAAAGGGTTAGTCCACGTCAGTTGGCGGATCGTCGGTTCGTCCACGCCACGCGCGCGCAGTTTGGGCAGGAAATGTTCGTTGATGTAAGTGAAGGGGCGCGGCGTCCCACCGCCGGGTTGCGCCGGGTCATACCAGCCCCGGTCGTGACTGAGCATCAACCGGTGTCCAAATCCGGCGTCCAGCACACGCAAGATGCGCTCGATGTAGATGTCGTCTTCGTCGGGGTTGCCAATGCCGTCGTACTCCAGCCACACCCCACGTCGCGCCATTGCAAGGTGCAAGTCGAAGTCCGGCTCAGCCTGCGTGTGAATCCAGATAAAGCGCTCTGGCGTGTACCCGGCATCCTCGATGATGTCGAGCTGATCGCGTACCACACACCCCCGGATCGTGTGGCTGCCGATGATGGCATTTGTCACCGTGCCAGCCTTTGCCGCCGCGCGTAGAATCTTCGCCTCGCAGTCGGTGATGCCGTCGTCGCCCGCGCTGAGCTTGATCCACGCGGCCTGCACGCCGGTATCCTCGATCTGATCCTGCAACTCCGCCAGCATCCAGTCGCGTAATTCGACCTCGCCGGCGGCGTGCGCCCACACGGGGATCCACGGCTCGCGGTAGATGCCGGTCGGCGCGACGATCGGGAATTGCGTGGCCTCCGACACCGCGCGCACCAGATCGACGCGCCGCCCCACCCCGACGGGACTACATTCCACGAGCGCCGTCACGCCCACCGCGCGCGCTTTCTCGACCTCCGGCCCCATCAACGCGATGACAGCGGCGGCGTCCACCCGCACGTCACCAACCTGATCGGGCGGGCGCACATCGACGAAGATGTGCTCGTGAGGCAAGATCATTCCTACCTCAGCCGCAGATTTTGGACCGAGCGTTGTAATCAAGTGCGCCATTTCGCCTCCATATCTTCGTGACGCGGTAATCGGTAATGGGATTGGTCTTGCATCCTGCTTCTTGCCGCTAGGTGATGAGCGATGTGGGTAGGAAGTCGGCGCGATTCATGTAGACGAGGCGCAGGCGATCCAGGTCGAAGTCGATACGGGTGATGGCGGTGTTGTTCAGCCCGAACCAGCAACGGCGCTCAGCATGGATACCCAACAACGCGGACAGGACATAGTTGTAGAAGCCGCCGTGCGTCACCAGGACGACGTGATCGTTCGTGTCACCGTGATGGGCCAACAACATACCGATCATACGCTGTGCGCGGGGTGGAATTTCGGCGTCCTCTTCACGGGGCCGGTTCCACCAACCGTTTTCATCCACGGATTCCGGCAGGCGCAGCATCGGGTAATGCGTCTCGAAAAAGCTCCGCGTCCTGCCCGGCAAGCCAATGGGTTCGCCGGTCTCAGGGTCCATCTGATAGATGCCGCCGGTTTCGTGCGCGCTGCGCAGTCCCACGAGCGGCAAGCCAAGCACTCCGGCAATCGCCGCGCCGGTGGCAACGGCGCGCACCATCAAGCTGCAATAGACGTGCGTGATGCCAAATCCGGCGATGTTCTGCGGATCGGATGCCCTATCGGCCCACGCCGGGTCGGTTCGTTGCAAAAACTCGGCCACCAGCGCGGCTTGCTGCTGCCCTACCTGCGTCAGTTCCGGGTCCTCGTGACGCCCCACGTTCGATCCCGTAGTGGCCCACAGATGATTGTTCTGCGATTGTCCATGTCGAATGAGGTAAAGTTGCATTGTGCTCCCCAAGGATTGTATGAATCGGCAAATCAAGAATCACCGAACTTTAACGCAATTTGCCGAATGTGCAAATCCGTGGCCGGATTTTACGTGTTGAATGGCGTAGCACATAGATGCATATTGCCATTGTCACAGCACTGAGATTTGGGTACACTACCCTTATCCATGACGTGACGATCCGACTAACGACTATTGGACTGACGACGACCTGAAGACGCAAAGGAGCAACCATTGTGACAAACCGTGCAGAATTCGTTGACCTGACCCTGCGCGATGGACAGCAGAGCCTCGCCGCGACACGGATGACGACCGAACAGGCATTGCGCGTGCTACCGATGCTCAACGACGCAGGATTTGCCGCCTTCGAACTGTGGGGCGGCGCGACCCTCGACAGCGCCGTCCGTTTCCTCGACGAAGACCCGTGGGAACGGCTGGATCGCTTCTATGCTGTGCTGGGAACCGCCCACAAAACACGCGCTCTACTGCGCGGGCAGAATCTTTTCGCTTACCAACCGTTCCCCGATGACCTGGTGATCGCCGTCATCCAGGAGGCTGTACGGTCTGGCGTGGGCATCATCCGCATCTTCGACGCTCTCAACGACTGGCGGAACCTGCAATTGGCGCTCCTGGCGACGAAGGCTTACGGCGGTAAGGTCGAAACGGCGATCTCGTACACCACCAGTCCTGTCCACACAACGGACTACTTCGTGCGGCTGGCGCGCACCCTCGAACAAGAGGGAGCGGATCGGATCGCTGTCAAAGACATGGCCGGGCTGCTCTATCCTACCGAAGCGTTTACACTATTCGATGAACTCAAACGTCACCTGCGCGTTCCGATCACGTTCCACAGCCACACCACCACCGGCGTCGCTACGCTCAACGCCGTCATCGCGATGTACGCCGGCATCGATGCGCTCGATACCGCCATCACACCCTTTGCTGGGGGACCTTCGCACCCGCCGGTCGAGTTGCTGATCGTCTTCGCCGAGGAAATGGGCGTCGAGCATGGGCTGGATAAAGCCCTCATCTTGCGGATTCAGCAAGTACTCTTCGAGATCTTCGAGGAATTGCGCCACACCATCCCGCTCTATGGAAAGTATTACCGTCCCGTTGCTTACGACGACATCGACCGCGCCATCGTCCAGCAAATCCTGGCGCACATCCAACGCGGCAGCACACCGGACATCGAAACGGCGCTCGCGTTGATGCGCGATCTGATGCGCGATCTCGGTTATCCCAACTACGACGACACGATCTTCAAGGCGCAAATCCCCGGCGGGATGCTCTCCAATCTGCAAAACCAGTTGAAGCAAATGGGCAAACTCGATCTGCTGGACGCCATCACGCAGGAAATCCCACGTGTGCGCGCCGATGTGGGCTACGTGCCGCTGGTCACACCCACGAGCCAGATCGTGGGATCGCAAGCTACGTTCAACGTGATGATGGGGCGCTATCAAATGGTGTCCAACGAGTTCAAGATGCTGCTGCGTGGGGAATTCGGGCATCTGCCTGCGCCGGCCAACCCGGAGGTGGTAAAGCTGGCGCTCGGCCCGAACGAAAGCCCGCTCCGCTATCGACCGGCGTCGTACCTTATGCCCGTGCTGGAGGACGAGTACGACCTGCCATACATCAAGACTTACCGCGATCTATTGCTGCACCTGATGTTCAAACAGCCCGCGGATGAATTCCTCAAGCGGCGCTACGGCATCCTCAACGGGAATTGAGTACACGGATCAACACGGATTTCACGGATGACGGTACGAAAATCCATTCAATCCGTGAAATCCGCGTCCTATGCTAACGAGGCGTGCCAAAATCCGCGATGAAGTAGTAACCGCGCCCGTTGGCGGCCGGCACCACCCCCACCCCCACTTCGGTCAGCCACGTGCTGAGGATCGTGCGGCGGTGGGGATCGTTCGGTGGAACCTCGTCCATCCACATCGCCACAGCCATCTCCGGCGTGGCGTACCACGCCCAGCACTCGGACCAACGCACCGGATCGTAGCCCTGGCGGATGATGCGCGCCTTCATCGTCGAACCGTCCGAGCCGGTATGGCTGCACCACCCGCGCGCGTAGCAATCGTCGGCGTGGAGTTGCGCGGCGCGCGCCAGGGTCGCATTCCACGCCAACGGCGCCAGACCAAAGGCGGCGCGCTCCGCGTTGATGCGCTGGAAGATTTCGGCGGGGAAAGCGGCGACGTCGGCGGGCAGAACCGGCGGCGCAACGGTAGCGACCACGGGGGCGTCCGGCGGAGCAGCGGGCGGGTCTACCGGAACGACCGGCGCAGCAGCAGCTACAGCCTGCGGGATAGGCGTCGCGGTGGACAGTGGAACCGCAGTGGGTGGAGTACCGCTGGATGCCAGCGCAATGTCAGCCGGCCCGGTCAGGGGTAGGACTAACGCCTGTCCAATGCTCAACAGGTCCGCATCCGCCAAACCGTTGACGTTTTGCAGCGTCGCCACGTCGAAACCGAAGTTGGCGGCAATCGTGCTCAACACATCCCCGCTCTGCACCTCGTACACGGCCCAAAACGGTGATGCCCCCTCCCACCCCACCGCGGGCGGAATTTCCAACACCTGCCCGGCCCGCAGCATGATCGAATTGCCCAGGTCGTTCTGCAACTGGATGACGGCAATCGGCACGCCATATTTCAACGCCAGACCCAAAATGGTATCCCCCGGCACGACGGTGTGATACGTGAAGGGCAACACCTCCACAGACGCACTGGATGTCGCCGGCGCTTCAGCCAACACGGATACCTCTGCCGCCTCGGCGGGCAAAGCGGCCAGCGCCGGTTCGATACCCCCACCGGCGACAGGGACAGGCGTGAACGTCGCCACGGTCATCTGAGGCACAGCCGGGGGCGGGGTCGCCGAGGGTGACGGCATCGACGCGACTTCCAGCGTGACTGGCGTGCAGCCGCTTATCAGGAACAAGACACCCAAAACACAATAAACCCATTTATGGCTCGATCGCATCATCGACAACCTCCACCCGCCACTATAACCAATCTACAACAGACGTCAAGCAACTTTCAACTTTCAACTTTGGACTATAATACCAGCATGACACAAAAACACATCATCATCTACACCGACGGCAGCGCGATTGGCAATCCGGGGCCGGGGGGATACGGCGTCGTCCTACGCTATGGAGAACATGTCCGCGAGCTTTCCGGCGGGTTTCGGCGGACAACGAACAATCGCATGGAAATTCTGGCGGCGATAGAAGGACTGCGCGCGCTGAAAGAGCCATGCACGGTCACGCTGCACAGTGATTCACAATATCTGGTCGACGCTATCACCAAAGGCTGGGTGAAGCGCTGGCAATCCAAAAACTGGATGCGTAACAAAGACGAAAAGGCGCTCAACGTCGATCTGTGGCT
>DAOUAY010000258.1:0-12935 GCA_034432995.1 Anaerolineae bacterium | reverse complement strand
TTTCCCCGGTGCGACGCGGCGCGTACAAACATTCACGATGGCGGCTTTACTGCCGTGTGGGGATGCGCTTATCACAGCCGATAAAGGCGAGGCGCACCCCGGCTTCACCGCCGCCGGGACGCTGCGCCTGGCGGGCCTCCCTCTGGCGACGTTGTATACGCAGACGCAAACTTTCCCGGCGAACCTGTCGCTCGTGCTGCCCGGCCCGCTGCCCGGCGCGCCCGCCGACGCCGTCGCCCCCTCCGCCGATGCGGTGACGCTCCGCGCCTGGCTGGAAGCTCGCTTCGCCCGTGGCGACGCCTTTCACTGGGTCCACGCGCCTCACTGCTATCCGTTGAACGAAGCCCAACTTATGGCGCTACTCGATGCCGCGCAGTGCCAACCGGCGGGCGAAGTCGCCGGTTTGCCACTAGAACGCTGCACGATGCCCGCGCTTCTGCCCGACGCCGCGCCGTTTCGCGCGCGCTTCGCCGGGACGCTGGATTTGGTTGCGGCGGCGTGGCCGCCGACCGCGCAGGCCACGGATGCGTTGGCCGTAAGAGTGCGTTGGCAGGCGCAGTCGCCGCTCGATGCGCTCAACATCTACCTGACGCTGCGCGCCGCCGATGACAGCATCTATGCGGAGGGAGGCGACGTGCTGGTGGACGATCGCGCGTGGCGCACGACGGCGTGGGAACCCGACGCGTTTGTGGAAGGGACGGTCTACGTTCCCATTGACCTCACGTTGCCGCCGGGCGTGTACACACTGGCGGCGAGCGTCTCCGGGAGCACAGGCTGGCTGGGGCTGAATCTGCCCGATGGAGCGTTCGGCGGGACACGGGTGGAACTGGGCCAGGTTGAGGTGGTCGCGCCGCGCTATCCGGCGACGGATTTGCCGGAAATCAGCGCGCTCGCAGCGCCGGTAGGCGACTTCGCCGGGCTGCGTCTGCTCGGCGTGAGCGCGCTTCCGGTGGAAGTCTGGGCCGGGGGACAACTGCCTTTCCGCCTGGCATGGGAACGTCTGCCTGGCAATCCGCCGGACACACTGCGCTGGAAATTGACGTGCGCGGGTAATGTCAGCGCCGAGGGCGACTTGCCGTTAGCGCCTTCCGCTCCGGTGACGTGGCGCGAAGGACATCGCTATATTGCGCAGTACGCGCTGCGCACCGATCCGTTGTTGCCGGAAGGCGCTTGCGCGCTCACGGTGGGACTGGAGCAAGATGAAAAGGTTGTCCTTGGCGAGGCGACAATCCGCCAGCGCGAACGGCGTTTTGCTCTGCCGCAGCCACCGCAGTCGACCTTAGATGTGGCTGTGGGCGAGTTCGCGCGTTTGACCGGGGTTGACGTCAGCCACAGCACGCTCGCGCCCGGCGACACGTTCGAGGTGACGTTGTACGCGCAGGCCACAGGAACCGCCGACCGCGACTACACTGTGTTCGTTCACGTCGTCGGGACGGATGGACGGAACTGGGCGCAGTCCGACAGTTGGCCGGAGCAGGGCAACGCGCCAACGACCTCGTGGGTGGCGGAGCAGGTCATCGTCGATACGCACACGCTGGTTTTACCCGCCGATGCGCTTGCCGGGACGTACACCGTGTTCGTGGGGCTGTACGATGCAGAGCGCGGGCCGCGCGTCCCCCTCTACGACGCAAACGGCGCGCCAATCCCCGAGGGGCGCGCGCCGGTTCAAATGCTTGTTGTTAGCTATTAGCTTTCAGCCGTCAGCTTTCAGCTTTCGTCGTAACAAACCGCGAAAACGTTCGATTTTTCATCTCAGTAAACGTAGAAGCGGTCCGGTAGTTTGGCTGACTGCTGATAGCTGATCGCTGATCGCTGACCGCTATTCATCACTGCGTCATCCGCCGGGCCTGGGCATAGCTGGCGGCGGCTCTTTCGGCGTCACCCTGCTGCTCGTAGAGGTTGCCCAGGGTCTGCAGCAGGGTCGCGGCCTTGCGCGGATTGACGCGATAGCACATCTCGACCGCTTTGAGAGAGGCTTCGATAGCGTCATTCAGCCGCCCCCCGTCGCGGTAGACGGCGCTCATCTCCCGCAGCGCATCGACCGCCATGACCTCGTCTCCCATTGTGTGGGCGATATCGAAACTCTGCTGCCAACAGTCGAGGGCGCTGTCGAGATGCTTGATGTGCTTGAGGACCAGCGCCTGTTCGTAGAGCGCCACCGCAGCGCCAGCAAGATTGCCCAATTTGCGTTGTAATTGGGCTGACGCCTGGCTGCACGCCAGGGCGCGCTGGTAATCGCCCAATTGGCGATGGATGGTGGCGAGTTGGTGCAGGCACGCGCTTTGCCCGCTTTCGTCCCCGATCTCGCGCATGATTTGAAGCGCAGCCTCATACGTTTCAATCGCCTGACGATGGTTGCTCAATTGCTGGTGGGCGCGGGCGATACGGCGCAGGATGTGGGCCATTTGCTCCCTGGACCCCTGGGCCGCGAACATCTGGTAGACTTCCTCGTACACTTTCAGCGCTTCGTTGAGATGGCCGCGATCCAGATACAGGGTCGCCAAATCGTCCATGCTGGGGGCGCGCTCCGCGTCGGCGGCCACGGAGATGCTGCGCTGCAATAATGCCTCGGACAGGTCGTGCTGTCCCCAACGGTTGAGCACCGGCACGATGGTGCGGATGACGTGGCCCGCAGCTTCGGTCTCACCAGCCTTGAACAAATGGTACTGCCAGGCCAGCGCCTTTTCCATGGTGTCACGGGCCTGTTCGGGGTCTTGCGTTTGGCGTATCCACATGCCGAGGATGCCGTTGCTATCGCGGGCGAGCCACGCGACGCGTTCTGGAGGCCAGGCGTCCAGGTTGCGCGCAACGACCCGGCGTCGTGCTTCGTCCATGAAAGGCGTACCGTAATAGGCGGCGATGCGCGCGTGTAGGGCCGCACGGTCCTCGTCTCCTGGCACGCGGTCCAGAATATGGCGGCGCACGAGGGGGTGGAAGGTGTACATCCGTTTGCCCTGCTCGACATGGTGGGGCTGCAGGAGGGCCAGCTTTTCCCACCGTTCGAGCAAGGGTGCGGCGTATTTCTCTGTGATGCGCGTCAGCCTGGTGAGCAACTCCGCGCCAAAGGGCGCATTGAACACCGTGAGCGCTGTCAGCGCATCCTCCTCACCGGGATCGAGGCTGCGCACAATCGCGTCCAGGAGGTAGCGCTGCCACACTTCGGTGGCCTGGGGCGGCGCGGGCGGATGATCTAGCAGCGGTTGTAATTCGTGATCGGCGGCGAGCCACCCATCGAGCAGGCGCAGTGTTTGGGGATGCCCGCCCAGGAGCCGGTAGACGTCCACTTTGGCGGTCAACGACGCCCGGCCGAGGTGGGGCAGGGTGTCCATAAGTAGGACAGCATACCGCTGCGTCAGCGGATCGAGGTGAATCTCGCGTTTGTAGTCGAGGGGCAAGGCGGCGACATCGGCCCAGCGTTGCTGCGCGGTGAACAGGTACGTGAGGGATCCGCGGGTGAACAACAGCCCGCGCATCATCGCTGCCAGCGTTTTGTCGGCGATGACGCCGGGCGCGGCGGCGGGGTCGGTGGAAGGGGCGGCGAACCACGCATCCAGATCAGTGAAGACCAGGATGTGGGGATAGGCGCTCAACGACTGAGCGGCCAGATGCGCGCGTTCAGCCGGATCGCGGCGTTTGTCGAGCAGCAGGGTCGCGGCTTCGGTGTGTTGCCGTTTGCGCCAGAAATCGGCGAGCTTTCCCAACGCGGCGACCGGTTCGAGCACTTCCCGGCAGTCGATGACGAACACATCCTCCGCGCCAATGCCGGAATAGACGATGCTTTGGGCGATCAGGGCGCTCTTCCCGCTGCCGGAACTTCCCCAGACATACAGCGCGCGACCGGCGCCCCTGGCGCTTTCTTGATAGACGCCGCGTAGCGTGTGCAGGGCCTGTTGGCGATCCACAAACTGGTGTGGCAGCGTCAATCCGGCGACATGGCGCACGAGTGGCGCTGTTGGAGCCGCGCTATCGGCCGCATCCGCCGCGTCGCGATCCACCAACTGCATGGCGGGCGCGCGCAGGTAGAGCGCCGGGACGCCCCAATCGAAGCGGCGGCGCTCGGCGAGCCGGTCGGCGTCGAGCTGGCTGAGGGCCAGCCTGGCCTGGTAGAGGCTCTCGAGGGGCCGCTCGCCGGCAGCCAGATGCCCGTAGAAGGTGTGCGCCAGTTCGATGGCCGAATCGTCGGTGAGGCTGGTGGGCACGGTGAGCACGGCCGGCGCGCCGAACTGCAGCAGGCCGGTAGCGACGTTGTCGAAAGCGTCCAACACGCCGATTTGCGCGCTCTGGCAGGCCGAAATCACCCACAGGCGCGGGGCGCTGCTGTCCAGGATGGGCCTGAGGTGCAGCGCCTCGAGCAGGTCTGTCTCACCGTTGGGCTTTTCGAAGCACAGAAAACCGCGCTGTTGTTTGTGGCTGTACGTGCCGTGGCCGATGTAGTGGATGATGTGCCAGCCGCCGCTGCCGTGATGCTGACGGCTGCAAGCGCTCTGCAAAGCAGGCAGCGTCGCTTCGTCGAGCACGTCCATGACCAGATTCCCAGCGCGGACGTGATCCGCGAGCGCGTCCTGCATCACCGTCAACTCGCGCTCCACATCCAGCGCCTTCTGGTCCTCGGGCGCGGCGATGACGAACAGCACGCGCAGCGGCGGTCGCGTGGCAGCCGGCGAGAGTTCGAGCAGGTCTTCGGGCAGGCGGCTCAGGCGCATCTCGCCTTCCAGACAGACGAATTTTTCGCCGTCGTGGAGGTATTCCCACGGCAAGCGCCACAGCGACGCCGCGTCGGGATGGAGCGACAGGACGAGGTGCGCCTGCCGGTATTCGGGATTGGACTTCAAAAAGGCGCGCAGGGGTTTGCCCTTGCCAAAGAGGTAGCCGTACAGGCGTTGACCATACTGGGCGGCGTGTTCCGCGCCGGCTTTGCCACCGGTCGCGCGGCGCTCGTCGGGGGGCAGCACTCCGCGTTCCAGCAACCACAGCGGCCCCAGGTGGGTCGTTCCGGTGGGGTCGTGTTGAAATTCGTTGGTGAAGATCTCCCGCCCATTGTCCTGTTTGGCAATGGCGAAGAACTTATTCCCCAACTTGCGAATCTCAACGCGCAACTGTGGGTCTGCCGCGGACATGCCGTGCGCCTCCTTTAAGAATAGTCCGATAGTCGTTAGTTGGATAGTCCTATAGTCATAGGAACAAGTTCACTTTCTACTTTCTGATTTCTCTTTGCGTTTCGTCCGCGCGCCGCTTCGCTCGCGATGTTGTAGGAATGTCATCCGGATCGGCGTACCCGGAAAAGGATAAGTCTCACGGATGCAGTTCTCCAGGAACCGCTCGTAGGAAAAATGCAGCAGTTCCGGGTCGTTGACGAAGAAAAGAAAGGTCGGCGGCGCGACTTCCGGCTGGGTGACGTAGTGCACCCGCAGGCGCTTGCCGCGCTGGCTGGGTGGCGGGTGCGCCGCCATCGCTTCGCGGACGAGATCGTTGAGCGGGCCGGAGGGCAGCCGTTGGTAACGCGCGTCCACGATGTCGAGCACTGCCGGGATCACCTGATTGACGTGCAGGCCGGTCAGCGCCGAAATGAAGAGCAGCGGCACGTAGCTGAGGAACTTCAGCCCTTCGCGGATATGGTCTTCGAACTGCTGGCGGCTGGCCCGCGTCTCTGCGTCGACCGCATCCCATTTGTTGACTACGACGACGACGCTGACGCCTTCCTCGGCGATCATCCCGGCGATGTGGGTATCCTGTGCGGTGATCCCTTCGGTCGCATCGATCAACAGCAGTGCCACGTCGGTACGCTGCAATGCCCGCGCCGCACGCAGGACGCTGTACTTTTCCACGCCCGGCTCGATTTTCCCGCGCCGCCGGATGCCGGCGGTGTCGATGAGGATGATCTTCTGCCCCTCCCAGTCCATGGCGGTGTCCAGCGCATCGCGGGTCGTCCCGGCGACGGGGCTGACAATCGCGCGTTCTTCGCCGAGCAACTTGTTCAACAATGACGATTTGCCCACATTGGGCCGTCCGAGGATGGCGATGTGCACGGCTTCGTCGTCCTCCGCTTCTGGCGACTGCGGCGGTAGCAAATCCACCACCACATCCAGCAGATCGGCCACGCCTGAGCCGTGGATGGCGGAGACGGTGTAGACTTCGCCCATGCCCAATTCGTAGAATTCCAGGGCTTGCATCTCGCGGGACTCGCTCTCGGCCTTGTTGGCGACGAGCAACACCGGCTTCTCTGCACGGCGCAGCAGATCGGCGATTTCACGGTCCGCGGCGGTCAGGCCGGTTTGCGCGTCGGTGAGGAACAGGATCAGGTCGGCTTCCTGGATGGCGGCTTCGGCCTGCGCGCGGATGAGCGGGATGTAGGGAATGGAATCCTCCGCGAGGGGCGCTTGCGTGATCGGGCGCAGTCCCTTTTCGACGTTGGGCGGCAGAATCTCGATGCCACCGGTGTCGACGACGAGAAAGGAGCGGTCGTTCCATTCCGCGGTGGCAAAGATGCGGTCGCGGGTAGTACCGGGGATGTCGCTGACCACGGCCCGGCGTTCGCCGACCACGCGGTTGAAAAGGGTGGACTTTCCCACGTTGGGGCGTCCCACGATGGCAACTAAAGGTTTAGGCATCAAGCTCCTGATGAGAGTTAAGAGTTAAGAGTTAAGAGTTAAGAGTTAAGAGTTAAGAGTTAAGGGTTGAAAGTTAAGCATTTGTGTCCTCGGCAGGGGGCGGGCATAAGGAGAGGATGAAGGCGAACGTGCTCCCTTTCCCCGGATAACTGCGCACCCAGACGCGCCCTTTGTGTTTCTCGATGACGGACTTCACAATCGAAAGCCCCAGGCCGGTTCCAGAAATGTCCTCGACTTCTGGGGTATGCACGCGATAGAAACGTTCGAACAACTTAGGCTGCTCTTCCAGCGGGATGCCGATGCCCTGATCTTCGATGCTGACGATGATGTAATCGGCGCCCTGCTGCGCGGTTACTTTGACCGGGCCTCCAGGACGGCTGTATTTGATCGCGTTGCTGATCAGGTTGTCCAGTACCTGCCGGATCCGGCGCGCGTTGCCGTGAATCCACAGCGGCTCGTCAGGGATGTCGAGCACGGTAAAGAGTTCGGCCTGTTCGATGAGCACCGCGTGCGCGTCCACGGATCGCTGAATCACGTCGTTGATGCAGAAGGGGCACATCTCCAAATCGTACCCGGCCTCGATGCGCCCAATATCCAGGAGATCGCTGATCAAATCCGTGATATGATTCAGGCTGTGCAGCGCCTTGCCAACAAAGTTCCGCTGCACCTCGTTGATCGGGCCGGCGCGTTCCAGAAGCTCTACATAGCCCTGAATGGTCGTGAGCGGCGTGCGCAGGTCGTGGGAGACGGTGGAGACGAACTCCGACTTCAGCCGGTCCAGTTCTTTGAGGTGACTGATGTCCTGCATCACTGCCACACGTCCGATGTGGTCGATGGAGCTGAGTTGCGCGTTGAAGACACGCCCATCGTCCAGATCGACCTCGTTATGCACGAGCATCTGATCCTCACCGAGTCGCGCAAACATCTCGCGCACGCCGATATTTTCGATGTAATCGACGACCTTTTGACCGCGGGCGTCGGGTTTGATGTCGAAATTCTCCGCCGCGCTGTCGCTCCACAGCCACAAGCGGTTGTCCAGATCCGTGACGAGGATTGCTTCAGCGGCGTGCTCCAGAATCGCACTCAGGCGCGAGCGCTCGGCCTCCACGGCGGCGAAGAGTTGCGCGTTTTCCAGGGCGATGGCGGCGAAATCTGCGATGGCCGAGAGGGTGAAGAGCTGATTCTCCGTGAAGGCTCGCTCTTGCTCCAGATTGACCACGCTCAGCACGCCGATCGTGCCACGTCCTGGCGACTGGATCGGCACGTAAAGCAAGGCGCGCACCAGATAGCCGGTGGCGATTTTGGTGCTGCGTTGCAGCATCGTCGGCCGGCCGGAACGAATCACCTGCCGGGCGATGGGGTCAGAAGCCTCGACGCAGAGGCGTTGGGCCAGCTCGGCGTTCATATTCATCGACACGCGCAGGTAGAGCTTGCCGTTATCCGTCAGCAGGATGAAGCCCTCTTCGGCTTGCGTGAGGTTGACCGAGGCTTCGACGATGCGCGCCAGGATTTCTTCCACATCGAGCGATGAGGTGACCGATTTGCCGACGGTGTAGATGGCGTTGATCTCTTGCAGGCGTTGGTTGAGCTGCCGGTTGACGCGGGTCAGGTTGTCATTGAGGTAGCGCTGCGCGGCCTGGCGTTGGGCGCGCTCCAAAGCGCGTGTGAGGATGGCCCGTACCTGCTCTGCCTGAAACGGGTACGCAATGAGGGCTTGCACGTCGTGTTCCAGCAGCATATTGAACTGCGATACCGTCGGCGCCTCTGCGGCGATGATCACCAGCGCTGCATCGACGGCACGTTCGTCGATCAACGTGAACGCCTCAACCTCGTTGACGGCGGAAAGGTGCAGCAGCACCAACGTTGCTTCAGGTGCAGGCAGCGCGTCCCGCAGCGCCTTCAGTGTGGCAAGATGCACCGTGACGGATTCGGCCGGCAATACCTGGACCAATTCCTGATAGACTGAGGCTTTCTCGCTGAAGACCAATATATGCGGCGAATTCATACCCGTCCTTCTATATTCTCACAAGCCCACGTGTGGCGCGCTATTACCCACGTCCCAGTTTCCTGCTCATCATAGATGCCCAAAACTCACACTTTGATTATAGCCTGTAAACGGTTTGGAGCAAGTTAACATACATGAGCCGGAATCCTTAACGGGCAGGCATTCCGGCTCATGAACCGCGCAAAATCGCACAACGCTGACAATTTATGCGCTCATTGACGCAACACCAACGGCAGATAGACCGCTTCGCCGGCGACGGTACGATGGAGGGAGATGGCAGAGTTACCCGGACTGTAAACCGAGGTGGCGGTCAGCGTCACTTCGTCGAAGTCTCGCATGGTGGCTGTCGGCGGGATGGTGACGTGTAGTCCCAACGACAGACGTTCCAGCGGGGCTAGAACCGGCGTGCGCGTGATCGGCAGCAGCGCCGTGCCGAAGGGCAGGCCCAGCGTCGTCGTCCAGACGAAGGGGCCGAGCGTCAGGTCGTAAGCGTCGGACAACATGCCGGTGTTGACGAGGTCCACGCGATGCTCCACAGTCTGTCCGGGGAGGCCGACATGCAACGAATCGCCCTGAAGTTCGACGGCATACGGCGCGGGCAGCGCGCAGGGCTGCAAGTAGTTCAATACGTAGGCCATCACCTTTTGACGATCGGCCACGGTATTGATGCCCTCGAAACCAAAGGCGAAGTAGACCACACGATAGGTGTCGTTCGCAAAGGCTGTGGCGGCCCAGGCAGCGTCGTCAGTGTAACGGAAGACGCCCACGCCCCCCCCCGCCACAGTGATTTCACTCGGATCTGCCTGGTTGTTTGCCCCATCGCCCCCCTCGATGGTCACCGTGATGCCGCTGAGGAAGCTCGCTCCGGCTAACTCGCGGGAACCGCTGTCATCTGCCAGGTACCCGGCGTGCAGGTAATCGCGGTAGAACGGCGGCGCAACAGTCCGGGCGATGTCCCACCCGATGTCCTGCCCGCTGACGAAAAGTCGCCCGCCGCCGTCGAGGTAGGCGGTGAGCGCGGCCTGATCCGCCGCCGTGAGGGTGTAATCCCAGTCCCGGCCGGTGAGCCAGATGACGCCGCGATACTGGCGCAGCTTGTCCAACGGCGGGCCATTGGCGTCATCGGGCACGGACAATGTGTCGTAGCTCACGTTCAAGCTCTCCAGCGTCCGCGTGTAGTAGATTTGATCGTTATAGGGGTTGCCCAGGTTGTCGAAATCATCGTCCACAACAAGCAGGCATGGCGTCGGTTCCAACGCGAAGTCCTGGCGCTGGTCACGATCGACGTTCACGACACGACCGAGCGGCCAGTGGAACGGCGCGCGGGCGGTCAGCACATAGTTGCCGGGATAGAGCGTGGCGCTATAGTAGCCGTCCGGGGCGGGGATGAGGGGGCCGTTGTCGATTTGCAGCGTGGCGCTCAAGAACTCGCCGGTCGTCGCGTCGGTGATGCGCCCTTCGACCGTGAACAGCGGCATAGGCACGAGGGCGAAGTCCAGCCGCACGCCCGTTCCCGTCAGGACGGCGACGTCGGTGAAGGTCTGCGGATAGTAACCGGTCAGTGACGCAGTGACGGTGTACCGCCCGCCGGGAACCTGCAAGGCATACTCACCGGAGGTGGAGGCCGTGGCGTTGAATACGCCAGGCTGCCCTATTGCTGTTACCGTCGCGGGCAACGGCAGCATCACCGTTTCTTGCGACATGACGGTTCCGCTGATCTCGCGTAGCGGTCCAGCGAGATGGACGAACGCAGCGATGGCCGCGCGCGCGTACTCGCGGAAATACGTGGGGTTGAGCGTGCTGAGCCGGTCATTGACCGTGTGGTAGTAGGTGTTCCAGTCGCGCGGATCTTCGGGTTTCTCGGCGGCGTTGTAGTAGTCCTCGATGCCCATAATCGCGGCGTATCCGCGATCCCAAAAACGCGAGTGGTCGGAGAAGATCGCGCCGTTCTGCACGATCTGCGGGACCAGGTCGAGGTCGTACACGTCGATGACGGCCGCGACCAGTGCAGCCAATGCGTCGGAATCGTCCACGGTAGCGGGTTTGTTGGAGTGCAGGTCAATGTCCGGGCCGCCTTTGGCGTCCCAGGCGATCATGTCGAAGTTGAGCACACCGAGGATGTTCTCGCCGGCACTATATACTGCGGCTGCATATGCATCGCTGCCTCGCATCCCCTGTTCCTCGCCGGTGAAGAAAATCAGACGGATGGTGTAGTCGAAGTTTAGGTCCGCCAACAAATCCGCCGCGATGAGGAGCGCCGTGGAACCGCTGGCGTTGTCGTCCGCGCCGGGCGCATAACTATAGGGGGTAGAGGATGTGGAGTCCAGGTGCGCGGTGAGCAACACAATTTTATCGGGATGAACCAGCCCTTGCTTTTCGCCGATGACATTGCGCAGGCTGTAGCCATTGTACGAGTAGGTGTGATAGCGCACGGTATATCCCAGGGATTGCATATGCTCGTAGACGTACTGCGTGGCTTTGGCGATGGGCGTGCCGCTGTAACTGTAGCGCGTGCGCAGCGTATAAGGCGCGCCGCCAACCGAGATCGCCCACTCGCCGCTCAGGCCGCCGTCGTACCCGTAGACGGTCTCTGTGGTGATGCGCGTGAGCATGTCGGCGACGAGCGGGTCATAGGGTGGGTCGGTGGGAATCGCGCCGGTGAATGGCGCGACGAGGACGATGGGATCGAGCAGCGGCATGAAGCGCACCGGCAGCGCATCCAGGCTGGCGAGAGCGACGCCGGAACGCAAGCGTCCGACGGCGTGGCGCCCGTCGTCGTGCAAAATGGTGAAGAGCGAGGATGCGGTGGCCACAGATGCGCCGGTTCGACCCCCATCGCTTTCGATGAGATAATAAGATGCGTCTGTAGCATCGGGGTCAAGGGTGGTCAGCAGCAGTCCGAGCGCCCAAATCTGCCTTTGCTCGTCAGGCGTCAGAACCGCCAGGAGATAGTCGGCGTCCGGCGTGGTCAGGTGCGCGTAGACGGGGACATCGAGCGCCGCGACGCGCGCGAGGTCGTCAACCGCCGCCAGATCAATGCGCACGAGGGCCGGCGTCGCAGGTATCTGCGCCGCGCCCGGTGCAGCCACAAACACGAGCACACCGCTCAAGCCAAGCACGATGGCGAACAACAGCACTTTGATTTTCATGGATTCACCTTTTCACTACGCTTTGCATCACAAAATCCAGGGTCTTCTCAGAAAGTTGCGGTGGGGGTTGGGGGCGGGCGCCGTCTGCTCCCAAACCCCACCCCTCCCCATTTTCATTTGAGATGATACAAAATCTCAATCGGATATCGTGAACTGGGTCAGGGCGTCGTACAGCAGCGTGATAAACACGTTGAGGTGTTTGTCAATTCGGCCGGGGAAAGTAGCGTCGATATAGTCGAGCGTGTCGTATTCGGTATGCCGGATTACGCCATCCTCGCCCAAATCCGGGTCAACCTGGGTCATCGCGTCGGGGGAGAGGTCCCAGTTCGTCGCCTCGAAGAAGGCAAAGGGAATGCCGGCTTCCTGGAAGGCGTCGTAATCCGCGCAATCGCAGGGCGTTCCGTCTGGATAATCCAGTTGTTTGGCCGTCCGCGCTTGCAGATCGAAGCCCGCATCCGCCGCAGCTTGTATAATCCAATCCCGTAGGCTCCCCCGGCCGGCGTCGCCATACACGTAGGCAATATCGCCGGCAATCAGACTGTCCAGGTTGATCATGGCCACGGTGTTTTTGATGTCCGCTTTGCTCATCTGTTCGACGTAGTAATGCGAGCCGTCCATATCCGCTTCCTCAGCGCCAAAGGCGATAAAGTGGATGGTATAGGGTGTTTGCGCGTCCTGGAGCAGCCTGGCGACCTCCAACAGCGCCGCTACGCCTGCGGCGTTGTCGTCCGCGCCATTTCCGTCATCCACCGAATCGTAATGCGCGCCGACGATGATTGCTTCGGACGACACGCCGCGTTTGACGGCGATCACATTGGCGGATTCCAGCTCTTCATCGTCATCGTTGGTGAAGGCAAAACGCTGCATCTGCGGATTGTAGCCATAGGACTTGAACGCTGCCTGGATATACTCCGCCGCTTCCGCTTCTTCCGCCGAACCGGGCAGCCGCGGGCCGATTTCTTCGCACAGCGCCACGAGATGCTGGCGGGCGATTGCGCCATACGTCACCCCGGACGGCGTTTTGGTGACAGGCCTGATCGTAGTTGGCGGGGTCGTCTCTTCCTCGGGTTCTTCGGCGTAGGGGAGGCTGACAAAGTCACAGGCGAGCAAACTGAGGAGGCATAGCAAAAGCAAGGGCAAGAGCTTCAGGCTGTTTTTCATAGGTTACCTTCT
>DAOUAY010000257.1:0-8219 GCA_034432995.1 Anaerolineae bacterium | reverse complement strand
GGCGGCATCTCGAAGAGCAACTGGCCGTGACGATCGTAGATTTTGCTGCTTGGCGCGCTGGTGTAGGCGCTCAGATCGTCCGGCGCAGGAAGTCCGGCGCAGAGCCACCAGTACAGCCCCGCGCCGCCGAGAAGGATCAGCACACACAAGAAGGCCAAAACGCGCATCGCGTGAGTCTTGAGCAAGCGATTCGCTTTCATCAACCACAAATCTGGCAATGGCGCGGTCAGGCAACGACCTGATCGGCGATCGTTTCCCCATCGGCGACGGTCGCGCCGCGCAACACCACTGCGTCACGCAGGACCACCGCGTCGCCGATGCGGCAGTCACGTTCAATATACACATTCGGCCCGATGGTGCAGCACGTCCCGATGACGGTGCCCTGTTCGATGTACAGCGGCGTGATCAACTGCGTATGCGGGCCGACGGTGTGCGGCTCTAGCTGCGGACGGCCATCGCCGTGCATCAGATATGCGCGGTTGAGCGCCAGCAGGTCGGCAGCGTTGGTCAACGTCAGCCGGCGTTCGACCATCACACCGCCTACGAGTCCCTCCCGGCGAATGAGCATCTGAATGGCGTCTTGCAACTCGTATTCGCCGCGCGGTGAGGGGGCAACTTCGGGCAGATACGCCAAAATGCGCGTAGAAAAGACGTACAACGGCAGACTGGAGATGTTCGAGGGCGCTTCTTCCGGGGTCGGCTTCTCGACGATGCAGGTGATCCAGGGGCCGTCCAGCGCCACAATGCCTGTAGTCCTGATGCGCTCGCGCGTCACCGGCATCAGCGTTAGAATCGCGTTGGGCTGCGGCTCCGTTTGCCAGAAAGCCATCAAGCGGCCCACATCGGCAGCCGTCACCAGATTGTCGCAGGCGGAGAGGACAAAGTCCTCGGTGATGAGCGGCGCGGCGCATTGCAGCGCTTTGGCCATTCCCAGGCGCTCCGTCTGATACACAAAGCGCACCTCAGCCTGGAGCGTCGATTCGCGCAGGAAATAGTGGGTGATGTCACGATCCTCAGGGCTGACGACGAGGATAAAATCGTTTACCCCGTTGGCAAACAGCACCTCCATGACCCGCTCGACGACGGGCTTCCCCAGGATGGGGAGCATCGCTTTGGAACGGCTTAACGTGATCGGATGGAGACGCGAACCTTTACCGGCCGCCAGAATGACGCCTTGCATAGATGCTTTTCCTCATAGAGGAAAATGCTAACTGCTTGCCCGGTGAATGTAGATAATATTTCCTTTGGGGATCAACAATTCCAAACCGGTCTCCTGACGGATAAGGATGTCGTAAACGTCCACGCCGACGAGCGTGCCCTTGAAACTCTTGCCGTTACTCACCGCCACCTGGACGGGTTGATTCTCCAGTTCAGTGTAGAAGTCTGCCGAACGTTTCCCCCACACCTGCGAAACTTTTGCTTTTTCGTCCATCGTCATTCCCTCCCTCGTAACCGTCAATGGAATTATCGGATGAAAAACAATCACTGTTGTGACCGGTCTCTGACCGCACTGTTATTATACCATGCTCTGACGATTTGACAGGCACGGTCTGTTGGCTTGACTTTGGTCTGGCCTGTGGTAACGTTTTTGCCTATACAGAAAATTCGAGGGAACTATGCCAACGAAAGAACGAAATCAACAGATGCGGGTGGTAGCAGAAATTCTGCTCATCCATCTGCCAGAAGTGCTGCCAAAGGATCAAGTCCTGGCGCACGACCTGCTGGCGGTGGTGGGAACGGCGCTGCACACCATCTACGAGGATGCCGAGCACTCCACCGAAGCGTGGGACAAACGCGCCTACCACTCACGCGCCGACGCGATGCGCAAGGAGTGGGTCTGGGCGCTGGCGGCGTCGAACTACGCGCTCGGATTAGCACTGCGCCCCGATCCGCTGACCCTGGCAATGCTCGAAAAGGTGCAACGGCTCATTCATCCCGGGTTGCAGCGTCCTGCCCGGCGTCAGATCGCCGATCCCGCGCGTTTTCGCGGCGCGGCGCAGGCTGTGCAAAAACAACAGACGCAAAAGCGCAAACCGGTCAGAGGATAAACGGTCCATAGGCTTTTCTCCTTTGTGGACTATGCTATAATGGACATAGAAATCTGCCTCACCGGGTGCAACACAAGGAGTCAATATGCCAAACCAAGAGGTCATCGAACTGCGAAGTCGGATCATCGGAGCATTGCTCCATAGTGTGCGCGACCAGGCGCGGATGTCGCCAGAGGAGTGTGCTGCCGTACTGGGCATAGCCCCGGCAACCCTGACAGCCTACGAGGAAGGCAGCAAGCCCATCTCACTGCCGGAGTTGGAATTGCTGACTCGTTTTCTTGACGTGCCGCTGAATGCCATTCGTAGCACCGAGACAGACGCAGATATCCAGGCAGACAAGAAACTACCTGACCCCAAACTGTATTTGATGTTGCGCCACCGGATTGTGGGCGCGCGACTGCGCCAATTGCGCAGCGAAGCCAACCGCGCCCAACAAGACCTCGCCGAGATGCTGGAATGTCCCTTGGAAACAATCGTGGCCTACGAATTTGGCAAACGTCCAATCTCAGTGGCCGAATTGGAAGTGGTGTGCCGGGCGCTCAATGTCCCCCTCAGCTATTTCCTGGATAAGAACAGCGATATTGGCAAGTGGCATTTGTTGCAAGATCAATTCGAGTTGTTCAAGGAACTGCCTGCCGACATTCGCGACTTCGTCCTCAAACCGATCAATCAAAGCTATCTGGAGCTGGCGATGAAGCTCGCCGCCATGCCGGCCGGTGCGCTCCGCGCCATCGCCGAAGGTATTTTGGAAATCACCTTTTGAGTAGCGCAGACGTCCCGCCCGCGCGCGTGAGACACGCACGATAACATCGCTAGAGGAGAAAAATATGGCAACGCCAACCGCCGACGAGTTACAGAATGAAGGACTACGGCTCTTCCAGGAAGGGCTGTACGATGAGGCTGCGCAGCGTTTCAGCGAGGCCCTGGAACACTTCACCGAAGAGGGCCGCGAGGTCGAAGCGGGCGAGATGCTGAACAACATCGGCATCATCCGCCGCAAGCAAAGCCGTTGGGATGAGGCTCTAGAATCCCTTGAAGAAGCGCGCCGTGTTTTCGCCCGCGCCGGCGACAAATCCCGTGAAGCAAAAGCGATTGGCAATTTGGGCGCCATCTACGCGAGCCTGAAGCGGCAAGATGAAGCGATCGAGGCGCGGAATACGGCAGCGAGCATCTTTGCAGAACTCGGTGACCGGCAGAACCAGGGTGAAATCTTGATGGCCCTGGGATTATCGCTCTTCAAATCCGGGCGTCGCCAGGAAGGGCTGGCCTCTTACCAGGCTGGTCTACAGATCGTCACCGAACCTACGGCAAAGCAGAAATTTTCACGCTTCGTTATGAATCTGCAGGCACGCCTGCTTGGGTGAATCAACTCACCTGAGCCAGACAAAGGGGCGGCTCAGTCGCCCCTTTTGCGTCTATGTTTCACGTGAAACACGCACAGTCTGCTTGCTTTATTGCGCTTTGGCCAATTTAGGTTACTATTACGGTGAGGGGCAGGGACAGACGCCCAAATTGACGACAGACACATTGCCGGGAGGCCAGTATGAAAGTGTTCTTGAAAAGTGACGTGCCAGGGCTGGGAAAGGCCAACGAAGTCAAAAACGTATCCGATGGCTACGCGCGCAACTACCTGTTCCCCAAGGGTTTGGCCGCGCCTGCTACGGAGAGCAATCTCAAAGCCGCCCAGGTTTTTGCCGAGACCAAAAAGGCGCGTGAAGATCGCATCCGCGAACGCAGCCAGCACATCGCCGAGCAACTCAAAGCCAAGACCTTCAAATTCAAAGCCAAAGCCGGTGAGACCGGCCGGCTCTACGGTTCTATCACCTCGGCCGACATCGCCACAGAGATTGGACACGCACTCAACATGCCCTTCGACAAGCACTGGATTGTCCTGGAACGCCCCCTGCGCGATCTTGGAACTCACGCCGTTGACATCAAACTTGATGGCGGCATCCACACGCAAGCCCACGTGGTAATCGAAACGGAGGAATGATGAGCGACGGCCTGGGCCTGTGGCTACGCCGCACCCGTGAAACACGTCAAATCGCGCTGCCCGATGCCGAGAAGGCGCTGCGCATCCGTCGCCGCTATTTGCAGGCATTAGAAATGGGCGACTACACGGCGCTGCCGGGCGAAATCCAGGCGCGCGGATTCCTGCGCAACTACGCCCGGTATCTCAACTTGCCGGTGGAAGAGGCTTTGGCGCGCTACGACGCCGAAATCCAGGGCCGTCCGATGCAGCCGCGGGCCTATACGAACACCGCCGAACCCAAGGCTCCCATCATCAACCGTCCTTCAGTTTTCTCTCCGCCCCCAACTGAAGCCGAAGAGGCCGCTTCACCGCGCGCACGGATTCCAAGCTTCGTCTTCCAACTCCTGCTCGTCGCGCTGGTGTTCTTCGCCATTGTGGCGGGTGGCAGTTTCATCTGGCTACAGATCGCCAGCCGCACCACGGACGGTAACGGCGCATCCGCGCCAACCACAACCCAGGTACAGTCTGGTGCAGCAACCACACAAAGCACGCCGGCGACACCGCTGACCTTTATCCCTTCGACCGATGGGCGGGTTTATCTGCGATTGATGGCCAACGAACATGCCTGGGTGAGAGTGTCGGCCGACGCCCGGACGATCTTCGAAGGCACCGCTGCGCCAGGCCAAATGCTCGAAACGTCCGCCGAGGAAATGCTGATCATCGCTACGGGCAACGCCGGCGCCTTCCAACTCTACATCAATGGCACAGACTGGGGAACGCTTGGCGGTTCAGGTGAAGTCGTGCGGCGCGCCTGGAACCCGGTTAGCGAAGTTCCGCTGGAGAACTGATGCCGCACCATCCCGCACAAGATATCAAAAGGGGCGACCAGCGCCCCTTTCGCTTTTATATCGCCTCATTGGGCTGTCCCAAGAACACCGTCGATTCCAGCAACATGGCCGTTTTGCTGCAACGCGCCGGTTACGCGCCCACCCTCGATGCCGAACAGGCGGATGTTCTGATCGTGAATACGTGCGGCTTCATCGAAGCGGCGCGCCAGGAATCGCTGGAGACGCTGCGCGATTTGGCCGCCGGGCTGCGACCTGAGCAACGCCTCGTCGCGGCGGGGTGTTGGGCGCAGCGCGAACCCGACACGCTGCTGGAGGCTATCCCCCAATTGGACGCCGTGCTCGGCACGCGCACCTGGAACGACATTGTCTCCGTGGTCGATAGCCTGTTTGCCGCGCGCGAAACGCCGCCGCTCAAACGCATCGCCCGGACCCCCGTTACCCTGCCGGAGGCAGCCGGCGCGCCGGGATTCGTCATCTCCGGGCCGTCAGCGTTCCTTAAAGTCGCCGATGGCTGCAGCCGCACGTGCGCTTTCTGTGCGATTCCGGCCATCAAAGGCGCCACCGTCAGCCGTCCCATCAGCGCCGTTTTGGAAGATGCGCGACACTTGCAGGCGCTCGGCGTGCTGGAAATCAACCTCATCGCCCAGGACGTGACCTATTATGGGCGCGATATGGGACTGCAAGACGGCCTGGCGCGCTTGCTGGAGCAGATGCTCGTGGAAATCCCCGACGTGCCCTGGCTGCGCCTGCTGTACGCCTTTCCCGGCTTCGTCACGCCCCGGCTGATCGACGTGATCGCGCAATCGCCGCAGGTGCTCCCCTACATCGACATTCCGCTGCAACACGCCCATCCCGAGGTGCTGCGGCGTATGCGCCGTCCGGACGACATCGACAGCGTGCGCCGTCTCGTGGAGGACCTGCGCGCCGCCATCCCCGACATCGCCCTGCGCACCACCTTCATCGTGGGATTTCCCGGCGAGACCGAAGCGCAGTTTCTCACGCTGCTGGACTTTATCAACGCGATGCGCTTCGATCGCGTGGGCGTCTTCACCTACTCGCACGAAAACGGCACCGTCGCGGCCCAACTCCCCGACGACGTCCCGCCGGGAGCCAAAGAGGAACGCCGCGAGGCGCTGATGCTGACCCAACAGAGCATCTCGCGCCGCAAGAATTCGGCCTTCATCGGCAAACGCTTAGAGGTTCTGCTGGAGGGGACCGGCGACGGGGTGACGGTAGGACGCTCTTACCGCGACGCGCCGGAAATCGACGGCGTCGTCCTGATACGCGAACAATTGCGCCCCAACCGGTTGGTGACGGTCAAGATCACCGATGCGCTGGAATACGACCTGATCGGGCGGGTGGTACGCATGAACCCTAGGGGAAATCCGCGCCGCGAACCTGCGCGACAATAGCCAATAGCTCGCTGGTCATCATCGCCGTAGCGCCCCAGATGTGATGCGGGGGAATGTAGAAGCTGGGGAAGGTGCGAAGCTGTCCGTTCGCCTCGCGCACGCACGTCGCCACCGTCGCGGGATTCCACAGCGTTTGCAATGTCACCGAGAGCACTTCCGCCACCTCGCGGACATCCGGGTGGAGCGGAGGCAGCGCCGAAATCCAGCCAACGAACGGATGCACCAGGTTGCGGCTCGACTCGATAAACAACGTCGTCAGCGGTCCCAAGATGTGCATATCCGCCGTCGTCATCCCCAGTTCTTCGCCGGTCTCGCGCAATGCCGTGTGCGCCAGTGAGGCATCGCCCTCTTCCATGCCACCACCAGGGAAACTGACCTGCCCGCCGTGATGCGCGAGGCGTGAGGGACGTAGCGTGTACAGCACCGCCAGCCCGGCCGGGGAAGGATGCAGCAGCGCCAACACCGCCGACTTGCGCAACGTGGGCAACTCTGCCGCGTCAGGCGTCCAACGGCGTTCTGCTGAGGACATCTTCCGTTGCGCCGCTACGCCCGGCAAGTTGCCGCTGGTCAACCGCTCCGCCAGGCGTTGTACGAAGCGTTCTGATTGGTCGAGTATAATGTCATCAGCCATAGTTCCCATTATACCCAGGTTGCCAACACGCGCTATGAAAAACATGTTATCAACTCGTCCTACATAGAGTATAATGGAACGCGCAAGGCTATGGAAAAGATACGGGATGTGGGTCAGAAGTTTGCCGTCCGCGCGCGCAGGTGGATTGGGGAAGGGTGGCCGTGGGCTGCACTGCTACTCGTCATTTTATGGAGCGTGCGCCCACCGGGCGTGTTGGTGACGATGCCGCCCCAACAACAGGCGCACACGTCCAACCCGGTCGTGGGTATTCACACGCGGCTGACGGACGAAGTGGAGGAATGGAAGATTCAACGCTCGTTGGCGCTGGTGCGGGAAATGGGCGCGCCGTGGATCGTCGAATACTTCCCCTGGGCTTATCACGAACCGGAACGCGGTCGTTACGACTGGACCCACACCGACATGGTGATCCGGCACGCGCGCAACCAGGGACTCACGGTGATCGCGCGCCTGGGAATGACGCCGGCCTGGGCGCGGCCCGATCCCAAGGAACTGGAAACGACGTTTACCTACCTCGACGCCAACAGCTACGTCGACTTTGCCAATTTCGTCGCCGTCTTTGTGGCGCGGTATAGAGAGGATGTGCGGCACATTATCATCTGGAACGAGCCGAACCTGAGCTTCGAGTGGGGCTATCGGCCCGTCGATCCGGCGGCCTACGTAGACCTGCTGCGCGTCGTCTATCCCGCCGCCCACGCCGCCAATCCCGACATCATCGTGCTCGGCGGCGCGCTCGCCCCAACGTTGGAGCCGCCGGACAGCCCCGCCGGGCTGAACGATCTGCTCTACCTTGAAGCGATGTACGCCGCCGGCGGCGGGGCGTACTTCGACGCGCTCTCGGCGCACGCTTACGGGCTAGGCTTCGCGCCGGAGACGCCGCCCGACCCGGCGCTGATCAACTTCCGCCGCGTGGAATTGTTACGTGAGATCATGGATGCGCATGGCGACGCCGGGAAGCCCATCTACGTGACGGAGGCCGGCTGGAACGATCATCCGCGCTGGACGTGGGCCGTCAAGCCGGGGCAGCGCATCCAATACACGCTGGACGCCTACACCTGGGCGGCGGAACAGTGGCCCTGGTGCCCGGTCGTCGCCATGTGGATGCTGCGCACGCCGGCCAAACTGCGCAATTACCAGGACTACTACGCTTACGTCACGCCAGAATTCCAACCGCGGATGATTTATTCCGCTGTGCAGGCGTATACCGGTAACAATCTCTCAACGGATTGAACGGATTCTAACGAATTTCAAACTTTACCATTTGCCATTTGCCATTTGCCATTTGCCATT
>DAOUAY010000256.1:0-3719 GCA_034432995.1 Anaerolineae bacterium | reverse complement strand
TATTTTCAGAGGAGCGGTCGATGGCGTATATACTAGAGATGAAAAACATCTCCAAGTCTTTTGGAGAAGTTCAGGCGCTGCGCGACGTCGATTTCGCCATTGCCCCCGGCGAAGTGGTCGGGTTGTTGGGCGACAACGGCGCCGGGAAATCCACCCTGATCAAGATCGTGACCGGTTACTACCAGCCAGACTCGAACGGCGGCATGATCTACTTCGACGGGCGAAAAATAGCCGGTCTCTCCGTTTCGGAGGCGCGTAAACTCGGCATCGAGACCGTCTACCAGGAACGGGCGCTGGCGGACCTCCAGACCTTGTGGCGCAATATCTTCATGGGGCGCGAGCTGACGACTGCGCTTGGCTTCATCGATGTGAAGAAGATGAAGCGCGAAACCGAAAAGCTGATGGTGGGGTCGATGGGGTTTACGTCGTCGGCGGTCGCGCCCGATTCGGTGGTCAAGACCTTTTCGGGAGGGGAAAAACAGGGCGTCGCCATTGTGCGCGCTCTGTATTTCGATGCGGAACTGATCATTCTGGACGAGCCGACGATGGGGCTGTCGCTCTCGGAAACGAAGAAGCTGCTGGAGTTCGTGGGCAACATCAAGAAGGCCGGCAAGTCGTGCATCTTCATCGATCACAACGTCTTTCACGTGTATTCGGTTGCGGATCGGGTTGTGGTGTTGGACAGAGGCGCTATCGCGGGCGAGTTCTTGACCAAAGACATCACCCTGGAACAACTGATGGACAAAATGTATCGCGTGGCCCAGACGGGGCATCTGGAATAAGGAGAAACCATGACCACCACAGAAAACCAGGCCGCGGCCACCATTACAAAACGGCTGTGGCGCAGCAAAGCCGGCAAGATTGCCCGCCAGTATGGGCTGCAGATCGGCATTTTTTGTGTCTTTCTCGTCATTTGGGGCCTCTTCATCCTCGGCGCGCCGCAGACGTTCTTGAAGCCGACGATTTACGCGGCGTATATGTCGACGATTCCCTTCTTCGCCGTCATCGCCCTGCCACTGACGCTCATCGTCATCGCCGGCGAAATGGATTTATCGTTCCCCTCGATTATGGGCGTGGGTATGGTGGCGTTCACCAACGTTTGGGCTTTGACCGACAGCTTCCCGTTGGCCTTTATTGCCAGTCTGATCGCGGGGGGGCTGGTGGGATTCCTGAACGGCGTCATCGTGGTCAAGTTGGGCATTCCCTCGTTGGTGGCGACGCTGGGCACGCAGTTCTTCTGGCGCGGATTTGTCCTCGTCGTCACCAATGCCGGCGGCGTCTCGTTGGTGCCGTTGAAACAAATGGCCTTGCGTCAGGCGTTGGTGGGCAGGGTGGGGGGATACTTGCCCGCCCAGATGATCTGGGCCGTGGTTGTGGCGGTGCTCGTGTGGACCTTTTTGAACCGCCACAAGTTCGGCGCTCACGTCTACCTCATCGGGGATAACGTGGAAAGCGCCAGGCTGATGGGCGTTAACGTTGACCGGACCAGGATGACCAACTTCGCTATCCTCGGCGCTGCGGCGGCGTTCGGGGGCGTTTTGTCCAGCCTCGAACAGTCTTACTTTTGGGTATCTTTGGGTGACGGCTACCTTTTGAAGACCATGGCCTCCGTGTTTCTCGGCGGCACCTCCGTTTTCGGCGGCGTTGGGACCGTGTTCGGGACGTTTATTGGATGTCTCATCATCGGCGCTATCGAAGCCGGGATCGTCGCCGTTGGCAAGGTCGAAATCTTTGGCCTCGTTATCAGGCTGTCGGGGTTCTGGACGCAGTTGATATACGGGTTGATTATCGTCATCTCTGTGTCGTTACAAAATGTCCTCAGTAGAAGGCTGTCACGTTGACAATGTATGGAGACAATCCTCAAGGGCAGAAAAAGCGTCGTTCGTATCGCGCCTGATCGCCCGACCGTCCTCATCGGCAAGCGGACAAACCGCACAGTGCGCCGGCGGGCGGCGGGCGAGCCGGCGGCGAGCTACGTCGAAGTCGCCAGGAACGAGGCGCTCGCCCAGGTTGCCGCCGGCGCCGATGTCATCAACATCAGCGTAGACTCGGCGGACCTGGATGAAGCAAAGCTGTTGCCTTCTCTGCTCGAGGTGATCCAGGAAACCGTGGAAGTGCCTGTCAGCATCGAGACCTCGCATCCTGCCGCGTTGGCTGCCGCGCTCGCCGTTTGCCTGGGTAAACCGCTGGTCAACGGTGTCAGCGGCGCAGAAAAGTATCTCGATGCGGTGTTGCCCCTGGTTGCGGAACATGGCGCCGTCTTGGTCGGCTGCTGCATGGACGAAGACGGACTCCCCGCTGACCCCTACAAGCGGCTGGAAATTGCCAGCCGGATCATCGCACGCGCCGAGGCGCTGGGTATCCCTGGCGAGGACATCCTGATCAACTGCCTCACGCAAACGGTTGAAACCAACCCCCACGCCGCGTTGATTACGCTCGAGACCGTCCGGCTGGTCAGGGACGAATTAGGGTGTAACATGACGCTCGATGTCAGCGGCGTCTCCTCCGAACTGCCGAATTACACGACGCTTCACCAGGCATTCTTGCCCGTGGTGGTTGCGGAGGGTGTCGATGCTCCCATTGTCGATGTCGCCCGTGATAGACAAGCGCTCCTGGCGATGGATATGCTGCTGGGGAAGGACGAGTTCGCCACGCGGTATATCAAGTACTATCACTACATCCGGAGTGGTATGCGGAGCCTGATCGACTGGGAGCTGGTGGGGTAAAGGTGGCTAATCTTTTCTTTCAACGATGAAGGTTGTTGGACTTATCATCAATCCCGTCGCCGGGATGGGCGGCAGCGTGGGCCTCAAGGGTACCGACGGCGGGATGCATGAGCAGGCGTTGGCCCTGGGCGCGACGCCGGTCGCGCCGCAGCGCGCGCGGGAGGCGCTGGCGCAGGTGCAGCGTCATGTCGGCATCGCGTGGCTCGTTGCGCCGGGCGCTATGGGCGCGGACATCGTTGCCGGTCTCGACCTGGCCTATCTCATCGTTGGCGCGATTGGCGAGCAGACGACTGGCGAGGACACGCGGCGTATCGCTCGCTTGATGCTCGACGCCGGCGCGGAACTCCTCGTCTTTGCCGGCGGCGACGGCACCGCGCGGGACGTGTGCGACGCGCTGAGCGCGCTTCCGCCTTACCGGCGCGTTCCCGTTGTGGCGATTCCGGCCGGCGTCAAGGTCTACAGCGCCGCCTTCGCCCTCAGTCCCCACGCCGCTGCTGAACTCGTGGATGCGTTCGTCGAAGGCGCGGGCGTCGTCGAAGAAGAAGTGCTCGACATCGACGAAGATGCGTTCCGCGAAAACCGGCTGGATGCGCGGCTCTACGGCTATCTGCTCACGCCGGCCGTCGAACGCTTCTTGCAGCCGGGCAAAGTTGCCTCAAGTGCTGCTCCCTCCGTCGAAGAGAACAAACAAGACATTGCCGCCTCTTTTGTCGAAAGCATGGCCCCTGAAACGTTGTACCTCCTCGGCCCCGGCACTACCGTCAAAGCCATTGCCGACGCGCTGGCGCTGCCCAAGACGCTGCTCGGCGTAGATGCGGTCTGCGACGGCGCGTTGATCGCGGCGGACGTGAACGAGCGCGCGCTCCTCGACTTGCTGAAACGCTATCCTCAACGTAAAATCGTGGTCACGCCGCTGGGAGGCAACGGCTTCATTTTTGGGCGGGGGAACAAGCAATTCACGCCGGAGGTCATCCGCCAGGTTGGGCGCGAGCA
>DAOUAY010000255.1:0-2225 GCA_034432995.1 Anaerolineae bacterium | reverse complement strand
AGGAAAACCGCCCGCAAAACCCCCATCACTTCTCTGGAGAGGATAAGCTGTCCAGACAGCGGCTAGATTTCTGCTCGCTTGCCCCCCTCCTAACTGATCGAGCCCGTGTCCCAACTCATGCACTGACTCTCCTGAAAGAAGTCGCACTTTAACACGTTAGGGCGGGGGCGCGGAGGAGACTGCCGCGCCACGCGTGCTGCCACCACCGCATAAAAGCGCGCCAACACTGCGGCAAAAAAGTGGCGCCCGTCGCGGTGGGGCTGGCTGGCGAGAGGTTTTTACCGGCTTGCTCCCGTTGCGCTTGCCGATAGCGCCAAATCCGGCGTAGATTGACCATCACGCCGGCGGCGACCATGACCATAGTGACACGGCGTTGCCCGCGCACCGGGAGTTGGTGGCGTTCGTCGCCGAAGGGATGGATGAGGCTGCGCAGCGTGGCCTCGACCGCGGGACGCAGATACGGCGGGCCAGCGTTGCGGGTGGCGTCACAGTCCTGGCGTAAGCGCGCGACCTCGATCTGGCGCTGCGAGACGCGCAAGACCTGCACCGGACGCCGCTGCAGCGGGTGCGTCGGACACTGCGCGCGGAGCGGGCACGCGGCACACGTCTCAGCGGGGAAATCGGCCAGATAGCGTCCTGGCTGGCGGCCAGGTTGCACGGAGACCGTCTGCCCCTGCGGACAGGTCACCTGGGCGGGCGTCTCGGCCTCCGCTGTCCAGGTGAATTCGGCCAGGGCCGCCGCCTCCGGGTCCGGTGTCCCGCCACGGATGGCGGTCGGGTGCAAGGTCACCGCGCAGTCGGTCGCGGTTTGCGTGGCCTGGGCGCCGTTGTAACCGCCATCCATGTGCAACTCGCCCAGCGCCAAGCGTTCGTGGAGTGGCGGCACGGCGGCGACCAGCAAGGTTTCGTCGTCAGTGGTGTTGGGGGCCACCTGAATTTTCGTCAGCAGTTGCAGCGGATTCTGCGGGGCGCACGTTTCGCTCACATTGACCACGTACCCGCGATAGCCCTGCCCGTTTTTTTCCCGATAGGTGGCCTCCGTATCATCGGGCGCTTGTAGACTGCTGGCGCTGAGTTCCGCCGCCGGCTTGGGCAGCACCGTCCGCGCCGGCGCCTCCGCCACGGTGAAATGTTCGTGAAACACGCGCTGCAGCAGGCGGTAAGCTGGCGCGTCCGCGTAGGCGGTCTCCCAGGCGGCGAGCATTTCCGCCAGCACGTGCCCCAGTTGCTCCAGGTGCGTGGCGTACTCGCTGGACTTGAGGCGGTAGCAGTACTGTCCCGCCGTGCCCTGCACGTAGGGCAGCAAGGGGGCGGCATACCGTTCTTGATCCGCCGGGGTGAGCATCTGCGCCGCGCGTTGCAGCACTTCGACCAAGAGTTGTAAGCGGCTGTAAGTGCGAATGTTGCTGCTGATCTGGCTGGAGTCCATGCGTTGCCGCCGCGTTTCCAGGCCGAAGGCCACGCACTGGGCGTCGGCCAGCGCCTCGAACGCCTGCGCAAACACGTCCACGCCGCGCGTCTGCATATCCTGACTGACGCGCCGCCGGAAATTGTAAATGGTGCGCGGTTCGCAGATTTCCAGTTCCAGATCCCGCACCCCCAAGGCATAGCGCACCTGCACATCGAAGTCCAGGTGCTCGAACAACTCGGCATCGGACCAGCCATAGCCGCTCTTGAGCACTTCGATGCCGAATAACTGATTGACGGGCGTGTTGGGGCGCGAGGGGATGTCGGCATACAACGGGGCGAACAAGGTTTCGTCCACCCGGCAGGTGATCTCGCGGTAAAACTCGCCCGCCCAGGAGTCGGCCAAGCGCTGCTGGCGGCGCGCCGAGAGTTGCGCCACGGTATCGAGTAAGCCCATCTGCAAGTGTTGGGTGTTTTTCTTGAACATTAGCGCACCTGTATACTAAGTTTGATTACATTGTCGTATTATACCATATTTGTTGTGAATGTCCACCCTTTTTTCAGGAGAGTCATTGATTGTGATCACATTTCGATTGCGCCGCGAATTTTCGATCTGGCCGATTTTCTCGTTAACTTGATCAAATGGGATGTTGGCGATGCCCAAAAAGCGGCGCTGTGGATGGCGCATTTCCCGCACCTTATCCGGGGCTACGAAACGATCACAGCCCTTTCCGGGCATGAGCGGACGGCGCTGGCTTATGCGCTGGTTGCTATGCCATTGCTCTTGATGGACTACTTTTTCCAGCATGGGCTGCTGG
>DAOUAY010000254.1:0-2271 GCA_034432995.1 Anaerolineae bacterium | reverse complement strand
GACCTCGTTGGATATCGACCAGGTGCTGCAGAACGCCGTGCGCGAAATGGTCAGCGCGCTGAACTTTGCGCGCGTCGAAGTGCGCTTGAGCGGCGCAGAGCTGGAAGAGGCAGGCGCAGAGGAGGTCAACGTATGAAGATCATGTTGACGGCTCAGGGGTTGCAGGCCATCACGTGGTTTGCCGGTTTATTGGCATTTATCCTGTCCCTGTACATGCTGTTGCTCAATACGCGCCACACCGTCAACCGGCACATGAGTCTGTTCATGTTTTTGCTGGCCATCTATGCTTTTGCGCTGGGGGCGTTGGTTGGCGCAACGCAGGTTGCGCAGATAGGGACGCCGTTGTTGCTATTGGCGATTACGTCGGGTTCGCTCCCGATGACGATGTTGCTGGTCACGATCGTGCTGCTCACGCCGCGCTGGCCGCAGGGACACTGGCGTTGGCTGCGCTGGCTCTTGTATGCCCTCATCCTATTCCCGGTGGTTATGCCGCTCAGCGATGTGCTCTTCCAAACAAAGTTGTGGTACACCCCGTATACACCTGCGATCTATTCCGGCGGCTATATCCCTCCTGAGTATATTCAGGGCAGTGTAGCCGGGCTGTTGTGGCCGTTTTACCGGTATGGCATAGCGGTCCTGACCATACTTTATGCTTTGGGGGTGTTGCTGTATCGCCGGACACCGGCCATAACGCGCCGGTTTAGCGCGATCCTGGTGGTGGGCCTGGGGTTGGCTTATTTAGCGTTTCTGGTGATACCGTCCAGCCTGATACCCGGCGTGACATCGACGGCTTCCATTGTCGTTACCATCTTCACCTACACGTATGTGGCCTTCCGGCAGATGACGATCGAACGCCGCGTGCAGCGCGGGCGTTTGCGTTCGCGCCTGGTCATCCTTACCCTGATTGTGGCCCTGCCGATTCTGGCGGGGGTGATGGCCTTTGTGCTGATCCAGTCGCTGGAGGTGATGGAAACGCAGGCTTTCGAGAAGCTGGAAGCGACCAACAAACTTGTGGCGACCAACGTGCGGCTATGGCTGGAATTCAACAGCCGGGCCTTGCAGCAGTTGGTGACCTTGCCGCAGGTACGCAGTATGGACCCGGAGCAGCAAAGACCTATTCTGCAGGTTATGGACACTGTGTATCCTTACATCTATCTGGTCAGCACCACCGATCTTAAGGGCATGAATGTCGCCCGCAGCGATGACGCGCCACTGACCGACTACAGCGACCGCGGGTGGTTCAGAGAATCGCGTCTCGATGTGGTGAATTACGAAGTGGTGATCGGACGCACCAGTGGCCGGCCGGCGTTGATCGTCGCCACACTCATTCGTGAGCGCGGCCCTGTTCCGATTGGCGTAGGGATGTTTGCCACCACGCTGGAGCAAATCTCCAGTGAGATTGCGGAGACCCGCTTTGGCGAGACCGGTATGATTTATGTCGTCGACGCGCGGGATCGGGTTGTTGTGCATCCCGATGCGGCCATCGCCAATCAGATTTTGGATATTCACGATTCTCCGGTCATCACCAAAATGCGTCTCGAAAGGCAAAACCAATTTGACTTTGTCGATGCCGATGGCGTGCGCTGGCAGGTCTACGCGCAGGTCTTGGATAACGGGTGGGGCGTCATCGTGCAGCAAGAGTGGGATGAGTTGCATCGCCCGTTGCTTGATATCGGCAGAACCGGCGTAGTTGTGGCGGCTGTCGGCGCGATCTTGCTCGGCGCATTGATGTTCTTCACGATGCGCCAGGCCTTCATGCCCATTGATGCGCTCACCACCACTGCCGCCGCGATTGCGGAAGGTGATCTGAGCCGTATGGCGCCGGTCCTGAGTGAAGACGAGTTGGGCGACCTGGCAAACACCTTCAACAGTATGACGGCGCAGTTACGTGAGTCCATCGATACCCTGGAGCAGCGGGTGACCTCGCGCACGGCTGATCTTGAACAACGCTCGGCGTACCTGCAAGCCTCGGCGGAAGTGAGCCGGGTGGCGGCAGCGATTCTGGATCCCGACGCGTTGATTCAACAAGTTGTCGATTTGATTCGTGAACGTTTTGATCTGTACTATACCGGCCTGTTTCTGGTAGACGAAACCCGCGCGTGGGCTGTGCTGCGTTTGGGCACGGGTGAGGCCGGGCAGGCGATGTTGGCGCGCCAGCACCGCATCCGCGTCGGTGAAGGGATGATAGGGTGGAGCGTCGCCCATGCGGAAGCCCGCGTGGCGTCGCACGCCGAAGTCGACGAGGTGCGTGTGACCAATCCAGAATTGCCG
>DAOUAY010000253.1:0-12107 GCA_034432995.1 Anaerolineae bacterium | reverse complement strand
TAGTCTAACATCTTCGCCGGTTCGTTGTAATCGACGAAGCGATTGTCACCGCTGAACAGCAATTTCTGCACGCGCCCGGCGCGATACAGCTCGATCGCAGCGTCCAGCCGGTCTTTGAGCACCATGCTCAGCGCGCCACTCGGCCAATAGCCCGCGCCGAAGACCACGGCGACAGGTTTGTCGGGGAGCTGATCGATCTCCGCCGGAGCGTACATCAACCGCTCGTAGCGCGCGGTGAGTGTCCAAACTGTCCAGGCTGCGCACAGCGTCCCGCCTGCCAGGATGACCCAGGCTACCGTCCGTATTTTGGATTTTGTCCCTTGCCTTGCGCCTATCTTGGTCTGCTCCTCGCTTGTAGGACGAATCGTCACTTCGCTCTACACGTCATTTTGCTAATCTCGCTGCGATTGCCAGGGTTTCCACCACAGCGGCGTCTGTCCCCCACACGAGCCAGACCCGGTTCGTATTGCGATACAGGCTCACCGCGCCTTCCGGTCCGGCCCACCAGCGACCTCCGAGAAGCCTTCCCGGAGGGACGGTATCTTCGATTGGACCGGAGAGGAGTGGTTGTGGCATCATCTCAACCAGCGTGCCGTAGAAATTCACGGCGCTCCGGTTCGAATCCCACACCGTCTTCCAGACGACGACATCGGTTGGTGTCCCGGTCGCACTTTCCGGCCCGCCCCACACTTGCAGCAAATCGCCGTCCCAACCGGAGATGCGCTCGGCGATGGTGCCCGCGGTGATGGCGCCGTCGCTCCATTCCACCAGCGCCAGGCGAAGCAGCGCCTCGCCGAGGGTATCTGTGGCGCTTAACACCCACCCGCGTCCCAACTGCGGCTGGAGAGGTGTCAATACTTGCGGCATGTCGTCGGCGAGATAGCGCTCGGCGTGCAGCAGTTGCGCGGTGGAGCGCGGTGGACGCAGCACCGCCGCATCGATGGCCGCCGCGCCGCCCTGGGCGTACAGGTCGGTCACAAAGGCATCGCCCAATTGCAGCGAGAGCTGCGAGATATCGTCCAGCAGTGGATCGGTGATGAGACGCCAGCGTGGTGTGATGGCATCGGCGATAACGTCGGTCAGGGCTTGCGCCCGGGCGCTGCCTGGTTGAGCGCCGGCATACCGCCACAGCGAGAAGAGGGCATCGCCGTCGCCCACGGCAGAGAGAGCCAGCCGGTGATCCAGCGAATCCGCGTTGGCGATCAGGCGGGGCAGGTCGCCGTATTGGTCGGGGACTGCCCGCGCGTAACCGTAGGCGATTTGCCATTCCAGCACATCGCGCGCGCCGGGCCAGTCGCGCCGCAGGTACAGCTCTTCGGTATCCGAGGCGTAGAGCGCAGCCACCGCCGGGGTTTGCGCCACCGGATCGACGCGCAGTTCTTCCCAGTACCAGAGCCGCAGCGACTGCAGGTAGGGTTGGAGCTGCACTACCAACGGTGGATAGGCGTCGTAAAGCCGGTAGAGAATGACCGACATCCCAAGTTTGTCATTGACCAACGTTAACGGTGTGCTCCAGCGTGACAGTCGCCCGCGCGCATCGTAGACCCCACTGGCGATCATCCCGGCTTGCGCGATGTCGAAGGGCGGCAGCGGCGTCGCTGTGGGCGTGGCCGACGGGGTGAGCGTCACGGTAGGCGTTGGCGTGAGGGACGGTGTGAGGGTCGGCCTGGGTGTGGGCGTGGGAAGTGGGGAGGGCGCCTGCGGCAGGCTGATGGCCCGCCACACGTTCCAACCGAGCAATCCCAGGACGGCGATGAGGCCGACTAACATCCCCAACAATATACGGCGTTGCTTGGACGTCAGCGTTTTGTACCAGCGCGTTTTTGCCATATCCCCCATTGTAAAGAGCAGTCGAGGCTTGTCAAGCGCGCGATCCCGTTTATAATGACATTCACTTTTGCAGTGGAGCAGATGATGGCAAAACTTTGCGGAAAAGGACTGTGGCTGGCCCATTCGTATGACCTCCAACGCGCGGCGGAGATGGCTGCCAGCGTAGGGGCGACGTACATGGTGGTCAAAGTGGGCCATGGCCCCTACTACTTTCCTGAAACAACGCGCACGATGGTCAAACGCGTGCGCGCGCTCGGTTTCCACCCGTTGGCCTGGGTGCAGATCACGGACCGCGCCCCTCAGGATGCGCTCAAAGCCATCGTCGAAGCGCAAACACTCGGCTACGAAGCCACGGTCTTGTTCCTCGGCGCGGCGATGGTGACGGGAGTTCAGATGCGCCCGCTGGCCGAAGCGCTGGACACCGTCGAGATTCCACGCGAGCGGCTCTTTCTGGCGACCCCACCACCAGCGCATTTGCCCGATCCGCGCGTTCTGGATGTGCTCGCGCCACTCTGCCAGGCCGGCTGGATGCCGTTGGCCTTTGCCGCCTGGGGCAACGACCCCAGACAAGTCATTCACCGGGACATTTACCAGACTTTGGACGCGCTCAGTTTGATCTGGGAGAAGACGCCGGAAGTCTACCCGGTGCTATCGCCATTGTACCGGCTCGCGGGACCGGCTTTCTTGCCGGAGGAACTAATCCCCTGGATCGAGGAACTGGTCCGGCACGGACTGGATTTCTTTAGCGTTTACCACGTCGCCAACACGGAAAAGGCGCTGTGGCCGTTGCTGCAATCGCTCAACATTCGCTGTCAGGAAGAATCGGCGCGCCTTGTCGCACCTGAGCCAACCGTCGCCGCCATGCCCGACATTCCACAGCCAGTCTACGTCGCCGTTTCCGCCAGCGATACGGTGTGGGGCATCATCACGCGCCACGGGCTGAACAAGCAGCAGTTCTGGGCGTGGAACGCGCACCTGTGGGAGAGCCGCGGCCTTCCGCGTGATCCCGACTATCTCCAGGAAGGCTGGCGGATTCGGGTGAAGTAGGACCAGACTACAAAAGTCTCTCGTGGGATCGCGTTGACCAAGCGCCTCGTTGAACGAAAAACGCGCCAAATGCACGTGTCTGCTGAGACTTTTGTAGTCTACGATCTGCCAGGCGAAGTGATTGCCAATACAGCAGACTATGGTATAATCTCCATTTGCCGCCAGAACTGGCGGCTGATTTTTGGTAAATAGCTGTTTTCGGGGAGAGGATCAAATGAACCTGGTACAATCGTTGGAACGCCAGATGGCAAAGCCAAATGTCAACATCCCAGAATTGCAACCTGGGGATATTGTCAAAGTTCACGTGCGCATCGTTGAAGGGGACCGCGAGCGCATTCAAGTCTTTCAAGGGACGATTATCCGCCTGCGCAAGGGCGGTGTCAATACCAATTTCACCGTGCGACGGGTTGCCTCCCACGGTATCGGTGTAGAGCGCACGTTCCTGCTTTACTCGCCGCGCATCGAAAAGGTCGAAGTGGTGCGCCACGCCAAGGTCCGCCGTGCGCAACTTTACTTCCTGCGCGGTCGTCGGGGCAAGGCGGCGCGCCTGAAGGAACTGCGCAAGTAGGCGATTGTGGCATTACGCAGACCGCTGATCGGCATAACCGGGCGGAAGGATACTTCCGCCCGTTTGTCGCATATAGCGATGTGTGCTGTTGGCGAGACGTACATCCGCGCCATCCAGCACGTGGGCGGGACGCCCGTTGTGATCCCGCCGACGGCGCTGAAAGAGGATTGGGCCGTGCTCGTTACCCGTCTGGACGGTTTGTTGTTTTCCGGCGGTGGCGATATCGATCCCCAGCTCTACGGCGAAGAAAGTGAACCGTGGATGGGCCAGGTGGACGCTGAGCGGGATTTCTCCGAACTGGGATTGACGCGAGCCTGGTTGGCGACGGAGCGGCCTTTGTTGGCAATTTGCCGCGGGCATCAGGTCCTCAACGTGGCGTTGGGCGGCACGCTATACCAGGACATCGCCGCGCACATCCCCAATGCACTGGATCACGCTTATGTGGCGACACAGCTGATGGAGACCATAGCGCACAGCGTCACACTGGAGGCGGAGAGCCGGCTGGCAGCCATTCTGGGCGGGACAACGTTCGATGTCAACAGCTCGCATCACCAAGCGGCAAAAACTACAGGCGACCGGCTGGTCGTAACCGGCCACGCGCCAGATGGCGTGATCGAGGCTGTGGAGATGCCTACGCACCCGTTCTGCATCAGCGTGCAGTGGCACCCCGAAGCGATGGTGAAGGCCTCACCAACGATGTGGCCGCTGTTCGAAGCTTTTGTGCAGGCATCCGGCGGCTGAAAGCCGTTCGCGCGATAAAAAAACGGCGGGGAATTCCCCGCCGTTTGTCGTACCACAAAAAATCGTTAGTCAGCTTGAGGCTCACCCGCCTGCAAGACAATCGGTCGCCCCTGCTTGAACGACTCCAACTGCTCTTCGAGTTCCTGCCGCCGGGCTTCTGCTGCCGACTTGCCCTCTTCTACCAATCGTTCGACGCCTTCGCGGATGCGCTGCTGCAATACTGCACCAGACTGCGGCGCGAAAAGCATCGCTAATGCTCCCCCTGTCCATAGACCGACGATCAGACCGGCAAGAAAGACCATGAATTTGCGCATCGTTCACCTCCCCATCGATTATATTCCTATTATACGCTATGCCCGCCAGGATGCAATTTGCATGGGTATCTTCCGGGAAGCTGGCGTGAGTTTATAGAGTCTCCCCCATCTTGATGGCCTGGAACAGCTTCATCTTTATGAGCGAGCGGACTAACGCGGCGAGCGCGACGACGAACAAGGCGGCGAACAGGGCATAGAGGCGCAGGATGGCGGGCCATGCGATTTCGACGACGAACGGCGGCGTGTGGGCGGTCAGGTCGCCGCCGACTTGCAGGAAGGGGACAAAGGTGTGGCTGGCCCAGATGCCCAACCCCGTCCCGGCGGCGCTGCCGATGACGAGCAGAAAAATCAGTTCCCAGGCCACGAACCCCGTCATATCGCGCGTGGAAAGCCCCACGGCGCGCAGCACGCCCAATTCGACGGCGCGGCGGCGGAACGAGAAGAGGGCGTACAGGATAAAGCCGAGCGCCGTCAGCACGGCGGCAGCGCCAAAGCCCACCGAAAGGAGGCCGAAAAGCCCCTGGCGTTCCGGTTGCTGTTGCGCTTTGAGGATACGCCGCGAAGCCACGAGCATGTCCTGTGAGCCTCTGTTGATCTCCCAAAGCGCATCGGCCAGGTTATCGTAATTCACATCGGGCTGTGTGTTCAGCCACACCTGATAGGGAAGCTGGGTCTGGGCCTGCAAAAAGTAGTGTTCCAGGTTGCCCACCACCAGCGGGCCGGTCTCGGGGTACCACGTCGGAAAATAGTCGAAACTGCCGACGAGCTTGAGCGAGAGCACCGTCGACGTTTCATACGCCAGCACGGTGACGTTGACGGTGTCGCCGATTTGGAGGTAATACGTCTCCATAAAGTCTCTGGGGAGCAGGATGCCGTTCTCGGTGATGGCAAGCTGGTTCATCAGTTCTCCCAACGAGGCGGGCGCAAAATCCGTGCGCCAGAACGCGACCTGCGAAAAATCCACGCGATCCACACCGATGAAGGTGCCGGGCTTGAAGCCATCGCCCGTCTGCACGAGCGCCCTGTAGTGCCCGATGCGCGCCGCGGCTTCGACGCCGGGTATGGTGCGATACTCGGACACCGGCAGGAAGCGCCAGCCGGCAGTCTCGCCGCCGCCAGGACGATTGGGCAGCATAATGTCCCCACCGCCGCGTGCGTCGCCGGTATCGACCAGGCTTGCGTCGGTCCCCACCGCGTAGAACTGCTGGTCGTGCAGGTGGTTCTCCAGTGTGGCGGACAGCGACGCCGTATAAGTTGCCAGGCTCAGGGTAAGGATGAGCAGGCCGAGCGGTGCGGCGTAGAGGCCGGGCGCGCGCGCCAGTTGGCGGGCGGCGAGCAGAAAGCCCACACTGCGCGTCTGCGCACCGAGCCAGGCCAGCGCCTTCATCAGCCAGGGGAGCACGCGCAGGATGATCAGCGCCAGGGCGAAGAGGCTCAGGGCGGGCACCAGGAACAAAAGCGGATTTTGCAGTGGGTCGGCCGGCAGCGTCTCGGTGGAGACCGCCACGCTGCCTTGTTGTTGCAGGAGATACGTGCCGTATCCTGCCGGGATGAGCAGCAGCACATCCAGCCACGCGCGCTGCCACCAGGGTGGGCGCAAGACGCGGGCGCGCTCTTGTTTGTACGTGACGATGGTGTGACGCGCCGCTTCCAGTGCCGGAACGACCTGGGCGATCAGGGTGACGCCCATCGCCGCGAGGCCGAGCCGCGCCGTACCCCAGGTCATCCCCACGCGCAAATCGGTCGCCAGCGTGAAATCCAGAAAGCTGCGCACCTGTCCGATCGTGTAGGCCAGCAGCAGGCTGAGGGGCAGCGCGAGCAGCAAGGCCACACCGCCGAGCAGGCTGCCTTCCAGCAGGGTGATGCCGCTCACTTGTGCGGCGGTCGCCCCACGGCTGCGCAGGACGGCGATCTGGTTGCGGTGCTGCTCCACCATCAAGCTGATGACCAGCACGACGAAGACCACGATCAGGCTGATAATGGGCACGCTGAACGCAAACAGGAGCAACATCAACCCGTTGGCCGCTGTCTGGTAGCGCTGCAAGACCTTGATGGCGTCGGTATCCAGGATCGTCCCCGGCAGGATTTGGATGGTGGTGCGCCGCAGAAGTTCGATGCGGTCTAGCAATGGCTCGATATCGTTGAGGTAAATTCCGTCCGCATCCATCGGCAGGTACCAGAGCGCCTGGTAGACTTCATCTGTCAGCGCCGGACTGATGCGGCCGGCGAACGTACTTTCCGAAACGAACAAGAGGTTGTCGACGGGAAGCTGGCTGTAATCCCAGAACTCTGCGCGCCGGTCGAGGGGTTCCCATATCCCGGCGACGCGCAGCTCGAATTTGGCCGGAACAGCCCCGTAGCCGCGCATCGCGCGCAGGTCATACGCGATGTAAGTCTCTCCGATGTTGATGCCCATCTTCGCGGCGATGGCCTTGCCGATTGCAACCTCAAATGCGCCTGTAGAAGACGCAGTGTCCGTCGGGAAGGCGCCCTCGATGATGCGGATGTGCTGTTCCGGTTGGCCGATAGCCGCCAGCCCGATCCGGTAGGCCGGTTGGATCTCGGTGACGCGCTCGGCATCCTGGGCGGCGAAGAGGCCAAATGTGCCAGTGTTGAACAGCCGCGCGCCGGGCACGTTGGGCGAAGGCGATAACCGCAAATCGCGGTAAACCTGAGCATCGAAATAGGTATCCAGCGGGCCGATGTCTTCCCACTGAATCGGAGTGGCGAACGAACCTGAGTAGCGCAGCACCAGGGCGACAGGGGGTCGGATCACCAGGCCGCGATACTGCGGCGTGTCAGAAAACAACCCCTCGCTCAAAACCCGGTAGTAAGTCGCCTCGGCATAGAGAGGGATGCTCATCACGAGCGCGATGGCGATGACCAATCCCAACAGAATCGCCAGCGCCAGTCCGCGCTGCGCGAGCAGGTGCTTGAAGGCAAGCATACAGGAGGCCCAAAGACGAAGGAGTGTTTTTAGCATAAACGAAGCAGGATTTATATCAGATCATCCAACCTGGCAGTAGGTGCGTGGTAACGCAGTGCTATCATTTGAGCAAGAACCTCATTGGCCCTGTCTAGCGGCCAATATCCTTCCCGCACTGCGCGAATAAGAATGCCGATTGTGCCTGTCAAATGCACATTTCTTCCATTTGCTAAACGACGCGCTGCCAGATCATCGCTCCCCAACACAAGCCCGCGCGCAACTGCAATCGCCAGACAGGAAGCCTCGCCAGATGCCAGCGGAGGAGAGAATTGAGTGTACAGTTTCTTTTCTTCAGCCAGTTCCAGAGATAGAACCGGCAGCCAACCGGTGGGATGAAGGGGCGTTAAAATTTCCTCAACAGACTGGAGCTGATGGTATCCGGCATACAAGCCTTGGTGAAGTTCATCAGCGACCATCAACGTGGTGCAAACTTTGCCGCGATACAGGGTTTCTAATAGTGTGACCTGTTCTACAATTGCAAAGTTCGATAAAAGTGTGGTATCAAAGACAAACTTGAGATTCTTCAGCCACAGCTCAGGCGTATTGGGCGTCATCGAGACACTCCTGGATCGTTTGCGGTCCCAGGTGAATCGAAACTCCCGCCTCGCGTAGGATGTCTTTCATTTCCTCCTGAGAAACACCCAAAAGCGCAGCCGCCCGGCCCAAGCTAATATCCCCGGCCGCATAAGCATTGACAAGCATTTTGACTTTGATCCGGGGATTGGCTTGAAACAGTGCCTGTAACGCATTGCGCAGCACAGTCTGTTCATCAGAAAATAATCCGCTCTTTATCAACTGATCAAACTGCCAGCGAATCAAGTTGGGTTCAGGCAAATTCTCTAAGATTGTCATGTTGCCTCCTTGTTACTTTGCTTCATTATAGCAGACTTTTATGCTACCAGAATACCTACAAACAGAACCTCTATCGTTGCGGATACGGTGTGTACGTCAGTTTTTCAAATGGAATCACGCCTGACCTAACTTCTACAAACGGCTCGTTATCCTGCACACCTACCGTACCGAATCCCGTTGCCGTGCTGAGGAAAACGTGGAAGTCGCCGGGGATGGTGGGTTGGATATACAGCGCCTTCTCCACCGCATCGTAGCGGACGCCGGTCAGCCCTTGCAGCAGGCCGTAAGACGCCATCGCGCGGGCGTACCAGTGCCCGCACTCGTACTCGTCGAAGGGATTGCGCACGCGGCCATCGTAGCGGTCGCGGGCGGCGCGCACGATCTCCAATCCCGCCTCGACCTCGCCGAGTAGCATCAGATGCGAGGCGATCTGGTATTCGATGCCGGTCCACACCTCGTTGCTGTAGACGAAAGGCAGCGTGAGCGCGTCGCCGTGGGGCCAGGTGCAGAGCAGCAAGCCGCCTTCGTTGCCCAGCGCGTAGGCGGGTCGCTGCGGGTTGGCGTGTTCGGAGAGGTCGCGCTTGAGGTTGTACGTGTAGACGGCGAGCAGGTGACGGCGCACCCGGTCCGCATCGAGAAACTCCGGCACACCGCAGACCGCCGCGATCCACGCGCCGAGGACGCCATCGGCGAGGCAGCCGTTGCCGTATTGATATTTCGGCCCTTCTTTTTGCAGCAGCGCAATCGCCTCCGGGGAATAGTTGACGTTCCAGGCCTGGGTTTGGGTGGGATCACCCGCGCGCAAGCCCGTCCACTGGATTTTCTGGATGAAGTACTCGCCATTCCACAATTCCGATTCCATCGCGGCGCGGCCCTTTTCCAGCAGGCGTGCATAGAGGGGAACGGCTTCACCGAGCGCTTCGGCCATAAGCACAGCAGCTTTGAGCGCGCCCAGGTAGAATGAGGTGCACATTCCGTCGGCGCCGAAAAATTCAATGTCAAACGACTTTACACAATACAATGGCTTTGTTACTCTCTCACGGGTATTTGACCTTTCCGCCTATTCTACAACCGACCGACCGCGACGCAACCGGCCCGCGATCCCGACCGCCACGCAGACGGACTGAGAGGGCGATGGCAGGGCAAAGGCAAAACAAAGCCCCTACCGTATTCATCCGCACCCTGGCGCGCAATGTCGCCACAGGCACTTGCGCGCCAGGGCACAAGCCCAATCCCGATGATCCAAATTGCAGGTATGAAGGAAAAAGACATGGTAGGGAAAAAAAGTGCCGTTTTCCCCTCATACCATCAAGGCCGAAATCGTTGCTCAACCCTGGTTTTGGCGGCGTCAGACAGGGTTTTGCGGGGGTTTTTACCCCGCATCCGCCCTGTTTTGGCCCTGGTACAGCACTTTGGGGTGCTCCGGGAGCTACCGTCGCCGCAAATTCGCGGTTTACACCGTTACGGTATGGCAGAGACGCCAAACTGTCCGTTTTTTCGTCATACCGGCGTCCTCAACTGCCAAGAAAATTCTAGACAACTTGCCGCACAGTTCCTCATAATTGAACCGTAGTCGCAGGTGGAAGCGCAATAGATGTTTTAACGCAGCAATTACGCGTAGCAGAATCCGATGCTTTATTAAGCGCTACGTTTTTCACCATCCAGGTATAACCCACGGGGCCATAGTAGGACAAAAAGGGGCTGGTTTTGCCTTGTGCCGTCAAAGATCAGTCAACGATCAGACCCAGGATCAAACATTGCCGGGCATTGTCTCGATCACGTTAACCAGCCGCAGTAACTCAGCGTCGATCCACGCACCCCAAGGCTGAGGACAAGGCCAGCCAACGCCACTCACCGGTATCCTCTCACACACTACCAGCATAAAGCACGAGGTTGGCGTTTAGCACAGGGGACAAATCTTTGTTGGCAACAGCACACAGCACGCCGCACTGTACCCCTAGAGTGACGCTGGAAACAGCATACCGCATTAAGCACAACCGCACATTTTGCCCCATTCCATACCGGGAAGGCTACCAAATGAGCCACGACGTCACAACTTGATTTGCCATCTGTGGTAGTGTGGACTCATTTTTATCAAGTGTCTCGCAGAATAAGCCGTAAGTGCAAGTTCATACTTTTACATACTGCTTTTCCCTGGCGGTATGTAAAAGTATTACTCGCTTCTCGCGGCCTGGCGAGCGACAGTGCCTCACGGAGAGTGTGCCGTCTGAAACGAAAACCAGGCGTGGAGATTGCCCCCGCGTTGCACAACGTTCATGCACGAGGACCACAATACGTGCGTGGGGATCAAGCCATAGAAAGTCGGTGGCTGGGACGAGGCGCGCTGCGGATGATCTACTGGTCGCCTTGTAAACTTCGTACTTCAGTAAATCGAATGGGGTGACTTCAATATAGGCGTGCGCCAAGCCAGGTGAGTTCTTGCCGAGTTCCAATCCTTGCTACGGGTGCAGTCGTCAAGGAAAGTAAGCACGCGAAAATATCATCTTACATTCCACTCGCCAATGGTCTTCATTAGCACCCGCTTGCGCCGTCCACTGTTGAATTCACTCCGCTATAGAAATGCAGGGTGTCCCAACGTTATTTGCAGAGTTTTTCACCTTCCAGGCATGTCGAATGAGCTTCCGAAAGACTCCGCGTACATTTGCTCCACACAGTACCTCAGTCTCTAGCATATATACCCCGCTTTTGGCACGAAAAATATCCGTCACTGAGTTACGAAAAATCCGGCAGCGAGTGACGAAAAATTCGTCACTCGCCGACGAATCATTGTGCCTCTTTGCGCTTAGTATTGTGAGTGTTTTCCCGATGATAAATGCGGAAACAACCATCACAATTCTAGGAGACGCATTGATATGGCAAAAGAGAAGAACACAAAGAGATCGCGTGAAAGCGGCTACGTGGTTATTTGGGCTGAAGTTTGGCTCACCCGACCAGAAGAGGTCACCATTACCAATGAAACCGCGTAACCCTCTTGCCCCCACATTCGCGTGGCTGTCAGCCTTTGGCCTGCTGGCGCTTTACCAGTGTTGCCTGGTTCCATTCTACCACTACACCATTAGTGAAGTGCAGATGTGGATGGCAACCCCCACCCCCACGCCAGTCGCAATGCCTATCAACATCGGCACCGAAGGCGACGAGGCCATCACCCGCGCGACTTTCATTGACTGGCTGCAGGAAAATCACGGGCTCCAAGCCGCGCCCGATCCTGACCTGGATGACCGCGCCTATTACCTTGCAGGGGAAGCACCCAAACTACGTTCTGCGCGCACCTGGCCTCGCTGGTACGGCCTGCGGTACACCGTGGGGCCAGCAACCGGGGCGTGGCTGTACTACTGGCCCGGCTGTAACCCCTGCCCGGAGAATACAGAGTGCTACCTTGTCAACAGCCCACGGCGCGATGCACTGGCGACCGCGAAGTATCCCGGTCTGGACAGCGCCGCCGATGTGGGTGTCGCCGTCGTCTGGCGCGGCGAAGAACCCTATCTGGCCGTTGTCTGGCCGGGAATATGTCCCACGCCGCAGCCAATGCCCACCTTCAGCAGTCCTGGTCCCACGGGACCGGGGTGGTGAGGAGAAGGCACACGATGTCCACAGACCCCACATCCACCAGCAGGACTGAGTTGCCGTTGGCGCAGCGGATCAATGTCGCCTACTTCAGGTTAGCCTATCAATGTCTGCTTCCTGCGGTCGAAGCCTTGGACGCGGGCAAGCACGACATCGAGGCCTTGCTCGCCGTGGCTTTCAGTCC
>DAOUAY010000252.1:0-2767 GCA_034432995.1 Anaerolineae bacterium | reverse complement strand
CCCGACGGGACGGTGCTGGAAGGGCCAAACGGCCCGGTCAGTCACCTCATCTGCGGCGGGGTGTACGATTGGTCGACGGGGCTGATCTACCGGGGCGGGCGCTACTTCGACCCGAATTTGGGGATCTGGTTGGCGCTGATGCCGCTGCTGGTGGTGCAGGGCTGGCGCAAGCGGAAGGACAAGCGAAAGGGGGTGCTGCTGGTGTGCGTAGGGTTGTGCGTGGTGGGGATGCTGGCGGGGTGTGGGAATCCAGAGTCCACGACGATGCTGTCACCGGTATGTACCCCAACGGCTATCCCTGGCCTGGGGGCAGATAAAGGTACATCGGGTAGAAGCAGCGATGGAACACCTTCAACGTGGCCATTGCCAACACCACGACCACCGCACTCTATAGGTGCGCCTCCGGGCGCGCCACCCTCAACAACCACGCCGCCGCGTATTACACCTCGTCCTGAAAATAGCGATGGGGTCAACGTGCGCAGTGGGCCAACGGCCGCATCCAGTGTGGGAGGGGCCAACATCATAGGTAAACTTTATGGTGATGCAGAACCAATTGCCCAGTTCGGACGTGAGGCTGCTGGAGTTTGGTGGTGGAAAATCCGCTACAATGATCATGGACAGGTAGTTGAAGGATGGGTTCGCAGCGATGTGGTAGTCGCCGAAGGTAACGTATCTTTTCCACCACCCAAATCGTGGGTCTCACCATTTGATCCCGGCGTTGGACTCAATGTCACTTGGGAATTTATCTGGGGACCTGGCAATCAAGTACACAACGGCGTTAATATACAATCAAGCAGAACACCTGGTGGTGACCGTGTGCTCGCTATGGCTGATGGCGCTGCCTTAGTGTTTCCTGACGTCAATGCGCAATATGCAAAGGGGACGTATTGGATAAATGTGCCGCATGAGCACCCGGACGGCAAGATATACTGGATTCAATATACGCATATAGCTCAAAAGGATAGAAATCCAGATTTACGGCTTGGCACTTTTTTCACGCAACAGACGTGGTTAGGTTTCTATTCCGCTGTGGGTGATGCTTCTGGGCCGCATTTACATATTTCGATCAAAGAAACTTACAAAGATGAGCCGGTTGGTGATGTCCTTAACCCAACCAATTACATACCAGGACTTTGAAGATGAGAACGCCAGAAAACTACACTTACCTACTAGCGCGGACACTTATCTGTGTGATTGTAATGATGCTTGCATTGACGGCGTGTGCGCAATCACCCACCTTGACATCAATACCAACCCCAACCAGGACGGTCACTTTGATACCAACGGTTGCGCCTCCTGTCTCGCCGACTCTCTCAACAACGCCGGTTCCCGCAACGCAGCCGGCTGTGACTAGACCACAATCCCGCCTATCATTTGCGGAGGCGCTCTTCGTAGTTATGAGTGCGGATCATAGCCGCTTATTGGCAGCGTATGAGGGGAACTCAGAGTTACAAGTCCTGCATCAATTGCCGCCTCTGGAAAGAGCGCAGTTTCCCAGCTTTTTCCCCCATATCTCACGTGATGGGGTGTGGATCACAATACTTGAAGATGATAAACTATTGTCGAGATGCATTTTCCGCGTAGAATTGGATAGTTCCAATGAACCCCGATGTATTGTGAATTGGTCTGGGTTTAAGTATGAAGCATCCATTTCGACTGACGGAAAACGGGTTGCCTTCCAGGCCGCAGAAGAAGAATGTGAGGGATATCGACACGGTGAACCCTACGGGTGCCTGAGGCACATATACGTGATGGACAGCGATGGCAGCAATATCAGACGCATTACGGACAAACCCAGCGATTTTTGTCACCTTGAGTGGTCACCTAACAACATCCAGCTTGCTTATACCGAATTGTGTTCCCCGGTGAATGAAAGAATGCGCAAAGTCTATGTTGTAACTTTAGAACCCTATAATCTTCCTAAACAGGTGACCCAATTGACAGCAAATGGCGAATCGGGTGAGTGGTTACCGAATGGCGAGTGGCTGGAGTGGCTCTCCCCAAAATATGGCCCGGGATTCGAACATCGTTTATCACGCATAGATGCTGACGGCAAAGTAGTCGATGAGATCTCTCTGGAGTATGCGGGTGGCTGGTCGCCACAAGGCGTGTGGTCGCCAGATTCCAACAAACTAGCGTGGATTACGGAAGAAAACGTGATCCGTGTTTGGAATCGGGAGCGCGATGGAGTTACAACGGCGCAATTATCCGGCGCCCAGGCATCTTGGCCCGTCAAGTGGCTGCTCGATGGCCAACGTCTGGTATTTCGAGGATACAGAATCGGTCCTGATGGTGAGAGTGCTGACGAGAGAAGTTGGTTTGTGGTGAACGTTGATGGTACGGGACTGGTCGAGTATAGGGAGCCAAAACCTTGATTGACTAGATAATTGTGCTTTTGTGTGCGGTATGTCTATACCTCCGGCTACGTCCGCCAGGGCGTGGATGCCGAAGGCGATGTGGTCAGCGCGTGGCTGTTCGATCCCGACGGGACGGTGCTGGAAGGGCCAAACGGCCCGGTCAGTCACCTCATCTGCGGCGGGGTGTACGATGGGTCGACGGGGCTGATCTACCGGGGCGGGCGGTATTTCGACCCCAATTTGGGGATCTGGCTGGCGCTGATGCCGTTGATGGTGGTGCAGGGGTGGCGCAAGCGGAAGGACAAGCGAAAGGGGGTGCTGCTGGTGTGCGTGGGGTTGTGCGTGGTGGGGGCGCTGGCGGGGTGTGGGAATCCACCGGCAGGGCAACCGCCGCTGACTGTATGTTCGAC
>DAOUAY010000251.1:0-2414 GCA_034432995.1 Anaerolineae bacterium | reverse complement strand
CCCGACGGGACGGTGCTGGAAGGGCCAAACGGCCCGGTCAGTCACCTCATCTGCGGCGGGGTGTACGATTGGTCGACGGGGCTGATCTACCGGGGCGGGCGCTACTTCGACCCGAATTTGGGGATATGGTTGGCGCTCACGCCGTTGATGGTGGTGCAGGGCTGGCGCAAGCGGAAGGACAAGCGGCAGTGGGTGTTGTTGCTGTGCGTGGGACTGTTTGTGGTGGGGTCGCTGGCGGGGTGTGGAAAAGCTGAGGCGCCGGTATGCACACCTCCGGGAACGCCCGGATGGGGATCAGGCACAGGTACACCGAACGGAGGCAGCAGTGGACCAGGGACGGGGACGCCTGGTCCAGCGACGGGCACAGGGACACCTACGCCGCCGTCGCCCACACCGACTCCTTCACCGACGCCAGATCGTGGCGCTCCACCGGATATAGGACCGCACCCTCCCATACCGGATCCGGATGAAGAAGATGCTCTAGCGCGGATGCTCTATGGAGAACAGAAACACGAACCCCGAGACAACATCATTGCTGCGGGTTGGACAGTACGCAACAGAATCGCGATTGGATATAGAGGATTATCGACCTACAAAGCCCAAGTAGAAAGTGGTGAATATCAAGGTCTTATCACACCCCAACAACGTGACGCTTTACCTCCAGGGGAGCGGCAGTATTTCGAAGAACATTCAAAAGTCATTGCTAGGGGCGTTATCGACAATACCATAGCGAACTCAATGGAGGTGGCACAAGACTCGATTTTCTTTTCGAATACATCTTCAACGGCGCAGAGAAATGCTTATGAAGCGCTACTCAATGACCCTGAAGGCCCTGTCGGTCCGGGGAATTGGGGATTCTTTAGAAGTAATTTGCCTAACACAACGTTCTTTTACTATAGGAATAAGGCCGGTATTTACCCTACCGCCATTCCCGTACCGTGAGAAAGTGAGGACACACAAATGCGCGGCGCTGCCAGAATACGTATACTATGCTTGTGCTTAGTTGTGATGAGTCTATCGCACGGATGTGGCTCAAAAGATACCCGGACTATCGCGGGATTGGTTTTCGCGGACCTTAATGGAGTACAAGTTTTGGAAAATGAGACCATTCGAGAACTGGTCGCCTGGTCAGCTCTTGATACTTCTTTGTTGTGTAGTCCTGTGGCTCTGACATCTGACGGAAAAATGGTGGCTTATTCACGTACCGGGAGTGATCTCTGGACAACTGACTTGACAACCGGCAAGACATCCGAGTTGGTGCATGGAGCATTGCGCGCGCGCTATGCTGGCATAGCGCTCCTAAGTTGGTCTGCGGATAGCAAATGGTTGGCAGTCCTTGTCGCGGCAATCTATGACAATGACGAAAACAAGCTGATGCCTGAAGTGGTGACATTGTTTGCTCTGGATGTCAAAGAACGGCGCGTTGTCGAACTCGCATCTGGAGTGAGCAGCTTTGCTTGGTTGTCAGACGGACGACTGGCATACCTGAACACAGCCGGTACAGAAGAGCGTGGGGTATACGTTGCTGAACCGGAGAATGGTACAGTTCGACTCTTGTATCCGGCCGTAGTACTGGAGCCTTTTCTCACAGCGTCGCCACATGATGATTCACTAGTGGTAGTCCATAAAACTTCCCTGTTAATGATTGACCCTCAAGATGGTTCTGCGATGGACCTGTTGGCCGGGCAAGAAAACTATGGAGGAAGGTGGCCGAGCTGGCCAGCCTGGTCGCCGGATGGCACACGAATTGCCTTTCTGAATTGTGGCCCACTGCTGGATGACCCGCCATCGTTTTGTCGCTCTGCGCTATTTGTGCTTTATGTCGATGATGGAACGGTCGACCGAATAACAGTTGAGGAAAACATCAACAGCAATATAGCTTGGTCGTCTCAAGGAGATTTCATCGCATTTGGACAAAGTCCAACAGACCTGATATATCGTGTATCAGTGGCCGACAAGGTTGTCACTAGTTCACCTGAAGCGCACTATTGTGGGCACTTACTCAAGTGGCCATAAAACAATGCGGACGGCGGTACACAATATCGCGGGAGCACCTTCACACTGATGAGTCGTATCCACTAAAGCGCGAACGCGGACGGCGCAGTGGTCAGCGCGTGGCTGTTCGATCCCGACGGGACGGTGTTGGAAGGGCCGAACGGTCCGGTCAGTCACCTCATCTGCGGCGGGGTGTACGACTGGTCGACGGGGCTGATCTACCGGGGCGGGCGGTATTTCGACCCCAATCTTGGCATCTGGTTGGCGCTGATGCCGCTGCTGGTGGTGCAGGGCTGGCGCAAGCGGAAGGACAAGCGAAAGGGGGTGCTGCTGGTGTGCGTGGGGTTGTGCGTGGTGGGGGCGCTGGCGGGGTGTGGGAATCCACCGGCAGGGCAACCGCCGCTGACTGTATGTTCGAC
>DAOUAY010000250.1:0-2622 GCA_034432995.1 Anaerolineae bacterium | reverse complement strand
GTAGTTCAGCCCGGCCTCGAACGCGCGGTGGATCATCGGAATCGCCAACGCGCGGTCCACGACCTGCGCGCCGTTCACGTCCGTCATCGGCAAGCGCATCGCGCCGAAACCCAACTGCGACACTTTATAGCCGGTTCGTCCTAATTCTCTGTAGATCATCTTTCTCCTTATTAGTCTGATAGTCGTTAGTCTTGTAGTTGTTTTTCTGCCGTGGTGATAGTATGACTGTCTGTAATCCGTTCGATCCGTTGACAGTCAGGGCGTGCGTGTATACTGCTGGAAGAACGCCCACATGACGCGCGTCGCGTCGATATCCTGCGTGGCGTGTCCCACAATCGCTTTCGGCAGGAAGTTGCTGCCAGGCCATGTGTGACCGCCGCCATGGACGGTGTAGAAAAGCACTTCGGTGTCCGCGTTGCACGATCCGTATCGGCGACCGGTTACTTCCCCTTGCGCGGGGAGTTCATCTGGCGTCGTGGCGCAGCCATTCTGCGCGGCATACTGCGCCACCCAATCCGGGATCACGGGGAAGGGAACGTCGAATGGCCCTGACCTCCCACCGTAGTAGGGGACGATCTGATCGTCGGTCCCGTGGAAGACGATCATCGGCACGGTGTACGGGGGACGGCACTTGTCCAGCGGATAGAGATGCGCGCCCGCGACCGTCCCAATGGCGGCGATGCGCTCAGACAGCTCGCACGCCAGCAGATACGACATCCCGCCGCCGTTCGACAGCCCGTTGGCGTAGATGCGGGTGGGGTCGATGTTGTACTCGCTTTCCAGCTTGTCGATCAGATCGGAGATGAAGGTGATGTCCTCCATCTGCGGATTCAACGAGTCAGCGGTTCCATGCGCGCCCCAGCGTTTGGGGAAACCGGTGCCCGACGGGTAGACGACGATGAAGCCGTATTCATCCGCCAGGGGATTCCATTGGCTGACGCCGCGCTGGTTGGCCGGCCATTGCGCGAACCCGTGAATCGTGATCACGAGCGGCGTCGGCGTGGCGGGATCGTAGCTCGGCGGCACGTACAGCAGATACTTGCGCTGCACGCCGGACGAGATTAGCGTCCCGTTGGTCCTGTTGGACAACGTATATCCCAGTCCAAGCGCCATCACGAGCACAACCGGCGCGGCAAGGATGGCGCCGATCACGCGCAGAATCCTTTTGCTCAGCGTAACGTTTGTCTTCTTCATTTGGGGAATCTATCGAGTTTTAGTCGGCAACGCTTTCGCGGGATGCAATATAGGCAATGGCTGCCTCGGCGATAAAACCTGAACGGGTCTCGCCGTATTCATAAGCGTATTTGTCCATCAAGCTCAGGATGCGCTCCGGTAGTGTGATGTTGACGCGTCGTGTTTTGCCGGATAGTTTTGTGATATCTACCGTCACGAAAGCCCACACGCCATCTTTATAGTCGGGATTGCTTTGGTGCTGTTCGACAGTTTGAGGCGTGGGGACAGGCTCACCATCCAACAATAAACCTTCCAGGTGACACTCAATCGCTTCGACGACTTGTTCCAACGCTGTGTCGAGCGTCTCTCCCGCGCTAAAGCAACCGGCTACATCGGGCACGGTGACGCCATAATCGCTTTCAGGGTCTTTGTGGATAACAACTGGATAGCGCATACTTTCTCACCTTTTCTCCGTCCAGGACCAACCGGCCTGCCGGTAAATGCTCCTTACTGTCCCTATGGGTAGATCCCGCTTTGGATGTGGAACAGTCACACGCCCCGGCTTATCTGGATGCTTGTATTGGTGATGACTCCCACGGATGTTGACAAGCACCCATCCATCTTCCTTGAGTTTGGCGATGAGTTCACGACTGTTCATGGATTATTATACACACCATACACACGAAAGTCAATTGAGGCGATTTACTTCTTTCGCTTCTTTCCACTCTTCTCCTCGACCTGCTTCTGCAATTCATACAGCTTCGTGAGAGCGTCGAGCGGCGTCAGGTTGTTGACATCGATCTGGCGCAACGCCTCCACCACGGGCGGCTCTGAGGCAATCAGCATCGGCTGGAAGAGTTCCGGCTCCTGAATTTGCGTGCCGGGGCGGAATTCGCCGCTTTCCAGTTCTTCGAGCAGGCCCTCGGCGCGGTGGACGACGGGCGCGGGGATGCCGGCCAGCCGCGCGACGTGGATGCCGTAGGAGCGGTCCGCGCCGCCCGGGACGACCTTGTGCAAGAAGACCACGTCCCGCCCTTCCTCAGCAACCGCCAGATTGAAATTGCGCACGTGCGGCAGATGTTCCGCCATCTCGATCAGCTCGTGGTAGTGGGTGGCGAAGAGCGTCCGCGCGCGGCGCTCCGGGTGATTGTGCAGGTATTCGACCACCGCCCAGGCTATGGCCATGCCGTCGTAAGTGCTCGTGCCGCGCCCGACCTCGTCCAGGATGAGGAGGCTTTGCGGCGTGGCGTGATTGAGGATGTTTGCCGTCTCCACCATCTCCACCATGAACGTGGATTGTCCCGCCGCCAACTCGTCGGATGCGCCGATGCGCGTGAAGATGCGATCCACCACGCCGATGCGCGCCCGCTCCGCCGGGACGAAGCTGCCGATTTGCGCCATCAAGATGATGAGGGCGTTCTGCCGCAAGAATACCGATTTTCCTGCCAT
>DAOUAY010000249.1:0-7413 GCA_034432995.1 Anaerolineae bacterium | reverse complement strand
GTTCGTAAAAGTATAACTTCCCGAAGCTGTGGCCGGTCTCCGACCGCGCCACCGTGGCGTCAGGCATCGGCGGGCACGGTCAGAGACCGGCCCGAGCGGGAAGTTGTTTATTTACAGACCCTTAGAGCTTTGGACTAACTGGTGGAGAGGAGGACTATGGCGCAGAAGGAAAAGCACACCGGATTGGCTACAGTTTACGTCGCACAGGGGATATTGCGTGCCATGGTGGTGCGCGGCGCATTGGAAACTGCCGGAATCCCGGTTATCCTCACGTATGAATCGGTGGGGCCGGTGATCGGGCTGACCGTGAACGGCATCGGGCGGGTCGAAGTGCGCGTGCCGTTGGAGTGGGAGGCCGAAGCGCGGGATTTACTCGACGCACAGCCGCGTACAGGCGAAGTTTACGCTATCCCGGAGAACGACGAAGCGGATGATTGAACAGGTTACCATAGTCGGCGGCGGGCTGGCCGGGAGTGAAGCCGCCTGGCAAGTCGCCTGCCGCGACATCCCCGTGCGGTTGTACGAGATGCGGCCGCACACCCCCACTCCCGCACACACCGGAGACTCCCTCGCGGAACTGGTGTGCTCCAATTCACTCGGCTCCGATCTGCCGGACCGCGCGCCGGGACTGCTCAAGGCGGAACTGCGCCGGCTCGGGTCGCTATTGATCGAGGTCGCCGACGCACAGCGCGTCCCCGCTGGCGGCGCGCTCGCTGTCGATAGGGAAGGCTTCGCGGCAGAGGTCACACGGCGCATCACGGACCACCCGCGCATCACCCTCATCCGCGAGGAGGTGACGACGCTGCCGGAGGGCCTGGCGATCATCGCCAGCGGGCCGCTCACAGCAGACCAGCTCGCCAACGCCATCCGCGAACGCACGGGCAGCGCTGCGCTCGCCTTCTACGACGCCATCGCCCCCATCGTCGAGATCGACTCCATCGATTTCGACATCGCCTTTCGCGCCTCGCGCTATGACCGGGGCGAAGCGGAGGATGGCGACTACATCAATTGTCCGATGGACGAGGAAGCATACAATCGTTTTGTCGCCGCTTTGCTCGGCGCAGAACGTATCCCCCTGCGCAATTTCGAGCGCGACGACCCGCACTTCTTCGAGGCGTGTCTGCCGGTTGAAGTACTCGCCGCGCGCAGCGCACAGGCGTTGGCCTTCGGGCCGCTGCGTCCCATTGGATTGCGCGATCCGCGCACCGGGCGACGTCCCTATGCTGTCGTCCAACTACGCCAGGATAACGCCGCCGGAACGCTCTACAACCTGGTGGGCTTCCAGACCAACCTCAAATACGGCGAACAAGAGCGCGTCTTGCGCCTGATCCCCGGCCTGGAAAACGCGCGCTTCGTGCGTTACGGGTCGATGCACCGCAACACGTACCTCAACGCGCCGGCGCTGTTGGCCCCCACGCTCCAAATGCGCGCGCAGCCGAACCTATTTTTTGCCGGGCAGATTGCCGGATTGGAGGGCTACGCGGGGAACATCGCCGGTGGGTGGTTAGCCGGGGTGAACGCGGCGCGGCTGGCGCGCGGTTTGCCGTTGCTCACGCCCCCGCCAGAAACGATGATCGGCGCGCTGATGCGCTACATCACCCACGCCGATCCGGCCACCTTCCAACCGATGAAAGCCAATTTCGGTCTAATGCCGCCGCTCGATACACGCGCACGCGGGAAACGCGCGCGCGGCGCAGCCTACGCCGAACGCGCGCTAACTTCTCTGGAGCGGTGGAGCGCAGAACATCACCCGCTTTGACCACCCTCGCGTGGACGGTCTCTGACCGCGCCACTGTAAGTCCAGGTGTGGGTGGGCACGGTCAGGAGACCGGCCCGAGCAAAACGCTCTAGGATTCCGGGCGCTCGCCCAACGTCAACGGCAGCGTCAGTTCCCGGCCTGCGCGCAGCACCGTGACCTGAATCGTCTCACCGGGGCGAGTATTCGTCTCCAGATAGGCGATCAGTCTACTGGAGCTGGTAATGGAAACCCCGTCAATCGCCACGATGGCGTCGCCGCCCACCATGATGTTTCCATACGGCGTGCTGACGCTGCGGTTGCCGCCCCGCAACCCGGCTTTAGCGGCCGGCGTATTCGATTCCACGCTCAAAATGAGCACCCCCCGGTCGGGAACCTCGGCGCCCAATTCGGCGAAGGAAGCCGCTAACTGTTTGCTCAAGCTGACGGGGAAAAAGCGCACGCCCATCCACGGGTGACGATACCGCCCCTCGCTGATCAGTTCGGGCACGACCCGCTTCACGGCATTGGCCGGGATGGCAAAGCCGATGCCGGCGTTCGCCTGGCTGGGGCTGACGATCTGCGCATTCACACCGATCACCCGTCCCTGCAGATCGAGCAACGGACCGCCGGAGTTGCCGGGGTTGATGGCAGCATCCGTCTGGATGGCCTCGCCAATGTAGCGCCCGTCCGGGCTTTCGATGACGCGCCCCAGGCTACTAATCACGCCAAACGTCACCGTTTGCCCCAGGCCGAAGGGGTTGCCGATCGCCACCACAAACTGCCCCACGCGGATCACATCCGAGTCGCCCAGCGGGATGGAACGCAGCGGATAATCACCGGCGTCGATCTTGATCACCGCTAGGTCATACGTGGAATCCGCACCGATGACGGTTCCGGTAAAGGCAGCGCCATCGGCAAACGTGACCTGAATCTCTTGGGCATTCTCGATCACATGGTAGTTGGTGACGATATAGCCCTGCGCATCATAGACAAAGCCGGAACCGCTTCCTTCGCTGGGGACAGCATTGAAGAAGTAGTCGTAGCCTATGGAAGTCACGGCGATGTTGACGACTGCATCGCCTACCGCCGTGTACACTGCCTCAACCTGCGTCTCCAGTTCGGTGATGGTGCTGTCCGGCGGCGCGACGATCCACGGCGTTGGCGTGGGAGGTTTGACAACGGTAGCCTCCGCCATCGGTGCGACCACTGTCGGAGGCAAGGTCTGTAAGGCCAGGCAGCCGATCGATGTCGCCAGCAGCAACAGGACACTTGCCAATACGTAGAGTTTTCGCCTCATCGTCCCTCCTTATTTGGAGATTGGTGATCGGTAACTAGGGATAGGTCACTCAATCCCTAGCCCCCAGTTACCGGTTACTCAGTCATGGCACCAGGAAAACCGGACAGCGCGCGTAGCGCAACACTTCGGTGCTGACGTCGCCCAGCAGGATGTCGGTCACATTGGATGGGCCGCGCGTTCCCAGAACGATCAACGATGCCTTCTCGTCCTGCGCCGTCTCCAGTATCGTCTTGGCCGGAGGACCGGCATGGGTGATACCGAGCGCCGAGATGCCGGCCTTCTGCAGATGCTCGACGGTGTCGTTGACCACCTCCTGCGCCACCGCCTCCAACTGCTGTAACAACAACTCGTAGCCTTGGGTCGCCAGGTAGCGCTCCGGCGGCTCGTAGACGTGCAAGACCACGACTTCGGCGCTCTCCGTCCGCGCGATGTGTTCCAGATACAGCAACGCGCGCTCCGCAGCCGGGGTGGCGTTATGCGCAAAGAGTATACGTTTGAACATTGTGTCAATCCTCCTTTAGGAACAAACCACGAATCCTCTTCCTATTCGTGAAGATTCGTGTAGATTCGCGGTAAAAATGCATCTTCAAACGCCGACGCGCAGGGCGCGCAGGTTTTCGAAGAGTTGGCGTTCCTGCGCCGTGAGAGACGCGGGCAGCTTGACCTCGACCACAGCATACAAATCGCCGCGCTCTTTGGGCCGGTTCAACACGGGCATTCCCTGCCCACGCAGACGAAACTTGGCGCCGTTCTGCGTCTCCGGCGGGACGCGCAACATCACCGAGCGTCCGGCAGGCGTGGGGACTGCGATTTCGCCGCCCAAAACAGCCAAGTACAAGTCCAGCGGGACGACGGTTTCCAGGTCTTCACCGCGCCGCTGGAACTGAGCGTTGGGCAAAACCTCGATATGCAAGAACAAGTCGCCTGCCTGGCCGCCGCCTGGACCGGGCGCCCCCTTGCCCGCGACGCGAACACGCGTGCCGGTATCCGCGCCCGCCGGGATATTGACCTCGATGCGTTGGTTGCCAATCTGCAAAATGCGGGTGGTGCCCCGATACGCCTCATCCAGCGTAATCTCGATGGGCTGTGCGTAATCCTGCCCACGCCGTGGGCGTTGCTGGCGAGTCCCGCCGCCGAACAAATCCCCGTAGCCAGCGCCACCACCGCCGAAAAGCTGCTGGAAGAAATCCGAGAACGGGCTATCCTGCCCGAACACGTCGCCGATGTCCCTGGTGGTGTAGCGGACTCGCCCCGGTTGGCCGCCCGCGCCGAACCACTGCTGCCAGAAGTCGTCGGCTTGCCCTCCGCCTTGCTGAAACGTCCGGTACTCACTGCCAAACTGATCGTACAGCTTGCGCTTCTCGGGATCGGAGAGCACTTCGTAGGCTTCGTTGACTTCCTTGAACTTCTCTTCCGCCGATTTGTCGCCGGGATTCATATCCGGGTGATGTTTGCGCGCCAACTTGCGGTAGGCGTTTTTGATGTCCTTTTCGTTCGCGTTTTTGGGAACGCCCAGAACGCCGTAATAGTCTTTGTACTCCATCGTTGCTTCCTCGAATCAAACAGTGACAAGTTGCAGGTTAGAAAATCCGTTCAATCCGTCGACATGAAAACTATACACCCAAATGCAGGCTTTACCGTTTGGCGACGATCACCCGCGCCGGGCGCAGAACCTGCTCACCAAGGTGATACCCTTTCTGCTCCTCATCGATCACCACCATCTCCTCACGCTGACCATCCACGGCGGGGACCATCGCAATGGCGTCATGCAGGCGCGGATCGAACGGCGCGCCCACCGCAACAAGCGGTTCTACACCTTCAAGGCGCAACACCTTCAGAAATTCGTCATACGCCACCCTGATGCTCTGGTGATACGGATCATTTGTTTGTAGATGCTTGACAATCCTTTCCAGATTGTCCGGCACGGTGAGAAACGCCGTTAGCAGACGTTTGCGTTCGGCCACGATCTGGTCTTCGGCCAGACGTTGCTGGCGCTTGCGGTAATTATCCATCTCCGCGCGCAGGCGCAATGCCATGTCGCGCCAGTCCACCGTCTCTGCCGGGGCCGTCACATCTGGTTCGGGCAACGGCGGCGCTTCTGCTGGCGCTACGGCTTCAGAGATAGCCTCCGCACTTGCACGGTCGACTTCACCGGGTCGCCGCACCGGAATACGGTGTTGTTTTTTAGCTGCGTTCATTTTCAATCCTCACTATAAAAAAGGGGTGACCCCACGGCCACCCCCACCCTTTGGATAACGATTCTTACTTACCCTTGCGAAGGTTGCAGTGAACGCGGATCAAACAAGTTTTATGTTAGAACCTTCGCAAGGGTGCATAGACGTCAAACCTCGCGGAATTCGCCATCTACCACGTCGGGACCTTCGGGCTGCGGGCCGCCCTGCGGGCCGTGACCGTAGCCAGGGCCGACGTGCGGGCCGGGCATATCAGGGCCGGGGCCGCCGGGGCTGCCGTAAGCCTGCTCACCCAACTTCATCGCGGCCTGGCGCAGCTCTTCCATCTTGCGGCGGATCAACGCCGCGTCTTCGCTGCTGTCCTTCACCTGGCGCAGATCGTTGATCATGCCTTCCAACTGACCGCGCAGGTTTCCGGGGACTTTCTCACCCAGGTCGCTCAGGGTCTTCTCCATCTGGTAGCACATCTGGTCGGCCTGGTTGCGCGCGTCCACCAATTCCTGACGCTTCTTGTCCTCTTCAGAGTGCAACTTGGCCTCTTCGACCAGCCGATCCACTTCAGCCGGGTTCAGGTTGGTGCTTGCGGTGATCGTGATGCGCTGCTCGCGCCCGGTGGCCTTATCCTTCGCGTTGACGTTCAGGATGCCATTCGCGTCGATGTCGAAGGTCACTTCGATCTGCGGGATGCCACGCGGCGCGGGCGGGATGCCATCGAGCCGGAATTGGCCGAGCAGCATGTTGTAGCCCGCCATCGGACGCTCGCCCTGGTAAACCTTGATGTCTACAGCGGTCTGGCCGTCTTCGGCGGTCGTGTAAATCTCGCTCTTGCGCACCGGCACCGTCGTGTTGCGGGGGATCATCACCGTCATGCGCCCACCGAGCGTCTCGACGCCCAGCGAGAGCGGCGTCACGTCGAGCAGCAGGATGTCGGTCACGTCGCCGCCCAACACCCCACCCTGAATAGCCGCGCCTACCGCGACGACCTCATCGGGGTTGACGCCCTTGTGCGGCTCCTTGCCGCCGGTCAGGCCGCGCACCAGTTCCTGGATCATCGGCATACGGGTTGCCCCGCCGACGAGCACCACTTCGTCCAGGTCTTTCGTTGCCAGCTTGGCGTCTTTCAGCGCCTGCTCGAAGGGCACGCGGCAGCGCTCGACCAGGTCGCGGGTGATCTGCTCGAAGGTCGCGCGCGTCAGGCGAATTTGCATGTGCTTCGGGCCGGTGGCGTCGGCGGTGATGTAGGGCAGGTTGACCTCGGTTTCCATCATCGTGGATAGCTCGATCTTGGCCTTCTCCGCCGCCTCGCGCAGACGCTGCATCGCCTGGCGATCCTGGCTCAAATCGATGCCTTGCTGCTTCTTGAATTCGGCCAGCAGCCAGCGCACCACCCGCTCGTCCCAGTCGTCGCCGCCCAGGTGCGTATCGCCGTTGGTGGATTTGACTTCGATCAGGCCCTCGCCCACTTCGAGGATCGACACGTCGAACGTGCCACCGCCCAGGTCGAAGACGAGGATTGTCTCATCCACGTTCTTGTCCAGCCCGTAGGCCAACGCCGCCGCCGTCGGTTCGTTAATGATGCGCTTCACCTCAAGACCGGCGATCTGTCCGGCATCTTTGGTGGCCTGGCGTTGGCTGTCGTTGAAGTACGCCGGCACGGTGATGACAGCTTGCGTGACCGGCTCGCCCAGGTAAGCCTCGGCGTCCTTCTTCAGCTTTTGCAGAATCATCGCCGAGATTTCTTGCGGGGTGTAGTCCTTGTTCGTGACCGGAATCTGCACGCGCGCGTCGTTCTGCGCCCCGGCGATAATCGTATAGGGCACCATTTCGCGTGTGACCTGCACTTCTTTCTCATCGGCGCGGCGGCCCATCAACCGCTTCACCGAGTAGACGGTGTTTTCCGAGTTGACCACCGCCTGGCGCTTGGCGGGCACGCCGACCAACCGCTCGTTGTTCTTCGTGAATGCGACGACCGACGGGCACAAACGCCCGCCTTCCGCCGTGGGGATGACGGTCACTTGCCCGCCTTCCATAATTGCCACCGCGGAGTTGGTTGTCCCGAGATCGATACCTACAATTTTGCTCATTTTTCTACCTCCAGAGTCAGCATTATTCCGACTCTGAGTATAACCGGAAAGTATTTGAAAAGCATTAGCGCAATATAAGAATTAGCTATATATCAGCACACG
>DAOUAY010000248.1:0-1562 GCA_034432995.1 Anaerolineae bacterium | reverse complement strand
ACCCAAGGCGACGCCGCGCCGCGCAGATAGCGCAGCGCCAACCACAGCCACAACCATAACAGCGCGAGCGTGAGCGCATCGTTGTTGACCGCGGCCATCATCGCCACGTACTGCGGGATGAAGGCCACGATGCCGCCACCCAGCCAGGTCAGTCCTGGGCGCTCCGGCCAGAATTCACGCAGGATCGCCATCAGCAGCGCGATGCCGATCGCACCCAATAGCAGCGAGAACAGTCGTAGGGGGATCACCGCACCGCCGCCGAGCCAATAAACCGGCGTCGCCAGCAAGTAGTAGAGCGGCGGCTGATGATCTTCGTACTCCAGCGAGGCCACCGAAAGCTCCGGCGGGAACTTCTCGGAGGTCAAGCGCGACAGGTAGGCCTGGTCATAATCGCCCGGCGCCATCACCGGAAAACCCCGCCCCTCGGCCAGCGAGCGGACGTAGTTGTAGTGCGCGGGTTCATCGGGCGCTTGCCAGATAGGCGTGTACACCGCATACAACGTCCCGACCACCAAGAAAACCACAAGAATGACCATCGCGGGCCAATCCTGCATCATCCTGATCCTGCCTCTTGCTTCTTGCATCCTGCCCCCTGCTTCTTGCATCCTTACCGGTATTCCAGACGGACGCCCTTGATGCGTTCCAGCACCTTCTGGGCGACGAAAATCAGCGCGAAGAAAGGTAAATCGATCAACAACGTACAGCCGCCGAGCAGCACCACCCAGCGCACCGCAACCGTGAGAAACTGCCCCAGCCCATCCAACAGCAGCGCCCCACCCCCGAACAGCAACACAAGGAACGCCAAAACCACGACCACAAAGCCAACGAAGGGCCAGGCGTGGATGTCGGAGCTGCTCGGCAACATCGTATTGCCGATGGCGAAGACCAGATAGGCCCAAATCCACGCATCCGGCGCCTGGAACGCCGCGGCAAGGCCCTGCACAGCAGCGAGCCAATCCTGCGCCGCCAGCGCCGCGATCACCTCCGGCGCGCCGAAGACCTTGTACCCCAACGCCACGACGGCCAATCCGCCGCACAACAACGGCGCCGCGCCGATGAAACTGGCGCGGATGAAGTCGGTTTGCTGCACCGGCACAAAGCCCAATTGGATACGCTTGCCCACCCGTCGCGGGAGGATGTTGATCCGGCCAATCTTCACACCGACGATGGCCGCCGCCAACGCGTGGCTGACCTCGTGCAGCACCACGCCCGGCAGCAGGATGATGGCATACAGCCAGATGGCAATTTCTTCATCGTTGCTGAGGAGATACATCACGCCCTGGAGATGGCGATGCAGCCAGCGGTCGGCCCAGAGCAGCAGCCCCAGGACGACGAACAATTCCGCCAGCAGCAGCAACACCGGAGTCAGGATGTCCACAGTTTCCTCAGGAATAAGTCCAAAGTCTCAAGTCGAAAGTCAGGAAGATGTTGAGAAAAGCTTGGACAACAACAATATCTTGCGATTTTCTGCCCTTATCCCAACGATTATCCCAAATAATACCATAGATGAGCGAATCGGCGAATCAGCGAATGGGCGAATGGCACATGGCGAAAACTTGTTA
>DAOUAY010000247.1:0-3573 GCA_034432995.1 Anaerolineae bacterium | reverse complement strand
TGCTCCTCACCGCCCAACACCCGCTGGATCGCGCGCTCCGTTTCCTGCATCGCCAGGGCGACAGGATCGGTTTCTTCCTCCGACAGTTGGAAAAGGTCGATCAGGAAGGACTCCATCTGCGCGCCGGTGCTCGCCCGTAGCGCGTAGACCGGCACGTTGCGGCTCTCGGCGTCGAGGACGATGCTGGGCCGCTTGCGGTAATACTGCTTGGACGTGACCAGCACGTGCGCTTCGCCCAGGTTATCGACGATGCGCACCGGCACGTGGAGTAGTTGCGCGGCGCGGATCAGCCGGTTGCGGGCTACGCCGAAGGGGTAGATGCGCTTCTCCTTTAGTTTGCGACGGCTGACGAGGTTCCTGGTTTTTTCCACTTCCCAGGACGGCGTGACTTTTTCACCGTTCTCGCCGTTTTGACCCTCCGTCCAGTCAAGCTGTTCCATACGCACTTGCCCGTCTTCGTCCCGGTAGCGCAGCACGTCGGGCCGAGGACGCCCGCGCAGCAGCGCATCGACGGCCTGCGCCACGTCGTCGCGCACCAGCAGCCGCTGGCGGTCCTGGATTTCGACCAGCACATCGAAGGTGGGCGGCGCGCGGCGTTCGAGCACGGTTTTCTGCGTGCCACGGCGGCGCGCTTCTTCGTCCGAGAGCGTGACGCTCTCGATACCGCCGACCAGGTCGGAGAGGGTGGGGTTGAGCAGCAGGTTTTCGAGCGTGTTGCCGTGCGCTGTGGCGATCAATTGCACGCCGCGCTCGGCGATCGTGCGCGCCGCCATCGCCTCCAACTCGCGCCCGATCTCGTCGATGACGATGACCTCCGGATTGTGGTTTTCCACCGCCTCGATCATCACCTCGTGCTGCAAACTCGGCAGCGCCACCTGCATCCGCCGCGCGCGGCCAATCGCCGGGTGCGGGATGTCGCCATCCCCGGCGATTTCGTTGGACGTATCCACGATGACCACGCGCTTCGTCTCGGCGAGCACGCGGGCGGCCTCGCGCAGCATCGTCGTCTTGCCCACGGCCGGACGGCCGAGCAGCAGGATGCTGTCGCCGGAGGTGATCAGGTCGTCGATGATGGCGATCGTCCCGAAGACCGCGCGTCCCACCCGGCAGGTGAGGCCCACCACGGTCCCCTTGCGGTTGCGGATCGCGGAGATGCGGTGCAGCGTCCGCGCGATGCCGGCGCGATTGTCCGCGTCGAAGTCGCCTACACGCTCGACGACGCCATCGATGTCCTCCTGCGTCACTTCGCGCTCCAACAGCACCACTTCGCCATCGGTATAGCGAGCCGTCGGCACCCGGCCCAGGTCGAGAATCACTTCCAGCAGATCGTCCCGCCGCCCCTCCTTCTCCAGCACATTCTGGATCGAGTGCGGCAGCACGTGCATCAAGGCATCCAAATCATCTACAATCAGTTGTGTCGCTTTTGTCATAGGTTATTTCGTATCTATAGGGTAAAGTCAGAGTTCATTCTGCTACTGTGATTGTACCACATCAGCAGAAAGTCGGGTAGTCGGGTCAGGGCTTTATCATTCTCGTCGAGGTTTCCTTTTTCGCTTCGAGCGGATCGTCAGATCCGCCTCTTTCGACACAGTTCAGCCTAAAAACGGGGAACTGGCGTTCCCCTTGAAGCAAAAATGATAAGACCTTGTCATCAAGTTGACATCCATCCCTTTCCATTTACAATTTGCAATCGATAAGTCAAACCGATTGCGTCAACGACGATCCGACTAACGACTATCCGACGATCAGACGATTGCGGGGGTGTGCTATGACAAAGAAACTGACCAGCGCCGAAATTCGCCAGGCCTTTCTGGATTACTTCGCCGCGCGCGGACACTCGATTGTGCCGAGCGCCAGCCTCGTGCCGCTAGACGACCCGACGTTGCTGTTCACCAACGCGGGGATGAACCAGTTCAAGGACGTGTTCTTGGGAACGGGCACCCGGCCCTATACCCGCGCCGTCGATACGCAGAAGTGTATGCGCGTCTCCGGCAAGCACAACGATCTGGAGGAAGTCGGGCGCGACGGCACGCACCACACGTTCTTCGAGATGTTGGGCAACTGGTCGTTTGGCGACTATTACAAGAAAGAGGCCATCGCCTGGGCCTGGGACCTGCTCACGCGCGTCTTTGAGCTGGATAAGAACCGGCTGTGGGCCACCATCTTCGAGGATGACCAGGGCAATCTGCCGCGCGACGACGAGGCCGCCGAGTATTGGCGCACCGAAACGGAAATCGACCCGGCGCACATCCTTCCCTTTGGCCGCAAGGACAACTTCTGGATGATGGCCGATACCGGTCCCTGCGGCCCTAACAGCGAGATCCACTACGATCGCGGCCCTGCAGCCTGCGACAAGCAGGGCGTGCCGGGCCACGTCTGCGAGGTCAACGGCGACTGCACGCGCTTTACCGAAATCTGGAACCTGGTGTTCATCCAGTACAACAGCCTGGGCGATGGGAAACTCGAACCACTGCCTGCTAAACACGTCGATACGGGCATGGGCTTCGAGCGCGTGGTCGCACTGCTGCAAGGCAAGCCCACCAACTACGATACCGATCTGTTCTGGCCCATCATCGAGAAAACGCAGGCCCTGGCGGGCCACACCGGCGCCGAGCGCGAAACCAACCTCGTGGCCTATCGCGTCATCGCCGATCACGTCCGCGCGGGCACATTCCTCATCGGGGACGGTGTGCTGCCATCCAACGAGGGGCAGGGCTACGTGCTGCGCATGGTATTGCGCCGCGCCATCCGCTACGGGCGCAGGCTCGGCTTTGCGCAGCCCTTTATGGCGGAGCTGGCCGATGTGGTCATCCATAAGATGGGTCACGCCTTCCCGGAGTTGCCCGTGCGCACCGATTTCATCAAGGCGACCATTACCAGTGAGGAAGAGCGCTTCCTGCGCACCCTCGACCAGGGCCTGACCCGGCTCGATGCCGTCATCGCCGACGTGAAGGCGCGCGGCGCGACGGTCATCCCCGGCAACGCCGCTTTCTTCCTGCACGACACGCTCGGTCTGCCCTTCGAAGTGACCCGCGACATCGCTGCCGAGCAGGGCTTGACCGTGGATGAAGAAGGCTACCGCGTCGCCCGCGAGGAGCAGCGCGCGCGGGGCCGGGCTGCCGGGGATTTCCAGATGGAGACCGACCAGCACAATTTGCTTTACCCCATCCTGCGCGATTGGATCGCAGCGCAGGAATGTGGCCGCGCGCCTGGCTACGACCCGTACGGCAGCCTGAAAGTTGACACGTGCGTGGCAGGCATCGTGCGCGAGGATGGGCTGGATACCGAGGCCGCGCCTGGCGAGGCGGTTGAGTTGGTGCTGGACAAGACCTGCTTCTACGTCGAGTCCGGCGGGCAGGTTGCCGATACCGGTCACATCGTCGGCCCCGGCTGGGAAGTGGCCGTCGAAGACGTGCGCCGTCCTCTCGAGGGGATGGTCGTCCACATTGGGCGCGTCGTTTCGGGGCAGCCACGGGTGGGCGATCCGGTGGTCGCGCACGTCGATGCCGCGCGCCGTTGGGATACGATGCGCAACCACACCGCCACACATCTGTTGCATCGCGCCTTGCGCAG
>DAOUAY010000246.1:0-32133 GCA_034432995.1 Anaerolineae bacterium | reverse complement strand
AAGCGAATCAGGGGGGGGATATGCCAGGCAAGGCTATCCCGTTGGGGAGGCTTGGCTGGCATACTCATGGTTCGAAAAGCTGGGGATTCTGAGGAGCGCCGTTGAGACGGATCTCGTAGTGCAGGTGCGGGCCGCTTGACCAACCGGTCGAGCCGCAATACCCGAGGACCTGGCCCTGATACACCGCCTGTCCGCAGCCGACCTCAAAGGCGCTAAAGTGCGCGTAGTACGTCTCATAGCCGTTGCCATGCCGCACCCGCACCAGGTTACCGTAACCGCCGCCCCATCCGGCGAACACCACCACGCCATTGTCAGCGGCGTAAATCGGGTCACCTGAACGACACCGGTAATCCAGACCATAATGCCCTGGCCTACGCGCATCCATGAAATACCAACCGGAGACGGCATACGAGCCAGTTGGCAAGATAAACCATCCTGTTGCTCCGGGGCCACTGACGGCAACATCCCCACACGCCCCCCAACTGACAGACGCCGCGTATACACCCGGCGCAACCGGGTCGGGAGGCGGCGCTTCCCATTCCACATCCTCACCCACTCCACCAGGGATCACCAACTGTTGACCTTCGTATAGAGCAGCGCCTGGCTGTAGCTTGTTCCACACATTGTCAAGGGCAGAAACCTGCACCTCATACAACTCGGCAATACTGTCGAGGGTTTCGCCTGCCATCACCGTGTGGTAAGCGCCATCGACAGGGGGAATGAACAGCGTAAGGCCCGGCTGAATCATCCACGGAGACCCTTGCAAGGGTTCCATATTAGCCCAGGCAATCGAATAGGGCGACAGTTTGAAACGTTCCGCAATGAAGAAGATATTATCGCCAGACTGGACGGTGTAGGTGATCACTTCCAAACGCACTCGTTCGGGGATATCGGTGCGAGGTTGGGCCATTCTGAAAACTGCGCGTGACATTTGATTGGCGTTCTGCCATATCGGAAAGGTCTCGGTCACAAGAGCCGTCGGGGTAGCCTGGGGTTCGGCCGCAACCGGCAGGGGCATAACGCCGGCCTCAGGGGTCACCGCCACACTGATCGGGGCCAGCGCAAGACGTCCGGCCAGTCCAATCAACAGCGCCAGCATCAAAATGGAGATGTGGGCGCTGTAACGGCCAACAAAGGCAGCGACAGCCCGGCGGTCATTGCCCCACCGCCAAACTATCGCCGTCGTACTACCTATGATTCGCCCAACGAGACCGGAGATACTCCTCTGCGGGCGTGAACTATCTATTTCTTGTAAACTACTCTCTTGTGTATTTTCCATAATCACAAGCCTTGTGACGATCTCAAACCGCCAACAGGCTTATTATAACATAAGAAAAAATAATTGGCAACCTCTTTAATCTGACGATTCTCTGACGCTGACAACAAACCACAGGTGTCAAGTCTATTCTTGACAATGCGTTCAGCCGTGCGATAATCACAGCCGGTTCAAGGCACATGCCCGCAATGCAGCGGGATCACATACCGCTCCACCAAAATTCAAGCGTACAAAACGGATACAGCATACCAAATGGAGGTGAATGGAATGGGAAATGTAACGCACGCAGACGAACAAAGTTTCGACGCCGAGGTGATACAAGCGACACTACCGGTCCTGGTGGATTTTTGGGCGGATTGGTGTCCCCCCTGCCGAAAATTAGGTCCAACGCTGGAAGAGGTGGCCGTCGATCTCGATGGGCAACTGAAAATCGTCAAGGTCAACGTGCAAGATGAATCGGCGCTGGCGACCCATTATGGCGTCATGAACATCCCCACTATGATCATCTTCAAGGGTGGTCAAGAGGTGGCGCGGCTGGTCGGCAATCGCGCCAAAGCCGCGCTTATCCAGGAATTGCAGCCCTATTTCACGTAAAACCTCCCACTTTAGCCCATCACAAACGAAAACTCCCGGCCTAAACCGGGAGTTTGACTTACATTAGGCTATCCGTCTCACGCCAGAGACGAAGCCGTTCTGTCGCATCCAACGAGGCCAGGGTCACGCCCTGTTCGCGGGCCGTCTGCTCTACATGACGCATGCGCCGGGCAAAGCGCGTGTTGGCTTCCCGCAGTGCGGCTTCGGGATCGAGTTCCAGACGACCGGCGCATTGGGCAATGGCGAACAGCACCTCACTGAGCGCTATACCCCGGTCTTCAGCAGAATGTGCCTGCAGGAAGGTCTCCACCGCCTGCTGGATGTGCGCAACATCAGCCGCAATTTCAACCATATCCAAACCTACGCGCGCTGCACGGCTGCTGTAAGCGCGGGCCTGCGCCAGCGCCGGAAGAGTCTTGGGGACGCCATCCAACAAATAGCGGGCTTTGTCCGTATGCGCATTTTCGCGCTCCTCATGCTTGATCGCCTCCCAGTTGACGATGACTTCATGCGCATCGGCGACCTGCACCGCGCCCCACACGTGCGGGTGGCGGCGCTTCAGTTTGGCGTCGATGTGGGCAATCACATCCGCCATCTGGAACACGCCCGCTTCTCCGGCAATCTGCGCGTGCAGCACCACCTGCAACAGCAAATCGCCCAGTTCCTCGCAGAGCGCGTCGTCGTCCTCCCGGTCCAGGGCTTCCAGGACTTCGTAGGTCTCTTCCAGCAAAGTTTCACGCAGGCTTGCGTGTGTCTGCTCGCGATCCCAGGGACAACCTTCGGGGCTGCGTAAATGCGCCACCGTCTCCAGCAGATGCTCGAAACCGCCCACGTAAGGCAGCGGGGCAACGTACAGCGAAGTCAATGGCGTGTGGTCGCGGCGATCGATCTCATAGAGGGGTCCCCGCACCACCGTTTCTGCCGTTGTCCCTGCCGCATCGACCAAAGCGGTCTGGTGTTCGTCGGGATAGAGATTCATCAGCACGAGCTTCAGGTCTGAGGCCACGGCCCGGCTGTAGACCTGCGCGATCAGCGCCGGTCTGTCAGGATTCAGAATCGGGTAATACGATCCAATCACGTCGAGCGCATCCACGATTTGCAGGCCGTCCAGCGCATCCAGGCCCAGGGCCGTCAACGCCGGCTCGATGAAGCTCAGGCCAGGGATGACGCGCGTGGCGACGCCGGCTTCGCGCGCGGCCTTGAGGATTTGCGTGACCGTCGACTCGCCGACGAGAGGATGCCCGGGCACAGCATACACGACACCCTCTGGACGCGCGCCCAGGGCCAGCACGCGCTGCGCGATGGTCGCGTACACTTCGTCAAATGTCCGCGCCTCTTCGTAAAGGCTGTCGAACGAGCGAATCGCCGGGCCGGCAGGCAGATGGGAAACGACCGGATGGCGCGCCGTGCGCAGCCACACCTCGGAGGCCTGAGACAATGTGGCAAGCGCTTCCTGGGTCAATTGATCGAAAGCGCCGGGACCTAAACCAACAATGGTGATGTGGGGCATATTTCCTCGCTAAAAACCCTTACCAATCAGCGCATCATACAACAAACAGGTAGGCAATCTGGTGATTGCCTACCTGCCATATCGAAACCAGTTAACAAACTTTGCGCGACTAACGCTTCGTGTATTGTGGAGCCTTGCGCGCCCGCTTGAGACCCGGCTTTTTGCGCTCTTTCTCGCGCGCGTCGCGGGTCAGAATGCCCGCTTTGCGCAGCAGGGAGCGGAACTCAGGATCAACCTTGAGGAGCGCGCGCGAAATGCCCATGCGCACAGCCTCAGACTGCCCGGTGACGCCGCCACCCTCCACCAGCACGGTGACATCGAATTGGGCTTCAGTACGGGTGAGTTTCAAAGGCATCAGCACGTTGTTCCAATCCACGTCACGACCGAAATACTCCTGATAGGGCTGCCCATTCACCACCAACTGCCCACTGCCGCCCGAGTGCAAACGCACGCGCGCCGTCGCCGTCTTTCTACGTCCGATTCCTTCGTAATACATAAACGCTACTCCTTCTCAGCCATTTCAGCAATTGGCATTGGCTTAGGCAATTGAGCCTGATGTGGATGCTCAGGACCCGCGTAAACCTTGAGCTTTTTGAACTGACGCCGGCCCAACGGACCGCGTGGCAGCATCCCCTTGACCGCGTGTTCGATGACCCGCTCAGGATGCTTCTGCAGTTGTTTGCGCAGGCTGATCGACTTGATGCCGCCGGGATAACCGGTGTGACGATAGTACATCTTCTGATCCAACTTCCGGCCCGTCACCTGAACCTTTTCCGCATTGATCACGACGACAAAATCGCCCACATCCTCATACGGCGTGTATTGAGGCTTGTGCTTGCCGCGCAGTACACTCGCCACTTGCGTAGCCAGCCGGCCCAAGGTCAAATCAGTTGCGTCGACGACGTACCAATCCCGCTCGATGTCAGCCGGCTTGGCGACAAAGGTTTTATGGATTCTCGCTTGTTTCACTTTTTCTCACCCCTAACCAAATAAAAGCTTCTTGAATCAAGTCTCCTCTGCGTAGGAGACATACCTGAGACAGAGTCCTTGCGGCGCTACCGCAGGGCCGGCCTTGCGCCGCTCACGTCCGCGCAGGATTTCGCCAAATGCCTCCGGCGACAGCGCAGCATAGCCCACGCGCAGCAGAGAACCGACCAGCATCCGCACCATCCGGTACAGGAAAGCATTGGCTTCGATGTCGAAATACAACCACGCATCCTGCTGGGTCCACGTTGCGCTGTAGACCTCGCGCACTGTGTTCTCCCCCACCGGCGGCGAACCAAAGGCGGCGAAATCGTGCCGGCCCACCAGCAGCGCGGTCGCGGCCTGCATGGTCTCCAGGTTCAATGTGCGTTCGACGTGCAGACTGTAGCGCGCCAGCAACGGATGTCGCACTGCCCCGCGATAGAGCGTGTACCGGTAAGCGCGCCGCAGCGCGTCGTACCGGGGATGAAAGGTCGGCGCCACGACTTCCACCTGCAGTACCGCAATCTGCGAGGGCAGCACAGCGTTCAGCGCCCGTTGCAGATCGGGCAATGGGTGCTGCCAGGCCGTATCGAAGGCGACCACCTGGCCTTCGGCATGAACCCCGGCATCGGTGCGTCCGGAGGCGAGAACGGGACATGGCGTCTGCGTTAACGTCTCCAGCGCCCGTTCGAGTTCCGCCTGGATACTGGGAGCGTTCTTTTGCCGCTGAAAGCCCCCGTATCCTGTGCCATCGTAAGCCACGACGGCTTTGACGCGCACCCTACACTCTACCTTCGACGCCGCGTATGAACGGCGTCACACGCACAGCCTAATCTTCGACCAGTTTTAAAAGAACCATTTGGGCGGCATCGCCCTTGCGCATCCCCAGCTTGAACATTTGTGTGTAACCGCCAGGCCGATCCTGGAACTGGGGCGCAATTTCACTGAACAATTTCTGCACAACGGCAGGATCATTGAGCCGCGCGGCCGCCAGACGGCGCGCGTGTACTGCCTTAGCGGGATCCGCCTCTCCGGCAGCCAGGCCCCGCTTGGCCAACGTGATCAGCTTCTCGGCCTGCCCACGAATCGCTTCAGCCTTCGCGCGGGTCGTGCGAATGGCATCATGGCGGAACAACTCCGTCACCAGATTGCGACGCAGGGCAGTCCGATGGCCCACCGAGCGACTTAGTTTCTTACCCGCGACACGATGTCGCATACCTCAACCTCCTGGCTTTGCGTTCAGACGAGCTCCACGGCTTCTACTTCTTCAGCCGCGTCTGTCCAGAACCCCTTGATTTTTAGTTGGAGAATCAACTCATCCAGCGACTTTTCACCAAAGTTGCGGATGGACAACATCGCATCCCGCCCCCGGGTGATCATTTCCAACACCTCACCGACATTGGAGATCCCGGTGCGCTTAAGGGCGTTGTAAACACGCACGCCCAGCCCCAGGTCTTCGATCGGGACCGCATACGCTTGATACGGGATCGCCTCTTTCTGTACGTCCGAAACCGCTTCGACTTCCTCTTCCACCTCAGCGCCGGCGATCAGACGCAGGTGCGTCACCAGAATCCGCGCCGACTCCTTGAGGGCGTCCAGAGGGGCCATGCGGCCATCCGTCCAGATGTCCACGATCAGGCGGTCGTAGTTGGTCAACTGCCCAACGCGCGCCTGATCCACACGGAAGTTGACACGGCGGACCGGGCTGAAGATCGCATCGACCGGCAGCACACCAATCGGCATCCGTCCCCGTCCCTCGGAAGGCATATATCCACGCCCCTCTTCGACGGTGAACTCGAAATCCAGATGCGCCTCATCGTTATCCACAGTAAAAAGGTACAGATCGGGGTTCAGAATTTCGATTTCCGGCGGGGCGATGATATCCCCGGCCGTGACCACACCTGGCCCTTCGATCCGTAGTGTCATATACTGCGGGCCTTCGCCTTCCAATGAGAGGCGAATTTGTTTCAACCTGAGTATGACCTGAATCACATCCTCCCGCACGCCCGGAATCGCGGAGAATTCGTGCGAAATATCGGTGATTCGGACGGCGGTGATCGCCGCGCCTTCCAGCGACGACAACAACACACGCCGCAAGGAATTCCCCAACGTCACCCCATAGCCACTCTCCAGCGGGCCGACCACATAACGGCCATACTGTTGAGTATTGACCTCCACCTCGACCTTCGGCAGAACTGGTGCTGCTAACATGGCGCCTCCTGTCTGCTTTAGCGTGAGTAGAATTCGACGATCAACTGCTCTTGCACCGGCACGTCAATCTCTTGCCGCGTCGGCAACACCAACACACGCCCATCCATGGTTTCTTCGTCGAGACTCAACCAGGCCGGCACTGCACGCTTGCCGAGCAGGTCTTTGCGCTCCTTGAAGTACTTGGCGCGCCGGCTTTCTGGCCGCACCCTCACCACGTCATTAGGGCGTACCAGGAAAGACGGGATATTCGTCTTGCGACCGTTGACCGTAAAGTGACCGTGCTGGACCAGTTGGCGCGCTTCAGCGCGCGAGTCAGCCAGGCCCAACCGATAAACGATGTTATCCAGCCGGCTTTCCAGCACGGCTAACAAGTTCTCGCCCGTCAACCCTGGGCGACGCTGCGCCTCGCGGTAATAACGACGGAACTGCCGTTCCAGCACGCCGTAAATCCGGCGCGCTTTCTGCTTTTCGCGCAACTGCATGGCATAGTCAGACAGTTTGCGCCGGCGAAAAGCGGATTCTTTCCCATGCGGACCGGGCGGATAAGCGCGCTCTTCAAAGGGACACTTTTCGGTGTAACACTTGTCGCCCTTGAGATAGAGCTTCATCCCTTCACGCCGGCACTGCTTGCACGAAGGCCCCATATATCTTGCCATAACCTCTCCTTATGCTTGCTTCCGACTTTCGTCGACTTACACGCGCCGTCTCTTGGGCGGCCGGCACCCATTGTGTGGAATGGGCGTCGTATCTACGATCGAACGCACGCGCAGCCCCACGGCCGCCAATGCGCGCAGCGAAGCCTCACGACCAGGGCCAGCGCCCTTGACGAACACATCGACTTCCTGCAACCCATCGTTATCGATGGCGTCTTTTGCCACTTTTTCCGCGGCCGACCGCGCAGCAAAAGGCGTGCTCTTGCGGGTTCCCTTGAACCCCGAGGCGCCGGCGCTTCCCCAGCGCATCACATTCCCCTGCGGGTCCGTCACGGTGATGATCGTGTTGTTGAATGTTGTTTGAATATAGACGCAACCGCGAGGCACATTACGCTTGACGCGCCGTACGGCCTTGCGCGCGGTGCGAGCTGCACGTTTCGCCATAAAATCCTCCTAGCTCCTTATCCACCAGTTACGCATACCTGCCACCACAGGCAGTCAGGATTACTTCTTCTTCGAGCCACGGCGACGACCGCGACCGGGAACCGTCTTCTTGGGACCCCGCTTGGTGCGCGCATTGGTCCGCGTGCGCTGCCCACGCACCGGCAAGTTGCGGCGATGGCGCAGTCCACGGTAGGAGCCAATCTCGATCAGCCGCTTGATGTTCATTTGCACTTCGCGGCGCAGATCACCTTCGACGATATACTCACGATCCACGACATCACGAATCGACGCCAGTTCAGCCTCGGTGAGATCCGTGTCACGCTTGCTGGGATCGACTCCCGCCTTCTCCAGAATCTCGCCGCTGGTCTTGCGTCCAATACCGTAGATGTAGGTCAGACCGATCTCGATACGCTTGTTACGCGGCAGGTCAACTCCTGCTATACGTGCCATATTTGTTTACCAGCCTCCTCAAAATCGACCACAAGGGCAGAATTAGCCTTGACGCTGCTTATGCTTAGGATTATCGCAAATGACGCGAATGACCCCACGCCGCTTAATGATCTTGCACTTCGGACAGCGCCGCTTGACAGATGGTGATACTTTCATGATTCCAACTCCTTCCTAAAAACCATTAGAACCTTCGCGCGGTTCTTAGCCGGGCAGCATACACACGGCTGGTTATTATACCACACTTTTTAGCGCAGGAAGCCCTCGTAGTTACGCATGAGCAGTTGCGCTTCCAACTGACGCACGGTATCCATCACCGTACCCACGACGATGAGCAAGCCCGAACTCTGAATGAGCATCTGGTTGGACTTCATGAAGAGGCCCACGATGTAGGGCAACACCGCCACGATGCCCAGGAACAACGCCCCGGCCAGGGTGATGCGTTTGTAAATCCCCAGGATGTGCTCCTCGGTCTTTTTACCCGGCCGCACGCCTGGAATGAAGCCACCCTGTTTTTGGAGCATCTCCGGCAGGTTCTGCTGCTCGATCATCACGAACGTATAGAAGTACGTCAGTCCAAAGACGGCCAGGAAGTAGAGCGGCGCGTACCAGATATTGTCGCCGCCGAAGAAGCTCACGACGCTGTTCGCAAACTTCACCACACCCGGGTTGGTGCTGCCCAGGAAGAACTGCGCGATGACCGCCGGAAAGGCCAAAATAGACTGGGCGAAGATCAACGGGATCATACCGGCGGTGTTGATTTTCAACGGGATGTAGGTGCTGCCGCCCCCGTAGACTTTCATACCGCGCACGCGCTTCCCGTACTGCACCTTGATGCGCCGCTCGCCATCCTGGACGAAGACGATGAACAGGATCGTCAACACCATGATGACGACATAGATCAGGATGCCGAAAAATTTGTCGGTCTCCCAGATGCTTTGGAAGCTAGACGGCACGCGCGACACGATACCGCCGAAGATGATCAACGACAGACCGTTGCCGATGCCTTGTTCGGAGATCAACTCGCCCAACCAGACGGCGAACATCGTTCCTGCCGTCATCGTGAGCAACAACGTGATGGTGGGTAGGACCTGGCCCGGTCCCCAGCCAAAGTTGGGCAAGATTTGCTGCGTCCCTATGCTCGCCGAGCGGAAGAGCTGCGCCTGCCCGAAAGCCGACAGCGCAGCCAAAGGAACGGTCAGATAGAACGTCCATTGGTTCATCTTGCGCTGGCCCTCTTCGCCCTCTTCTTTGATCTGCTGTTCCCATTTCGGGAAAATTGGCAGCAGCAGTTGCAGGACGATTTGCGCCGTCACATACGGGTAGACGCCCGCAGCGAGCACCGAGAAGTTCTGCACCGCTCCCCCGGACAACAGGTTCAGAAGATTGGCAAACTGCCCCAGCCCTGCCGCCTGCCCACCGCCTGTGGCAGACTCAAAGAAGGCTTTGAGCGCCAAACGGTCCACACCGGGCACAGGAAGGTTCGACGCCATACGGAAAATCACCAGGATCAAAATCGTATAGAAAATCCGCCGGCGCAGATCCGGAAGTTTGAAAGCATTACGCAGGGCCTCAAGCATGACTTGCCTCCGTCAGAGTTAAACCTAGATCAGCTTATCCCGATTAACGGGTGCGATACCCGCCGCGTGTCCACGGCAGCAGTTCCACCACGCCGCCCACAGCCTCGATCTTGGCCCGCGCCGCAGCCGAGATGCGATGCACTGTCACGGTCAGGGGGCGATCGATCTCGCCCTCGCCCAGCACGACCACCAGGTCGTCCGCGTGCTTGATCAACCCAACCTCAACCAGGGTTTCCGGGGAAACGACGGCCTGAGCCGCAAAACGCTCGGCAATCTGTCCCAGGTTCACCGGTTTGAACGTCACCTTGTACGGGTTAAAGAACGTATAACCACGGACGAAGGGGATTTTGCGCACCAAAGGCAGTTGTCCGCCCTCAAAGTACGCTCCCATACCCGGGCCACTGCGCGCTTTTTGTCCTTTTGTACCCCGCCCGGCTGTCTTACCCTGCCCGGCAGCGATACCACGACCCTTGCGCTTTCTGTCCTTTTTTGCGCCCTCAGCGGGCTGCAAATCGTGTAATTTCATGGTATCCTCCACCCTATGCCGCGCCATTCGATGGCGCATCGTCCGCAGAGGCAACTTCCTCGACGCGCAGCAAGTGCGAGATTTTGTTCACCATCCCGCGCACAGCCGGATTATCGGGGTGTTCCACCACCTGCTGCAACTTGCGCAGTCCCAACGCTCGCACAGTTTGCTTCTGGCGAATGGAATAGCCAATAGGACTACGCACCAGTGTAATGCGCAAAATCTTCGCCATCATGCACTTCTCCTCCGCCAGAATGGCATGACTTCCGCCACCGGCTTGCCACGCTCTTTGGCGACTTCCTCGACCCAGCGCAATTGATCCAACGCTTCCATCGTGGCCTGCACGACGTTGATCGCGGTGGCGCTGCCCTGGGACTTCGTCAACACGTCGTGGATGCCTGCGGCTTCCAGCACGGCGCGCACACCACCACCGGCGATCACGCCAGTACCTTTGGTCGCCGGACGCAGCAACACCTTCGCCCCACCGCAATGCCCCACCACTTCGTGGGGGATGGATGTCCCTTCTAGCGGGACGGTGTGCATGGCGCGCCGGGCGCGTTCGGTGGCTTTGCCGATGGCATCGGGAACCGTGCGTGCCTTGCCGATCCCCAATCCAATCTGGCCTTTGTTGTCGCCCACAATCGCCACTACGCGAAAGTGGAAGGTGCGACCACCTTTGACGACTTTAGCCACCCGCGTAATGTCCACTACGCGCTCATCCAGTTCTTCTTGTTCTTCCTCAAATGGTCTACGATCCCGTCGTGATTCCATATCTCGTCGTGACTCCATATCTCCTCCTGCCGGACGCGACTAAGGCGCAGCCGTATAAATTAGAAATCCAGGCCCGCCTTACGCGCGGCCTCGGCGAGAGCTTTCACCCGACCGTGATACTTATACCCTCCACGGTCAAATACCACCTTCGTCACCCCTTTTGATAAGGCCCGCTCGGCCAACACTCGTCCCACGACCTGCGCCTGTTCGGTCTTCGACAGGTCAACGACCTGCTGACGCACCACCTGATCCACTGTGGAGGCTGACGCCAACGTGTTCCCCACGCTATCGTCAATGATCTGCGCATAGATGTGATCCAGGCTGCGGAAGACGCTCAGACGTGGACGTTCTGGCGTTCCGTTCACAGTCTTACGAATGTGCGCGCGACGCCGTGCTCGGGCTTTGCGACGATCAATTTCCGGTTTCATCTTTTATTTCACCCTCAGTTCCACGTGTTGATTGAATATCAGCGATTACTTGGCCTTGCCAGACTTGCCGGCCTTGCGCCGCACGACCTCGCCCTGGTAGCGGATGCCCTTACCCAGGTAAGGTTCCACCGGACGCCAGGCGCGAATCTCCGCAGCGATGCGCCCCACCACTTCCTTGTCACAGCCTCTGACCGTGATCGTGCTGGTACGCGGATTGACCTCGAAGGCAATGCCCGGAGGCGGCGTGACCACGACAGGATGGGAGAAGCCCAAGCTCATCACCAGGTTTGTTCCCTGCAGTTCGGCCCGATAGCCGGTCCCCAAAACTTCCAACACTCGGCTGTAGCCTTCGTGGACCCCGACCACCATGTTGTGGAGCAGGGCGCGCGTGAGGCCATGCAAGGCTTTGATCGCGCTTTCGTCGTTAGGGCGCGCTACCCGCACTACGCCATCCTCGAATGCGATGTGCATCTCAGGGCGGAACTCGCGCATCAACTCGCCTCGCGGTCCTTTGACCGTGACCGTATTTCCTTCAATTTTCACCTGCACCCCGGCCGGGACCGGGATGGGCAGTTTACCTATACGTGACACTTCGACCTCCCTCCCCGTTCTACCAGACGTAGCAGATGACTTCGCCGCCGACGTTGAGCCGGCGCGCCTGCTGACCCGTGATGACGCCCTTGGGCGTGGAGAGGATCGCGATCCCCATCCCACTGCGCACCCAGGGAATGTCCTTGGCCGCCGTATAGATGCGCCGACCAGGCTTACTCACCCGCGTCAGGTTGGTGATCACAGGCCGTTGATGCTTCAAGTCGCCCTGGTACTTCAATTGGATGACCAGGTTGCGGTGCATGTTTTCATCTGTGACCAGTTTGTAGTCCTCGACATACCCTTCGTCCTTGAGGATTTTGGCGATGGCCACCTTGATCTTGGACGAGGGCATCGCCACCGTCGCATGCCTGACCAGCAAAGCATTGCGTACACGCGTTAACATATCGGCAATTGGATCTGAAGTTGTTATCATCGCTCTACTCCATTACCAACTCGACTTGACCAAGCCGGGGATCTGCCCCTCTAAGGCCAACTCACGAACACAAATCCGGCACAAGCCGAAGCGACGGTAATATCCACGCGGACGTCCACAACGAGAACAGCGGTTGCGTACCCGTATCTTATACTTCCGCCGGGTTTCGCGAATCGGCATTGATGTTTTCGCCATACCTTTACTCCTTCTTCACAAAAACTGCTTCAAAGAAACGACTTTCTTTTGCTCACAAGTCCAGCGGCCATTAACGCTGGAAAGGCATCCCCAGCATTTCCAAGAGGCGGCGCGCCTCTTCGTCGGTCTCGGCCGTCGTGTTAATGGTTACTTCAAACCCGCGAATCTTATCGATCTTGTCGTAATTGATTTCCGGGAACAACAATTGCTCGCGCAATCCCAGGGTGTAGTTGCCCCGCCCATCCAGTTTGTCGGGCACGCCGCGAAAGTCGCGCGTGCGCGGCAGTGCAACGTTGAGCAGACGGCTCAAGAACGCCCACATCCGCTCCCCACGTAAGGTCACCTTGACGCCGATGGCGCGGCCCTCGCGCAACTTGAAGTTCGCCACCGACTTGCGCGCTTTGGTGATGACCGGCTGTTGTCCGGTAATCGCCCGCAAGTCCGCCACGGCGTACTCCAAAGCTTTGGGGTTGTCCAGGGCCTCACCCATCCCAATGTTGAGCACCACTTTGCGAATGCGCGGCGCCTGCATTACATTGCCATAGCCAAACTCTTTGATCAAATTCGGCGCAATTTCTTCACGATAACGCTTTTGTAACGGTTGCATATCGACCTTCTTCGTTTAGTCAATCACTGCGTCGCACTTGCGGCAAACGCGCACTTTCCGCTCATCGACGACGGCATAGCCCACGCGCGTAGCTTGATCGCACTTCGGGCACACCAGCATCACGTTGGAGACGTGAATCGGCGCTTCGAACTGAATCCGCCCACCCTGCATCTGCGACCGGCCAGCCCGCTGGGCGCTCTGGTGCTTCGTCACGATGTTGACTTTCGAGACCACCACGCGACTTTCCTTGGACAACACCCGCAACACTTCGCCGCGCACGTCCTTGTCCTCGCCAGTGATCACTTGTACGGTATCACCCTTTTTTATACGATTCATCTCAATACCTCACACCGGTCCTACAACACTTCGGGTGCCAGGGACACGATTTTCATAAAGCCTTTTTCACGCAACTCGCGCGCCACCGGCCCAAAGATGCGGGTGCCGCGCGGATTGACGCCCGAAGCATCCAGAATGACGGCTGCATTGTCATCGAAGCGGATATAGGATCCGTCGGAGCGCCGGTATTCTTTGGCGACCCGCACGATGACCGCGCGTACCACTTCGCCTTTTTTCACCGAGGCCGTGGGGGTCGCCGCTTTGACCGTCGCCACAATGTGATCGCCGATGTAACCGTAACGTCGCCGCGAACCGCCCAACACATGGATACACAGAATCTCCTGTGCACCCGTATTATCTGCCACTTTTAACCGCGTCTCTTTTTGAATCATGGCAAAGCTCCTTACGCGGCCCGTTCCAGGATCTCTTCGACGGCCCAACGCTTGCGGCGGCTGTAAGGGCGCGATTCGACGATGCTCACCCGGTCGCCCAGACGACAATCGTTGTTCTCATCGTGCGCCATGTATTTCTTCATCGCGCGCACAACTTTTTTGTAAAGCGGGTGGCGATAGCGCCGCTCCACGCTCACGACCACAGTCTTGTCCATCTTGTCACTGGTCACAACACCTGTCAGACGACGACGACGCTCTCTCATGCCGCTGCTCCTTTCTGCGCCAACGCTACTCCCAACTCGCGTTCACGAAGAATCGTCAGAATGCGCGCAATGTCTCTACGCACCTCGCGCAGCCGATTGTGATCCTCCAAACTGCCGGCATACCACTGTTGCCGCAGGTTGAACAATTCACGCCGAGTTTCCTGCAGGCGCTGCCGCAACTCTTCCTCTGTCATTTCTCGTAATTCGTGTGCCTGCATGGCTAACTCTCCTGCTCCAAATCCAAACGGGTAATCACCTGAGTTTTGATCGGCAGCTTATGCGCTGCCAGACGCAGGGCCTCCTGCGCCACGTCATTCGGGATCCCCCCCACTTCGAACATCACACGGCCTGGACGCACAACAGCCACCCATTGATCGACCGCCCCTTTCCCTTTACCCATGCGGGTCTCTGCCGGTTTAGACGTGATCGGCTTATCGGGGAAAATGCGAATCCAATACTTGCCGCGCCGGCGCATATGACGCACGATGGCGCGACGTGCAGCTTCGATCTGCCGGGCAGTGACCCAGGCCGGTTCCAGGGCTTGCAGCCCGTAATCGCCAAAGGACACATCCACCCCACGGGATTCCTTGCCCGTTCTGCGCCCACGATGTTGCTTGCGATATTTCACGCGCTTAGGCATCAACATGGTTCTATCTCCTTAAATATAACAACGTAAGCTACTTACAGTCTCAGCGGCGCTATTCGGCGTCTTCGACGACGACGGACTTACGGGGCAGGATCTCGCCCTTGTAAATCCACACCTTGACACCGATACGACCGTAGGTCGTCAGCGCCTCATCCTGAGCGTAGTCGATGTCAGCGCGCAACGTTTGCAGGGGCACGCGACCCTCACGCATCCACTCACGGCGTGCCATTTCGGCGCCAGCCAGACGCCCGCTGCACATCACTTTCACACCTTCGGCGCCGGCGCGCAAGGCCTGGCGCACGGCACGTTTCATCGCGCGGCTGTGGTAAATGCGCTTCTCCAACTGGGCGACGATATTCTCCGCCACCAGCCGGGCATCGATGTCCGGTTGCTCGATCTCTTGGATATCCACATGCACGCGCTTGCCACCGGTCAGGTCCTCGATTTGCTGCCGCAGAACCTTGACATTCTCCCCTTTGCGGCCGATCACCACACCTGGACGGGCCGTCCAGATGATGACCGAGACCTGATTCGGGGGAAAGCGTTCGATCTCAACCCGCGAAATGCCGGTTTGCCCATCGCGCGCACGCGCACGCATTTCCTTCGCAATCATGTCGCGAATCTTGCGATCTTCCGCCAATAGGTCAGAATATTCCCGGCCCGCTGCAAACCAGCGTGACTTCCAATCGCGAATCACTTTCAAACGAAAACCGTAGGGATGAACCTTGCGTCCCAAAATCGCCTCCTTCTCAGACTACTCTGGAAGCCGTTCTTCGAGAACGACCGTGATGTGCGATGAACGTTTACGGATCGGCCGATAACGCCCGCGGCTACCCCAGTTCGCGCGCCAACCCTTGCCGGGCATCCGACCTGGTCCCTCATCAGCCGTAAGCTGAACAATATACAGACTTTCGATATCCAATCCCATCTCGTCGGCATTCGCCACGGCAGAACGGATCACCTTGTAGATCGGTTCGGTCGCTGCATGCGGCATGGCCCGCAGTGCATCCAGAGCGGCCTGCGCCGCCATGCCCCGCAGGGGCACCAGGATGCGCCGCACTTTCATCGGCGATATAGGGATATGCTTAGCTATAGCGTGTACACTCTCAGGCATTCGTCTTTACCTCATTTCCCTTACCGTGTAGCGACCCGGCCCTTTTTCTCTTTGACGATATGGCCCCGGAACGTCCGCGTGGGGGCAAACTCACCCAGGCGATGTCCCACCATGTTCTCCGTCACGTAGATCGGCACATGTCGCCGGCCATCGTGGACCGCGATGGTGTGTCCCACCATCTGCGGGAAGATGACGGAAGCGCGCGACCACGTGCGCAGCACGCGCTTCTGCCCGCTGCGATTCATCTCTTCGACTTTCTTGAGCAGCTTCGGGTTGACGTAAGGTCCTTTTTTCAAAGAACGCGACATTCTATACCTCCCTTACTTACCGGCGGCCGGCATTGCGCCGACGAACGATATACTTGTCAGTGGACTTGTTCCGGCGGGTCTTGCGGCCCAGCGTCCGCCAGCCCCACGGAGACTTCGGACCGGGCATGCCAATCGGCGTGCGCCCTTCACCGCCACCATGGGGGTGGTCACGCGGCGACATTGCCGAACCACGCACCGCAGGACGCCATCCTGACCAACGTTTGCGACCAGCCTTGCCCAATTTGACGTTGGCATGATCGACATTACCGACCTGTCCCACGGTTGCCATACAGCTTTTGTGCACACGGCGCATTTCAGCACTGGGCAGGCGCAGCGTCACATAGTCGCCTTCTTTGGCCAGAACCTGAGCTGAGGCGCCCGCCGCGCGCACCATCTGACCGCCGCGACCGGGGTAAAGTTCAATGTTATGGACGGTCGTACCCAGCGGGATGCGCTCCAGGGGCATGGCATTGCCCACGTAGACTTCGGCGCTCTTGCGCGAGCTGACCACCGTGTTCCCTACCCGCAGGCCCAAGGGGGCCAGGATGTAGCGCTTCTCGCCATCGGCGTAGACCAGCAAGGCGATGCGCGCCGAGCGGTTGGGGTCATATTCGATCGAATCTACCCGCGCCGGGATGTCTAACTTGTCACGCCGGAAATCGATCAGGCGATACTGGCGCGCGTGACCGCCACCGCGATGGCGCACCGTGATCCGCCCGTAGGCGTTGCGGCCTGACTTTTTGTGCAAGGGACGCACCAGGCTCTTTTCCGGCTCCGTCCGCGTGACTTCTTCAAACGAGTGTCCGGTCATCCAGCGACGGCTGGGAGAAGTGGGCTTGTAATTCTTGATTGCCATCCTAAGCCTCCAAAGCCTCGATCGATTCACCCGGCGCCAGAGTCACCACGGCTTTCTTCCACGGGGAACGACGGGTGACCTCGCGGCGTCCACGGGTGTGGTTGATTTTGGCCGGCATATTCATCACATTCACAGACTGCACGTTGACGCTGTAGATTTCCTCGACGGCGTGCGAAATCTGTGCTTTGTTCGCTTTGCGATTGACCATAAAAACGTACTGCCCTAACTCGCGTTGGCTGTAGGCCTTTTCGGTTTCGAGCGGGCGGACAATGACTTCGTAAATATCCATGACTCTACTCCTCTCGCCGTGTCTAGGAGGCCAGTCCCAGAATGGACTCGACCACCTCAAGCGCCCCCAATGGCATGACGAGATAGTCGGCGCTCATCAGGTCCTTGATGTTCAGATAATGCGCACGCAGCGCTTTGGCTGTGGGCAAATTGCGGATAGAGAGTTCGACGGGCGAATTGCGCTCCGGGAGCAGGATCAGGGACTTGCCATCCACCACCGCCAGGTTGCGCAACACCCGCACCATCTCTTTGGTCTTGGGCGCATCCATCGCCAACTGATCGATCACGACGATCTGCTGCGCCGCGGCTTTGACCGAAAGCGCCGACCGCAACGCCGCGCGTCGCATCTTCAGCGGCATCTTCTTCTCGTAGCTGCGCGGCATGGGGCCGTGGGCGATACCACCACCCACGAAGGTGGGGGCATTCCGACTGCCATGGCGGGCGCGCCCGGTACCCTTCTGGCGATACCATTTGGCCTTCGAGCGGTTGTTTTCCCCGCGCGTCTTGGTTTTGTGCGTGCCGAGGCGCGCGTTCGCGGCCTGGCGCACCAGCGCCTGATGCATCAGCGGGACGTTCACTGCAGCCTCAAAAATATCCGGGCGCAGTTCAATCTCGTCGACTTTCTCGCCCTGCATATTCATAACTGGAATAAGCATTGCTACCTACCTCCCTTAGCAACTTTCTGCTTACGGGCGATCTTGATCAAAACCAAACCACCGTTTGGCCCAGGGACGCTGCCCCGCAAAGCAATCAGGTTCCGCTCTGGATCAACCAGCACAACTTCGAGATTGGAAACCGTTATCTTCTTGCCGCCCATCCGACCGGGCATCTTCTTGCCTTTCCACACCCTGCCGGGCGTAGCACAAGCACCGATTGAACCCGGCGCGCGTTCCCGATCCGATTGACCGTGCGTGCGCGGACCACCGGCGAAGTGATAGCGTTTGACCACCCCCGCAAATCCGCGTCCTTTGGAGTTTGCTTCGACATCGACGCACTCGCCCGGCGCGAAAATATCCACCAGCACTTGCTGCCCCAGCTCGTACTGCTCATCCTCGCGGGTGCGCAGCTCACGCAAATGGCGCAGGTCAGGCGCGCCGGCTTGCTGCAAATGGCCGCGCTGGCCTTTGGTCAGGCGCTGGGGCTTGGTCGGGCCGAACCCCAACTGCACTGCGCGGTACCCATCGCGCTCGGGGGTGCGCACGCCCGTGACAAAGCACGGCCCGGCTTCTACCACCGTCACCGGCACCACGAGGCCGTCCTCTTGAATAACCTGGGTCATCCCCACTTTAGTACCTAGAATCCCTTTCACCCTATCCTCCTTGGGACTGCCAGCACTAGGTTGCTGCATCATCCCATGCTACCGCCACACTAGCCCCCTGGTCTTTAACCCTGTAGTTTGGGAACGACCAGGGGGCAGCTGTAGCAGCGCAACTCAACGCTTAAAGTTTGATCTCGATATCGACGCCGGCCGGCATATTCAACCGCATCAGCGTATCGATAGTCTTCGAATCCGGTTCCTGGATATCGATCAATCGCTTGTGGGTGCGAATCTCGAAGTGCTCGTGACTATCCTTGTCGATGAACGCCGAACGTCGTACCGCAAATCGCTCGATCTTGGTCGGCAGCGGGACCGGGCCGACAACCCGCGCCCCCGTCCGTTCAGCCGCTTCGACGATACGCCGCGCGGACTCATCCAGGATACGATGATCATATCCCTTCAACCGAATACGAATACGTTGTTTAGCCATAAACCACCTTGTATCGCCAGACTGGACTAGCCCAGAATCTTGGTGATGATACCAGCGCCAACGGTCAAGCCGCCTTCACGAATGGCGAAGCGCTGACCATTCTCAATCGCCACCGGGGAGATCAGTTCCACCGTCATATTGGTGCGGTCGCCTGGCATCACCATTTCGACGCCTTCCGGCAACTGGACGGTGCCGGTGATATCCATCGTGCTGATGAAGAACTGCGGCTTGTAGCCGGAGAAGAAGGGCTTGTGACGCCCACCCTCATCGCGGCGCAAGATGTAGACCTCGGCCTCGAACTTGGCGCGGGCGTGGATGGTGTTCGGGGCAGCCACGACGACGCCTCGTCCCACCTCATCCTTGTCGATGCCGCGCAGCAACAGACCCGCATTGTCGCCCGCCCGCACCACATCCAGCGTCTTGTGGAACATTTCCATCGACGTCACCACGGTCTTGCGGGGCTTTTCGTACAGATCGCCCACCAGCTCGACCTCGGTGTTGGGGCGCATCGTCCCGCGCTCCACACGCCCGGTGACAACCGTACCGCGGCCCTTGATGGAGAAGACGTCCTCGATGGACATCAGGAAGGGCTTGTCTTCGTCACGCTGCGGGGTCGGGATGTACTCGTCGACCACGCGCATCAACTCCCAGATCGACTCGTAGGCCGGGTCTTTGGGATCATCGCTCTTGCAGTTCAAGGCGGCCAACGCGGACCCGCGCACGATGGGGGTTTCGTCGCCGGGGAATCCGTAACCGCTCAGCACTTCACGGATCTCCAGATCGACCAACTCCAACAGTTCGGGGTCGTCCATCAGGTCAACCTTGTTCATATAGACCACGATCGCGGGAACCTCAACCTGCTTCGCCAGGAGGATGTGCTCGCGCGTCTGGGGCATCGGGCCATCCACCGCGGACACCACGAGGATAGCGCCATCCATCTGCGCGGCGCCCGTGATCATGTTTTTGATGTAGTCACGGTGACCAGGGCAGTCCACGTGCGCATAGTGGCGATTTTCGGTTTCGTACTCCACGTGAGAGATAGCGACGGTCAAGATTTTGGTGGCGTCACGGCGGAACATTTTGGCGTCCGCCTTGGCAACCTCATCATAGCCCTTGTTCTGAGCCCATCCCTTGGTCGACAAGGTGCGGGTGATCGCCGCGGTCAGCGTGGTCTTCCCATGGTCGATGTGACCAATCGTCCCAACGTTCACATGTGGCTTTGTGCGCTCAAATTTCTCTTTAGCCATTGCTTGCCTCTCCTTATTTCTTTACTGATTGATCTTATTTAAATACTCGAATGATGTTCCAACCACGATAGCGAAACTGCTTACAGTTACTCTGCTATACGACTGGTCCTACGCGCCATATAAAATGGCTTCCATTTGCCGGGAGTCCACCGGTGCATAATGATGGAACTCCATTGTGAATGTTCCCCGTCCTTGCGTCATACTGCGCAAGTCGGTTGCATAACCGAACATTTTTGCTAAAGGGCTATAAGCCCGAATCGCCTGCCCGCCGCCAGGACGCGCTTCCATCATTTGGACATTGGCGTCGCGAGCGTTTAGATCACCTAAAACCTCGCCGACGAACTCCTCTGGCAGGACAACTTCGACATCCATCACCGGTTCCAGTAGCACCGGAGCCGCTGCTTCGATGGCCTGGCGGAAAGCCTGGGCCGCTGCGGCTTTGAAAGCCATCTCCGTCGAAAACTCAGGACGCAACTCCGTCCCGACCAGCCGGACGATCACGCCCACCACCGGATACCCCGCCAGGAAACCACCGTCCAACGATTCTAGCGCCCCAGCTCTGACCGCCTCAACAAATGCCGGCGGCAGGTCCTGCGGACGCAGTATGTTTTCAAATCGCGATTCCCCACCCATTTCAGCGGGGGCAACTTCCAAAACAACCCGCGCGTACTGGGGTTTTCCGGCCAGCATCCGATCGAACACCACATCGGCCTGGCTGGTACGGGTGACCGTTTCTTTATACGAGACCCGGAGCTTGCCCACGTTGGCCTGCACGTTGAACTCGCGTAGCATACGGTCCACCAGGATGTCCAGGTGCAACTCCCCCATCCCCGAGATGACAGTCTGGCCTGTACCTTCATCCAGACGCACCCGGAAGGTCGGGTCTTCTTCCGCGAGTCGCTGCAACGCTTCGTTCAGCCGGTCTTGATCGGCGACCGTGCGTGGCTCCACCGCCACCGAGATCACCGGTTCGGGGAAACGGATGGTTTCCAGGATGACCGGCGCGTGCATGGCCGCCAACGTATCCCCGGTGAAGGTGCTTTTCAGCCCCAGCGTCGCGCCGATGTCGCCCGCGCTCAACTCGTCCACTTCTTCCCGGCGGTCGGCAAACATGCGCAACAGCTTCGGAACTCGTTCGCGTGTCCCCTTGGTGGGGTTCAGGTAAACATTCCCCCGGCTTATCTTCCCGGAATACACCCGGAAGTAAGCCAAACGCCCCACGTAAGGGTCAGTAGCAATTTTAAAGACCAGAGCCGCCAGCGGGGCTTCAGGGTCCGCCGGACGCTCTTCGATTGTGTCCTTCTTCGGATTTTGCCCGCGCACCGGAGGTACATCCAACGGCGATGGCAAGAAATCCACGATGGCGTCGAGTAACAATTGCACGCCTTTGTTGCGCAGTGAAGAGCCGCACAGCACGGGTTGCAGATCGCCCCGCAGTGTCGCCCGACGCAGCGCGGCGCGCAAGTCCGCCTCGGCGATCTCCTCGCCTTCCAGATAGCGCTCCGTCAGACCGTCATCCGTCTCGACGATGGACTCGATCATCGCCTCACGCGCGATCCAGGCATCGGGCTCGACCTCTTCGGGAACCGCGATTTCCTGGGTGACCGTTCCTAGTTCATCGGCCCAGATAATAGCCTTCCAACCAAGCAGGTCGACCACCCCACGGAAACTCGATTCGGCTCCCATCGGCCACTGGATGGGCAAAGGGTGCGCCTTCAGGCGCTCGCGCATCGTTTCGACAGCGTGCGCGAAATCGGCGCCAAGTTTATCCATCTTGTTAATGAAGGCCAGGAGCGGCACACCGAACAGCCGCGCCTGACGCCACACAGTTTCGGACTGCGGTTCCACGCCCGCTGTCCCGTCAAAAACAACCACCCCGCCATCCAGCACCCGCAGGCTGCGTTGCACCTCGGCGGTAAAATCGATGTGACCGGGCGTGTCCACGATGTTGATCTGATGCTCGCGCCAGTAACACGTGACGGCGGCGGACGTGATCGTGATCCCGCGCTCCCGTTCCTGGATCATCCAGTCGGTGACGGTCGTGCCATCATCGACGTTACCTAGCCGGTGCGTCTTGCCTGTGTAGTACAGGATCCGCTCGGTAGTCGTCGTTTTACCGGCATCGATATGAGCGATGATGCCGATGTTACGTATATGTGCAAGTGAATGTTCTGCGGCCATCGCCAACCACTTTGTTGTTCAACCAGCGACAGCCAATTCGGGTCGATGCGCTCGGCTGGCAAACTCGATGCGACTTACCAGCGCAAGATGCTTACCAGCGGAGGTGCGCAAAAGCGCGGTTGGCCTCCGCCATACGCAGGGTATCCTCACGCTTCTTGACGGCAGAGCCGGCGTTGTTGGCGGCATCCATCAACTCAGCCGACAACTTCTCGACCATGCCATGGCCCGAGCGTTTGCGCGCAGCATCCAAAATCCAACGAATCGCCAAAGAGAGCTGGCGGTGCGCCGGCACTTCGACCGGAATCTGATAGGTGGCCCCACCCACACGGCGCGGCTTGATCTCGATGGCCGGCGCGACGTTGCGCAACGCGGCATCGAAGACCTCGATCGCAGGCTTGTTGGTGCGCGCCTCCACGCGATCCAATGCCTGGTACATCACGCGCTGCGCGACGCTTTTCTTGCCGACGTGCATCATGCGATTGATGAAACGCTGCAACGGCACGCTGTTGTAGCGGATGTCGGGAGGGATCTCAAGTCTAGGCGGACTGCTTCGTCTCGGCATGGTTCTCTTTGTCTCCTTACTTCCTCTTCTTCACGGCGCCCTTAGCGTCTTTCGCGTCTTTCTTCGTCCCGTACTTGGAACGCTGCTGACTGCGCCCATCGACACCCGTGGAATCCAAGGCCCCCCGGATGATGTGATAACGCACACCGGGGAGGTCCTTCACACGACCACCCCGCACCAGCACCACCGAGTGCTCCTGTAAATTGTGCCCTTCACCGGGAATATAAGCCGTGACTTCGATACGGTTGGACAACCGGACACGCGCGATTTTACGCAATGCAGAGTTCGGTTTCTTGGGTGTGGTTGTCTTGACCACAGTGCAAACACCACGCTTCTGCGGGTTACCGCCCCCTGGTCGCGTGCGCCGGCCGCCCTTCTTCGTATTCACGTTATACAGAAGCGCAGGCGCCTGCGCTTTGCGCGACTTCGGTTTGCGTCCCTTGCGCAGCAACTGATTAATTGTAGGCACTTTCTCCTCCTCAACTTAACCCATCAGCCAGGATCAGACCGGCCTCTGATGTCAAAAAACCTTCATGATTCCAGTGAAGAAGGCCATCTTTAGCTGCGATGGCCTCCTCGTTGTTGCCGTAGTACACGGGGCTTTGCTCTTAGCCTTCAGCCCCTTTCACTTGTCGATGGCAGGAGTTCTTGCTGCCGTCAGCGAATGGAAATTCTACCACAAAGGGAAAAAACGTCAACCCATTCACTGCCGGAAGCGCGCAACTTATTCCCTGGGCGTCAACCCCAACAAGCCCATGCCCAGTTTTGGCAACTGCATCCGCCGGTCGTCGCGTCCGAAGCGCAAGACTTCGCCCGAATCGGTGACGGCTTCGACCGCCAGCGCCAAGCTTTGCAGTTCCTTCACCAGCACTTTGAACGAGGCCGGGATCCCCGGCTCTTCAATCGGCAGGCCCTTGACGATGGACTCGTAAGCTTTGACCCGCCCCTGCACATCATCAGATTTGATGGTGAGCATCTCTTGCAGCGTGTACGCCGCGCCGTAGGCCTCCAGCGCCCACACTTCCATTTCACCGAAACGCTGCCCGCCGAATTGCGCCTTGCCGCCCAACGGCTGTTGTGTGACCAGCGAGTAGGGGCCGGTCGAACGAGTGTGCACTTTATCTTCGACCAGGTGCGCGAGCTTCATGATGTAGATGACGCCCACGGTGATCGGTTGGTCGAAAGGCGCTCCGGTTTTGCCGTCGTAAAGCAGCATCTTCCCCAGCGTGGGCAACGGGTCATTGTGTCCGTAGCTGTGTTCCGTCGCCTTGAGAATGGCATCTTCGTCACTCAGGTCGCTGACATCCTGCCCGCGCGCTTCCAGCCAGAGACGCAGACATACCGCCTGCGCCGTGCGGTTGATCGCCCCACTGTCACTGATAGGCCGGGGATCATCTTCGAAGAAAAGCAGATCTTCGGGACGATAGCCCTTTTCTTTGAGCCATTCCTGCAACACGGCGCGACGCGCGTAGTTCGGATCATCGCGCAACGCATCCACTTTGTACCCCTTGGGCGTCAACCAGGCGGCGACATAGAGCAGGCGGGCCTCCTCATCGTCTCGCAGCATCTCCAAGGGGTATTCCTGCGCCGCCAGCCAGGCCCAGGCGCGCTCCGACACAATGTCCCATGCATAATCGATGAGCCACGAACGCGCCAACTCGGCGGCGATCTCTTCCTCATCCGCTCCGTCGAAGACAGGACTGATCGTGCGGAATCCCAGGCGTCCAGAAGCCCACCCTAGATGCGTCTCCAACACTTGCCCGATGTTCATCCGGCCTGGCACACCGAGCGGATTGAGAATCACGTCGATAGGCGTGCCATCGGCCAGGTACGGCATATCCTCCAAGGGGACGATCTGCGAGATGACGCCCTTGTTGCCGTGTCGCCCGGCCATCTTGTCGCCCTCGGTGATCTTGCGGCGCTGCGCCACACTGACGCGGACGACGCGCTCGACACCCGCCGGCAGATCCCGGTATTCCTCACGGTCGAAGACCTTCACCTCGACCACTTTACCATGCGCGCCATGCGGCATACGCAGGCTGGTGTCCTTCACATCACGGAGTTTTTCGCCGAAGATGGCCCGCAGGAGCTTCTCTTCCGGCGTCAGTTCTTTTTCACCTTTCGGCGTGATCTTGCCCACGAGGATGTCCAGCGGGCCGACTTCCGCGCCGATGCGCACGATGCCTTCTTCGTCGAGGTCACGCAACGCGTCGTCAGAAACGTTGGGAATTTCGCGGGTGACTTCTTCGGGACCGAGTTTGGTATCGCGCGCGGCGATCTCGTGTTTCTCGATGTGAATGGAGGTGAAGCGGTCATCCCGCACTAACTGTTCGCTGAGCAGGATGGCGTCTTCGTAGTTACCGCCCTCCCACGACATAAAGGCGACCAACACATTCTGGCCGAGCGCCAGACGGCCATCCTCAGTGGAAGAACTATCCGCCAGGATGGTGTCCTTTTCCACCCGCTGCCCTTTGATCACATTCGGGCGCTGGTCGATACACGTGCTCTGGTTGGAACGCGCGTATTTCTTCAGGTTGTACGTCATCACCTGACCGTCATCCTGCCCGACGACGATGCGGTCGCCGGTGACGCTCAACACCACGCCGTCGCCTTTGGAGAGGATCACCAGGCCGGAGTTCAACGCCGCCGCTTGCTCGACGCCGGTTTCGACATAGGGCGCTTCGGGCTGCACCAACGGGACAGCCTGCCGCTGCATGTTCGAGCCCATCAACGCGCGGTTCGCGTCGTCGTGTTCCAGGAAGGGGATCAGCGCGGCCGAGACGCCGACGATTTGCACCGGAGCGACGTCCATGAAATCGATGCGGTCAACCGGTGAGAAACTGAATTGGTCGCCCTTGCGCACCGAGACTTGCTTCCCTTTGAAGCGGCCATTGCTATCCAGCGCCGCATTGGCCTGCGCGATCACGTAAGGCTCTTCACGGTCGGCGGAGAGATAGACGACATCGTTGGTGACGCGCGGGACGATTTTGACCGGTTCGGTCAAATCCAGGGCTGCGATCTGCCGCGCCAGTGCCGGAGTGATCTCGGTGTTGGCCGCCGCCGCCACTGCGCCGGTCGCCGGATCGACCAAATCTTCGCGCAGGATTTCGCCGGCCAGTTGATCGGTCTTGTGATGCAACGCGCGCACGACGCGGCGATAGGGGGTCTCGATGAAGCCTAGTTCATTGACCCGCCCATACGTGGACAGGCGCCCGATCAGGCCGATGTTGGGGCCTTCCGGGGTCTCGATGGGGCAAATGCGGCCATAGTGGCTGTTGTGCACGTCGCGCACGTCGAAGCCGGCGCGCTCGCGGCGCAGACCGCCAGGACCGAGCGCCGAGAGCGTGCGCTTGTGGGTCAGGCTGGAAAGCGGATTCGTCTGCTCCATAAACTGCGAGAGCTGGCTGGAGCCGAAGAACTCGCGAATCGACGCCACCACCGGGCGGATGTTGACAAGATTAACAGGCGTCGGCGATTCCTCGCGGATGCTCATGCGCTCTTTGACGACCCGCTCCATACGCACCAAGCCGACGCGAATCTTGGCCTGCACCAGTTCGCCCACGGTCTTCACCCGGCGGTTGCCGAGGTGATCCATGTCGTCGGGGCCGACGACGCCGTTGTTGATGTGGATCATGCGCCGCACCAGGGCGACGATATCCTCTTTGGTGATCGTCAAAATGGACGCGGGCACGCTGATTTGCATGCGCTGGTTGAGCTTGTAGCGCCCCACCCGCTGCAAGTTGTAGCGCTGTGGGTCGAAAATCTGCGAAACCATGTACTCCTGGGCATTCTCCAACGTCGGAGGATCGCCAGGGCGCATACGACGGTAGAATTCGATCAACGCTTCCTGGGCCACGGTGCGGTCCATTCGAGGTTCCCACACCGGTTCCTGGCGAATCGTGTTGGCGATCCAGGGATGATCCGGGTCGTTATCGGCCTCGGTGAACAGTTCCAGCAACTCGGCGTCATCGCCGACGGTGAGGAGCGCACCGTGCAGTTCGTCATCCACAGCGGACAGAGCGCGCAGGAAGATAGTGACGGGAATCGTGCGCTTGCGGTTGAAGCGCAACGTCAGGTAGCCCGATTTGCGCGTCTCGAACTCCATCCACACGCCGCGATCGGGGATCAACTTGGCCGTCGCCAGCCGGTGGCCGCCGTCATCTTCCACGCCAAAATAGACGCCCGGCGAGCGGATCAACTGACTCACGACCACGCGCTCCGTACCGTTGATAATGAACGTCGCGCTCTCGGTCATTTGCGGGAGATCGCCCAGAAAAATTTCCTGCTGGACGATCTCACTGGTCTCACGGTTGACCAGGGCCACATCCACGTACAACGGCACGGCGTAGGTGAGGTCACGATCCAGACACTCTTCCTGGCTGTGCTTGGGTTCGCCAAAACGATAGCCGAGGTCAAACTTGGCCTCTTTCGCTTTGTTGCCCGGCAGATACAGACTCAGCAGACCATTGAAGCTCTCGATCGGTGAGATTTCGTCGAAGAGCTGCAACAGCCCTTCGGCGAGCAGCCATTGATACGACTCTAACTGCACCTCGACCAGACCCGGTAACGGCAAGGCGCTGGAAATGCGCGCATAAGACTTTACCCCAAGGTTGGCTACTGACATGCTATTTCTTCCCCTCCTGGGTGCCACTGTGACGCCCACCATCCGGTGGGTGCGCCCACCTGACGGTGGTTGTCCACCTGACGGTGGTTGTCCACCTGATGGTGGTTGCTGCTGTTCTCCTCATCGCTCGCGCAATGATGAACCATAAAACAACTCGACAATAAAGACATGCGAACGAGTATTATACCATGACTATGTTTTCCGTCAAAGCGCAAAAACCGATGCTTTCAGGTGGCAGCGAACACAGGCGGGCTGGCGGCCGCGTATACGCCGCGGTAGGGTGGTGGCAACAGCGCAGCCAGACGACCCATAATCAACTCGGTCGTGGCGTCCAACTCTTCGGTCGTCAGCTTGCCATACTTGGGCAGGTAAAACGCCTCGCCAAATCTGACGCAAATGCGCATCCGCCGCAGGCGCGAGAAGTCCTGCGTCATGGTATTGGTCCCGGTAATGCCGACCGGGACGATGGGGACGCCGGTGCGCGCAGCCAGAAAGGCGACGCCCGACTTGGCCTTCTGCAACGCCCCATTGCGGGAACGCGTCCCTTCCGGCGCGATACCGAGCACGTCGCCCCGTTTGAGCACGGCGATCGAATTCAGCAGGGCTTCACGGTCGAACTCGGTGCGGTTGATCCAGACGACCTCGCTGATTTTGAGCAGCCAATTGAAGACCGGAAAGGTCTTGTATTTATCGGCAGCCAGCGGGTAAATGCGACGCGGCGCAGCGATCAGCAAGGTAGGCGTGTCGAGACGGCTGATGTGATTGGTGACGAGCAGGCACCCGCCCTCTGCGGGAATGTGTTCTGCTCCAATGATCTCCAGACGTGTCAACAGACGATAGAGCGCACCGATCACCTGATGCATTTTCCAATAGGCTTCCATAAATACCCCCTCAAGTATAGTCGGCGAAGACTACTAAAGTCTCAGCACGTAGGCGTCTCGTGAGACTTTTGTGGTCTGGTTCCCCCTAACGCACACCCCAGGCCAGGACTTGAAAAGAAGCGGGCGGTTCCAGTCCCTGTGGCGTCAGCAGGACTCTGAATTCCCAGCTCTGTCCGGCGGGCAAAACCGTCTCGGCATCCAAAACGGTCTGGCGGTAACCGCTGACCTTGCCCTCCTTATCGTAGAGCGTCACGACCACCGTCATACGACTTACGGCAATACCGCTATTGTTGACCAGCAATCCCGTGACGCGATATTGAGGGCCGGAGACCGCGCCAACAGGTTGGGCGACATCCAGCGGGACAAAACCCGCGGTGATGGCACTCACCGCTTCGCTCCGCAGCAGATTCACCTGCATATCCGCATAGCCGGTAGGCGGCGCTTTGAACAAGACGGCAAAAGGCGCTCGCGCACCCGGCGCGAGGTAATCGGCCGCCGCTAAAGCCATGCTCGCCTGTAACGGTATGCCATCGGCAGTGACCAGCGTCACCTGCACCTGAATGTTGGTGATCGGGCCTTCGGTGGTATTGGCGACCTCGCCCATGCACCACACCCCCCCCACCGGCGTCTGGTACAACGTCGTCCCCACGATGTCCAAAGGCAACGGCGTCGGGGTGGCCAGAATCATGTGTCCCACCGGCGCGACCATGCCCAGCTCCTCGCCCTCCTCCGTCTCCACCGGGATAACCAGCGTCTGCCCGATGCTCAGGTACTGGTTCACATCCAGGCCGTTCGTCTGCACCAACGCATTCATACTGACACCGTATTCGAGGGCGATGCCAAAAAGCGTGTCCCCTTGAACCACGACGTGCACCACGGGGGTAGGAGATGGTGTAGGCGTTAACGTCGCCGTGGGCGGGATGGGCGTGAGAAAGCCGCTCGGTGACAACACCGCGGTCGTCCGCGGGGTAGGCGTCGTGGTAGGCGGAGGCGTCGCGGTGGGCGGGGGCGTTACAACAGCCTGACAAGCGGTCGTCAAGACAAAAACCAGGAGCAACGCTACTCTGATGCTCCAGGGCATAGACGATGCGCAAACCTTTCTCACAAACAGGAATTATACCACATTTCTATGCGCGTCAGGCCATCTCATCAAAGACGACAAAAGTCTACGTCAACCACGTGAGACTTTTGTAGTCTGGCCTTGTGCTAAGCCACCTCGACCGGGCTGGCTTCGGTGATGCGCTCCTCCTGGCGAACACTCTCACGAGAGGGGTGAGGATGCGCCCTACGAGATTTGCCGAGTACATACATCCCGCCCAGGATAAACCACGGCAGTCCCACCGCAACGAGCAGGTAGCTCGACGGCAGCAAGCGCGCCGCGCCCGAAAACCGGTCGAGGTTGAAGAGGATCAAGGCCACGGCGGTATAGACCGTGAGGAAGTTGGGGATCGCGTCGCTGGCGTGAATCAGGCCCGGGCCGGGGATGCGCTTACGCGTGAGCGGCCAGAAGAGATTGCTGCCCATATGACCGAGCTGATCTTCAAGGATGTGTCCGGCAAAACCCAATCCCGTCACCAGACCGCCCCACCCTGCCGTGGGCCAGTTGCCGGTGAGCAGGCCCACGAGCAGCCCCATCACCGCGCCGACCGCCACGGCGAGGAGCAGGCTGTGCGTCCAGCGGTGATGCCAATCAAGGAAATGCACGCGCACCTGGTCGCCTTCCCGCGCAAAACGGAAGGTCGGCCCGGAAAAGATGTTGACCTTGTACTCCTCGCTGTAGGTGTTCCGCACGGGCGCGCCGACCTTGCGACGGACTTCCACTGCACCGTCCGGCTCACTTCCCGCGAGGGGCACCTGCCCGGTGTTGACCAATGGCCCGATGCGCACGGCGATCTCGTCGCTGTCGGGGATGAAGCGGATGGCATACTCGCGCCACAGGTCCGCGCCCATGCGGATGGTGTGCACGATGACGTTGCAGTCCTTGCCGCTTTCGTAGGCCCCACGCATCGCCGCGACGAGGGTGTCAGCGATTTTCTCCGCGTCAGGTTCACGGCCGGGGTCGATCTCTACGTCGAATTTTTCCCAATATCTGGCGAATTTAAAGTCAATCGTATCGGGCAAAATGCCGCCAACGCCGCCGAGCATCGGCAGCAGCGATCCCACGCCTCCCGCCCGCACCACTTCCGGGAAGAAGGTGGCGATGGCAACACCGGTGATGAAATGTGAGATACCTTTCATGACTCCCCCGTTTTCAACATCAAAGTATCTTGGGTATTTCAATGCATTTTACTCCCGATCCGCCGTTCATCAACACGATGGTGGTCAGCGTGCAGGAACGCCGCCGCGAGATCGGCCTGAAGAAGGCGTTGGGCGCCGAGGACGGTCACATCCTGACCGAGGTGGTGATCGAAGCGGCGCTCATCGCCATCAGCGGGGGCATCGTGGGTGTTAGCGGCGTTGGTGTTGGCCGTACTGCTGGGGCCACTGGCGGCGGCGGGCGCGGTGGCCGCCGTGCTGGCGGGAGCGGCGGTGTTCCCCATTCTGCTGCCGTGGCTCCCAACCGACGACTTTAGCAGCAAGGGCTTCATCCTGGGCGGGCTGACGGCGTTGCCGTTTGCGCTGGCGTCCCGGAAGCGCGGCGAGGGACGAGGGTGGCCGCTGGCTTACCTGTTGAGTCTACCGCCGGTGACGGCCTTCCTCGCGCTCAACTTCACCGGCGCGGCGCCGTTCACGTCCAAAACGGGCGTGAAGCGTGAGATGTTCAAGTACATCCGTGTGATGACGGTGATGTTCGGCGCGGGTGTGCTGTTGGCGCTTGGGCTGCGAGTGACGCGGAAAAACAAGAAAACGACAAGGTGATGAGGTGAATGATGACAAGCGATATTGAAACGACGGCATGTGGCTGCGCGACTGCTGCACAGGCGGAATTCGTGGCGCTGAGCAGGCGCAACACGTTGGCGTTCAACGCAGACGCTTGCATCAACTGCGGGATGTGCAGCGCGGTGTGCCCACAAGAGGTATTCGCGCCGGGCGCGCGCGGGACGCGGCGGGTGCAGATCGTGCGGGCCGACGCCTGCATGGAGTGCGGCGCGTGTCAGCTCAACTGTCCCACCGGCGCGCTGAAGGTCGATAGCGGCGTGGGCTGCGCAGCGGCGATGATCAACGCGGCGCTGCGCGGATTGAAGGAGCCATCGTGCGGAGGGCCGGAGCCGACGTGCTGCGGTCCAGAACCGGCAGCGTGCTGCGGCTGATTACAGGGAATCGCTATCTTTTCTGGCGGCCTCACACTGTGGATGCAGGGTCAGTGAAGGGAAATGCGCGGCTAACTTCCGTAAACTCTCCGGCGAACCGTCCACCGGTTCATCGGACCAGCGGGCGAACATCCGCAGCGCGCGCGGATTGATTTGGACGATCTCCGCCAGCATCTCCGCCACCCCCTCGCGGGAAACCGGACA
>DAOUAY010000245.1:0-13552 GCA_034432995.1 Anaerolineae bacterium | reverse complement strand
AAAACCGCCCACCGAATCATCGGTGGGCGGTTTTTGCGTATTTTCAAATCCGCAGTGTTACTCAGCCTGCGTCCAGCTATAGTCCAGACCGGCTAACTGCTTGTAGTACACCCAGCGCGCGACGGCATCTTGGCGGGCCAGCGCCAACAGGTTCTTGGCGATCTCCGGCTTCGACTGCGTCAGCGTCTTGAAGCGCACCTCGTTGTACATGAAGTCGGCGATGTCCAACTGCGGCTTGTCCTCGCGCTTGTGCGGGCCGTAGTCGAGTTGTAGCGGGTTCTTGCCTTCCAGCACCAGGCGCGGGTCGTAGCGGTACAGAATCCACGCGCCGGAGGCCACGGCCTTCTTCTGCTGCTCGAAGCCGTACTTCATCTGCGGGATACCCTGGTTGATGCAGTGGCTATAGGCGATGATGAGGCTGGAACCTTCGTAAGATTCGGCTTCGCGGATAGCGCGCAGCGTTTGTGCATCGTCCGCGCCCATGGCGATTTGCGCGACGTAGATGTTGCCGTAGGTCATCGCAATCAGGCCGAGGTCCTTCTTAGGCAGCGGGCGCCCGGCTGCAGCGAACTTCGCCACCGCGCCGCGCGGCGTCGCCTTCGACATTTGCCCGCCCGTGTTGGAGTACAACTGTGTGTCGAGCACCAGCGCGTTGACCTTGCGGCCCTGCGCCAGCACGTGATCCAATCCGCCAAAGCCGATGTCGTAGGCCCACCCGTCGCCGCCAAACATCCACACGGAGCGGCGCACCAGCACGTCGGCCAGACTGAGCAAGTCTTTCGCCTTCGGGTTATCGTCTGCGGCCAGGCGGCTGCGCACCTGCGCCACGCGCTCGCGCTGCGCAGCGTAGTCGGCCTCGGTTTGCTGCGCGGCGTTGAGCAGGCCGTCAGCCAACTCGTCGCCGAGTGTGGCGCGGAATTGCGCCACCAACTCGCGCGCGTACTGCTCCTGTTTGTCCAGCGTCAGCCGGAAGCCAAACCCGAACTCGGCGGTGTCCTCGAACAGGCTGTTGTTCCAGGTGGGGCCGCGGCCTTCATCGTTGGTGGTGTAGGGGGTGGTGGGCATGTGTCCGCCGTAGATGGACGAGCAGCCGGTGGCGTTGGCGATGATCGCGCGGTCGCCGTAGAGCTGGCTGATCAGGCGGATGTAGGGCGTTTCGCCGCAGCCGCCGCACGCGCCGGAGAACTCGAACAGCGGGCGCAGAAGCTGCGTTTCCTTCACGGTGTTCAGGTTCAACTCGGTGCGGTCGAAATCGGGCAGGTTGTTGAAGAAGAAGTTCCAATACTCCCGCTGCTGCGCGCGGATGGCCGGCTGCGGGGTCATATTGATGGCCTTGCGACCGGGGTTGGCTTTATCCTGCGCCGGGCAGGTCTCCACGCACAGCCCACAGCCGGTGCAGTCTTCGGGCGCGGCCTGGACCGTGAACTTCATCCCCTCGAACTTCTTGCCCTTGGCGTCGGTGGACAGGAAACCTTCGGGCGCGTCCGCCAGGAACGCCGGAGCGTAAATCTTGGTGCGGATGACGGCGTGCGGGCAGGCCATCGCGCACTTGCCGCACTGGATGCAGACGGCGGGGTTCCACACGGGCATTTCGAGCGCGATGCTGCGCTTCTCGTATTGTGACGTGCCGGTGGGCACCGTGCCGTCTACCGGCATAGCTGAAACGGGCACGTCGTTGCCGGTGAGCGAGGCGATCTTGGCGGCCACTTGGTAGACGAATTCCGGTCCGCCGGGGATCATAATCGGCGGCACCTCGACGGTGCTGGTGGCCTCGGCGGGCACCTGGATTTCGACCAGGTTTGCCAGCGCGTTATCCACGGCAGCGTAGTTCGCCTCCACGACCTTTTGGCCTTTGCTGATGAAGCGCTTGTGGATCGCTTTCTTGATCTCGGCGATGGCCTCATCGCGGGGCAGCACGCCGGAGAGCGCGAAGAAACACGTTTGCATGATGGTGTTGATGCGGCCCGTCATGCCGGCATCGTCGGCGACTTTGTAGGCGTTGATGGCATAGAACTTGAGCTGCTTATCGATGATCTGCTGCTGGACGTGGCGCGGCATTTTGTCCCACGTTTCGCGGGGATTGTAGGGCGTGTTCAGCAGGAATGTCCCGCCCTCGATGGCCGGGCCGAGCACATCCAGTTTTTCCAGATAGACGAACTGGTGGCAGCCGATGAAGCTGGCCGACGTCACCTGGCAGGTTTGGCGGATGGGGCGTGGGCCGAAGCGCAGGTGCGAGACGGTGTACCCGCCCGACTTCTTGGCGTCGTAGGCGAAGTAGCCCTGCGCGAAGTTGTCGGTCTCCATGCCGATGATCTCGATGGTATCGTGGTTCGCGCCCACCGTACCGTCGGACCCCAGCCCGAAGAACATCGCGCGGACAACGTCTTTCGGCTCGATGTTGAACGAGCGGTCGTAGGCGATGCTGGTGTGTGTCACATCGTCGTTGATGCCCACGGTGAAGTGGTTCTTGGGCTTGGCCTTCTTCATTTCCTCGAAGATACCCTTGACCATCGCCGGGGTGAATTCCTTGCTCGAAAGGCCGTAGCGCCCGCCGATGACGGCGATATTCGTGCGCCCGGCCTCGGTCAGCGCGGTGATGACGTCTTCGTACAGCGGCTCGCCGATCGCGCCGGGTTCCTTGGTGCGATCCAGCACCGCGAGAAGCTTCACGCTCTGGGGCAAAGCGGCGGCGAACGCCTGCACGTCGAACGGGCGATAGAGGCGGACTTTGAGCAGGCCAACGTTCTCGCCGTGCGCGTTGAGGTACTCGACCGTCTCGTGCGCCACTTCCGCGCCGGACCCCATCATCACGATGACGTGCTCGGCATTCGGCGCGCCAACGTAGTCGAAGAGGTGATACTGGCGTCCCACCAATCCCGCAAATTTGTCCATCGTCGCCTGGACGATGGCGGGGGTCTTGGCATAGAACGGGTTCACCGTCTCGCGTCCCTGGAAGTACACGTCCGGCCCCTGCGACGTGCCGCGGGTGACGGGCTTTTCGGGGTTCATCGCGCGCGCGCGGTGCGCCCGCACCAGATCGTCGTTGATCATAGCCTTCAGGTCATCGATGGTCAACTGTTCGATCTTGTTGATCTCATTGCTGGTGCGGAAGCCGTCGAAGAAGTGGATGAACGGCACGCGCGCTTCCAGCGTCGCCGCCTGCGCAATCAGCGCCATGTCGTGCGCTTCCTGGACGGAGTTGCTGGACAGCATCGCAAACCCGGTCGAGCGCACGGCCATCACGTCGCTGTGATCGCCAAAGATCGAGAGCGCCTGCATCGCCAGGCTGCGCGCCGACACGTGAATGACCGCCGAGGTCAACTCGCCGGCGATCTTGAACATACTGGGAATCATCAACATGAGCCCCTGCGACGCGGTGAAGGTGGTGGTCAGCGAGCCGGTTTGCAGCGCGCCGTGGACGGAAGCAGCCGCCCCGCCTTCCGATTGCATCTCGACCACGAGGGGTACTGTGCCCCAGATGTTCGTCTGCCCCGCCGCCGAGAAGGCGTCTGCCATCTCGCCCATCGAGGTGGACGGGGTAATTGGGTAAATGGCAATCACTTCGTTGATCTTGTGCGCGACCCACGTACACGCGGTATTGCCATCCACCATAACCATTTTACGTTTTTCCATACGATCCTCCTAAATTGGTCATTAGAGATTAGAAACTCGACAGCAGAAATGAGAAATTAGAAAAGAGATAATGAGAAATGAGAAAGTGGGGCGAATGGGAGTATGTTCATTTTCTGTGTTCCTACCATAATCATAGCGTATTTCCGGGTGAGATTATAGCATACCACCTAGTTTCGTCAATGGTTATTTACCATTTTTAGGATGATTTTTGACACATTACGAACCTATCCGAAAATTCACCGTCGACGCGCCATCAACGCTCGAAAGCATAATTTTCGGATAGAGACTACGTCAGTCCGAGTTTGACCGTTTTGAGACGACTCAACGCGCTGACGATGATTTCGACTGCGCCATCGATGTCGAACCGGCCGGTGTTGATGGTGAGATGGTAGAGCAGTGGGTCGTTCCAGTCGATGTCGAAGAACTCCCGCAGATACGTCTCGGCGGCCAGGTCCTTGCTCTTGGCGAGGTCGGTGGCTTCGCCGAGGGTGATGTTCTTCCGCTCCTTGACGCGCATCACCCGCGCTCCCAACGGCGCGGCGATACGCACGTGAAGCACGCCTGGCTGCTCGCGCAAGATGGCCTGTCCGCCCCGCCCCACAATGACGACGTTGCCGTGCTGGTACGCCCCCATTATCGTACTGCGCATGAGGGCCACACCCTGTTCTCCGTTGAGCGATTGCATTTGTGACGTTTTTGCGCCGCCTAGAACGCCAGTCTGAACCTTGATGCGGCGTCCACCAAACAACCGTTCCATGAAGTTGCGCATCATGTACGTGTCTTCGGATATGTCGACGATCTGCTCTTCTTTGAACGCGCCCACTTCAGTGGCGACTTTGGCGATCAGGTTTTTGTCGAAGTAGGTGTAGCCGAGAATGTCGCAAACGCGCTCGGCGATCTCGTCGCCACCGCTGCCATATTGCCGGGAAATCGTAATGACTGCCATTGCATACCTCCTTATGAAAACAGTCTGGGCGCGAAGATTCGCGCGTCGTCAGTCGGATAGTCGTCAGTCAGATGGTCAGGCGTTCTGAGCGCGATTGACGATGACTTTGGAAGGGCGTGGAAGCGCCTGCAGTTACTTAAACTATAGCAGAAGTTAGCCGGTTTGCCAATGGCCATTTGCCTTTATCGGCAAGCGCCTCTACAATATAGCGTAGCTTGACCCTTGCGAAGGGGGGGGGCTGATTGGCAGCCTTCACCAGGGTGACTGCATATCGTGATCGAACGATGGAGTGTGGGGTGGCTCGAAAACTTTCACCAGCAGCCGAAGCTAAGCAGTTTGTCCGTCCGCCAGTGCTGCGGTTCAACATCACGCCGCCGCCGGTTGGGTTTGTTGGACGGCAGGCAGAGATGGCGGACCTGTTGGCGAACTTCGATCGCGGAGTGCTGATCGCGAGCGCCACCGGCGATCTGGGGGAGGGTGTGACGGCGTTGGCCCGCCGGTTGGCGGCGGAGCTGGCCAAGAACTTCCCCGATGGTTGCCTGGAACTCGATCTGCGCGGAGGGATGCCGGACGTTGTCACCTCGTTGGACCCTGGTCAGGCGCAGCGCCGTCTTCTCCGCCCGTTTTATCCCGACGCCTTGTTGCCTGAAGAGCCAGGCGAGCTGGATCGCCTGTACCGCGATACGTTTAGCGACCTCAAGGTGCTGTTGCTGCTGGACAACGCTGCCAGCCCCACGCAATTGCGACGATTGTTGCCCCGCCAACCTTCAGCGGTGATTGTGACTGCCCGCAGTGAATTTCCCGTTTCGGCGAAGCTATATGCGCTGAGTTTGCGCAAGTTGCGCCCGGAAGATGCGCGCGCGCTGCTGATGCAAATCGCGCCTGAGTGCGCGCGGATGCCGCAACGGCTACTCAACAAAATCTTGCAACATTTCGGAGGCAGCCCGCTGGCGTTGCGATTGGTGGGCGCAATTCTACGCGATTCGGGTGCGCGAACGCCGCGCGCCTTGTTAGCGCGTTATACCGCGATCAAAAAACGGCTGACGGCGTTGCGCGCCGTCGACGCCAACCTGGCGGTGACCATCGCGTTGGAACTGGCCTACGAGACCATGTCCGCCGAACAACGACCCTTCTTTGAAGCGTTAGCGGTGTTCCCTGCGCCTTTCTCCCGTCTGGCGGCCATGGTGGTGTGGGGCGTCGATATGGAGACCGCCGACGCGCTGTTGGTGGCCTTCGTCCGCAGCAACCTAGTGATGTACACGCCAGAGACGGAGCTTTACGCCTTGCACGATATGGTCTCCTTCTACGCGCAAGAACTCATGCTCGGACAACCGGAGCGCACCCGTCTGGTGATGACGCGCTATGCCCATTACGTGCTGGCCGAAGCTGCCCGCGCCGGCGATCTCTACAACGCGCGCGGCTCCTATCGTGAGGAAGGGATTTGGCGATTCAGCGCCATCTGGCCGCATCTGTGGGCGGCATGGTTGCGGATGAGCGGTGCGGACTCCAGTTGGCCTCATCCGGGGAACGTCGATCGCTGGCTGTGCGACGTGGTCTTGCGCGTTTTCCCCATGCTGAGCCGGGTGCTGCCGATGACGGAGCAGATGGTCATCCTGGAGCGGGTGCTGGAATCCGCGCAGCGTCTGGATCGCCAGGCGGAAGCGACGACGTTATATTTCATGGGGCAAATCTACACAGCGCAGGAAGAGCACGCGCAGGCGCTCCGGTGTTACCAGCAATACCTCAAGATCGTGTATGAATTGCACGACCGTCGGGCCGAAGCCGAGGCTATGATGCACATCGGCGGCGCGTGCGGCGCTCTGGGCAACGCCAAACGCGCGCAAGAAAGCTGGCGGCACGCATTGGCCTTGTTCAGAATGCTCGAAGACCCACGGGTGGCGCAGGTCCGTGCCTGGTTGCTCGCTTTGGACGAGCGACTGAATGGTACTTGATTGACATCTTCCGGTAACCATTGTATACTTTTCTCGGGTTCATGCTTCTGTAGCGTGAACTTATCCTATTATTCACATTCATTCTACAGGAGGATTATCATGGACGCAGAACAGATTTGGGCAGTTGAGGAAAGGGAGGTTCGTAAGCCAGGGGTGATTCACATCGTGATCACGGCGCTGATGATCGGCATTGGCGCGGTGGTGGGAGCGTTCGGGAGCTTCTCGTTTCCCTTGGGCTTCGGTGTGAATTTCTTCTGGCCCGCCATCGCCGTGCAGAACATCGGCGGCATCTGGTTCGGGTTGTGGGGTGTAATCGCTGCGGCGCTATTCCCTATCATCTCTAACGGCGTTGCCGGGACGCCGATCTACGTGTCGCTGGCTTATATCCCGGCGAACGCCCTCCAGTCGTTCCTGCCTGCGTGGGCGTTCCGCTACTTCAAGGGCGATCCTCGGCTGAAGTCCGGGCGTGATTGGGCGATCTTCCTGATCTCGATCACGGTTGCCAATATCTTCGGCGCGCTCTACTCGACGCTGGTCGTGCTCAGGGGATTTGGCTTGCTCACCACCGACTCCGTCCCGCTCTTCGTCTGGGGCTGGTTCGGCGGCAATGAAGTCGCCGGCATCGTCTTCGGCGTCATTTTGCTCAAGGCGTTGTCCAGTGTCGTGATCACGACTACCGCCTTCGTGAAGCGCTGGTGGGCCTGATTCCGCGAGCATTCCGGATCATTCCCGCACATCTGCAGGGGGGAAGAGATTCCTCCCTGCTTTGTTCTGGTACCCTTGCGAAGGTTTACAACCTTCGCAAGGGTAGAGGAGTAGAATTATGGCTGTGATGCATAAGACCATTCTGGGCTATGTGCCCGATGTCTCTCCTATCTACCGTATCCATCCTTTTGTGCGCCTTTTCTTTCTGTTAGTCGTCAGCCTTTTCCCTATGCTGATCAGCGCACCGGAGTGGAACCTGGCTATTATCCTCGTCGTGATCCTTTTGTTGAGCTACAGCAAGGTGCGTTTTGCCACCCTGAAGCTGTACATCCCGGTTTCGATTTCGATGGGCGTGTTGATCTTTTCGTCGTACACGATCCTGGGCGGACGGCATCCGGAGTTTCGGACGGTGTTCACGGTGTTAGGGTTTCCGTTTTACTATGAGCGCATCATTGCCGCAGTCGAGGTTTACGCCCGTGTGCTCCCGATGATTTTCGTGATGGTGCTGTTCCTCAGCACCTCCCGTGAACGCGATATGCTCGTGGCGATGCGCTGGGCGCGCGTCCCCTTTGTGATCACCTACCTGACCGCGATGGCGCTGCGCGCCGTGGGCATGGTGATCGAAGATTTTTCGGTGGTCCGGCAGGCGGAGAAAGCGCGCGGTTTCGACCCCACGGGTAAGTCCCTGGCTTACAAACTGCGACAGTTCGTGATGTACATCGTACCACTGTTTGCCTTGGCTTTGCGCCGTTCTGATGAGTTCGCCAATGCAATCGTTGCCCGCGGGTACAGCTTCACCGGTCTGCAGAATGTCTCGCGCCCGGACTACGTGCTCACCAAGTACCGTTTCCGCCGGATGGACGGTGTGCTCGTTGCGGCGATCTCGTTGGTCTTGGTGCTGATCCTCGCGGCCCGATTGGGGTTTGGCTACTTGACGCTGGAAACTTCGGCCGTGCTGCGATTGCTGGAACGCTGGCTTGGGGGCGGTGCAACATGACTGCCGCGATCCGTTTTGAGGCGTACACATGGCGCTATACAGGTACGCAAGAACCCGCCCTCAAGAACGTCAACCTGGATATTGAGCAAGGGACGGTGGTCGGTATCATCGGCCCAAACGGATCCGGCAAGACAACGCTGGCTTACTCGATGAACGGGTTGGTTCCCAACCAGTATCGCGGGGCGCGGAAGGGTAGCGTCTACGTGATGGAAAAGGAAGTGATGGACTTTTCTCAAGCGCAGCTTTGTCAACAAGTTGGGCTGGTCTTCTCCGACCCTGAAGCGCAGTTTACGGCGATGACGGTAGAGGACGAGGTCGTCTTCGGGATGGAGAATATCGGGCTGACGTTGGACGAGATCAGGGCGCGGCTGGATTGGGTTGTGCCGTTGACCGAAATCGAGCCGTTGATGGACAAACCGCCCTACGAGGTCTCCGGTGGACAGAAGCAGCGCGTTGCGTTGGCCTCGGTGCTGGCCATGCGCCCCCCCGTCATCGTGCTTGACGAACCCACCTCTATGCTCGATCCGTTGGGTCGCAAGCGCGTCTTCGAAGTCCTGGGGCGCCTCAAACGCGAGTACCAGAGCACCATCGTCGTCATCGAGCATAGCTTGGAATACCTGGTCCCGCTAGCGGATGTGATGGTGCTCCTCTACCACGGCGAGGTTCTCCTGGTCGATGAGGCGCTTCCATTCTTCGAGCGGATGGATGACCTGCTGGCGCACGACGTCTTTCCACCTGGCGTGTTGGAGTTCTTCTACCGTCTGAAAGTCGCCGGACATTATCCGGTTCCCTCACCGCTGCCTTTGACCGTCCCTTCCGGCGCAATGCAGTTGCGGGCGTTGATGGAGGTGGCGCGATGAACGGGACCCCTTATGTGCGCGTCGAGAACCTGGTCTACCGCTACCTCGATGGGACGGAAGCGCTGCGCGATGTCAGTTTTACGCTTGCGGACGGCGATTTTGTCGCGCTCATTGGCCAGAACGGCTCCGGCAAGACGACGGTATCGAAGTGCCTGAACGGGCTGTTCAAACCTACCGCAGGACGCGTCATCGTCGATGGGTTGGATACGCGGACGACGTCGATCACGGATATGGCAGTGCGCGTGGGGTACGTCTTTCAGAACCCTGACCACCAGCTTTTCAACAGCAACGTCTGGGACGAGATCGCCTACGGGCCGCGCAATATCCAGCGACCCGCCGATGAGGTCAAAGCTCGGGTGGAAGAAGCGGTTGAGGTGGTGGGGCTGAAACCGGAGACCTTCGACCAACACCCCTTCTTCTTGCCGAAAGGCTTGCGGCAACGTGTGGCCATCGCCTCCATCCTGGCGCTGCGGCCCAAGGTCATCATTGTGGACGAACCGACGACCGGCCAGGATATGAAGCAGTCGTTGGAAATCATGGATTTCCTCACCCATTTGCATAAGGATCGCGGGCACATCGTCGTCATTATCACGCACGATATGCCCATCGTGGCGCGGTATGCCGAGCGTGTGGTCCTTATGGCCCGGGGGCAGGGGCTGGCGGACGGTCCCACGCGCGACATTTTCGCTCAGCCTGAGTTGCTGGCGCAGACCTTCGTGGAGCCGCCGCAGATCACGCAACTGGCGCAAGCTGCCGCAGCTTTGGGCTTCGCCCCCGGTACGCTCAGCGTCGAGGAGATGCTCCGGCAGTTTGAAGCCCTGCGCTGATGCGCGCGCGCGTGATCTGTTTTGGACGAAGTGACGCTGTCCCCCATCCTCGAGGGCAAAACCACCCCGAGACGGGGTGTGGCGCGAATTTGCGGATAGGTTCTCAACACAACGCGCCCGATTGCATCAACAATCGGGCGCGTTGTCTGTGATTCGTCTAACTTCCCTTGAGATACGCGATCATCGGTTCCGTCACCAGCGGTACCACGTCGCCGATCATGTGCGGCATCAGGTTGTCCATCACCTTTGGCATCAGGTCCGGCATCTGCTCGGCCATGTAGCCGGGCATCGGGATTTGCGCGGCGACGCGGGCGAGCATCGTGTCCATCACCTTCGGCATCATCATCGGCAGCAGTTTGGGGAAGAGGATCGGGAACATCGGCTTCATCATCCCCAATGCGCCGGGGATTTTGCCCATCGCGCGCATCATCTTGCCCATGCCGAACGGCATCGCGTCGATCAGCTCGGGCCACATCGTCCCCATCAGGTCGGCGAAGCCCTGTGGCGTCATCAGCGCGATCATCGCCTCGAAGACGGCCCACTGCGCCTTCACCTCCGGGTGCGGGTCGGGCAGGTCGGTGTAGCCGAGCGCCTCGGCGCAGAAGCGCGCCAGATCGACCACTTCGACATCCACGTTCTTTTTGTCGCGGGAGACGCGCAGTTGGAACTCACAGCACGGGCAGGCCGCCAGCACTTTCTGCGCGCCGGCTTCGATGGCTTCATCCAGGCGCGTCTTGCCCACTTCGGCGGCGATAGGGGGATCCTTGATAAGGGTCAAAACGCTGCCGCAGCAGTGCGCCGCGTCGCGGTTGTATTCCATTTCCACGTAATTTGCACCGGGAATGGCCTTGATCACGGCGCGCGGCTCTTCGTAGATGTGCGAGACGCGCCCCATGTGGCAGGAGTCGTGCCACGTCACGTTGACCGGCGCTCCCCCCCCCTCCTCTCCCCCCCATTGGGGGGGACGCAAGGGGGGGAAGGTGAATGAGCCATCGCGTAACTTCTCCGCCACCACTTCGCTGTAGTGTTTGGCGGTGATCCCGTATTCGATCCCCAACTTCTCGGCCCATTCCGGGTAGACGTGCCGCCACATCATATTGCACGCCGGGCAGGAGGTGATGACAGTATCCGCCCCGGCAGCCTTGACGGCGGCGATGTTCTTCTTCAGCGTCTCCGCAAAGACCTCCCACTTGCCCGCAACGAGCATCGGCGTGCCGCAGCAGTTCTCCTTCTTGCCGACGTAGGTGAAGTCCACACCCGCCTCATCCAGCAGCCGCACCGTCGCCTGCCCAATGTCGTGCTCGACGTAACTCACCGTGCATCCGGCGAAATAGACAGCCTTGTCCTTCTTGCCGCTGTGTTTTTCCTTCAGGTCGGCGGGGAACCACTCTTCGCGGTTTTTCCGATACCCGGCCCAGATGTTGCCTTGATCGGTGAGCGCCGCTGCCATCATTTCGAAGGGCGGGAACGTCATTCTTTTGTCTTCGTGGATCAGCTTGCCGCGCAGTTTCATCCACGAGGATTCGATGGGCAGCGAGGCCGAGCAGCGCAGGTTGCACAGTTCGCAGGTGGTGCAGACCAGGAAGGTATCGACCATAAACTGATCCCACTTCTCGCGGCCCTCCATATACTCGCGCAGCCAGTACCATTTGCCGCGCGGACTCTGGCTTTCCCACCCGCGCCCGTAGTATTGATCGCACTCCTGGACGCAGTAGCCGCACTGCGAGCAGGCGTAGGCATACCACGCTACATCCTCCGGGATGCCGCGCACGGGCTTGTCGGGGAATTTCTCGCCCACGTCGGTGCTCACGGCGTTGCCGAAGGGGCGCAGCAGCGGCTCGAAGGCGTTGGCGGCAATCAGCGCGTTGCTGATCAGCGCGTTGCCGATGACCTTGCCCGGGTTGAGAATCCCGGCGGGGTCGGCCTTCGCTTTGAATTCCTTCATCACTTTGGCGCGCTCCTGCCCCAGCACTTTGGGCGCCATCTTGGCATAGTACAACCCAGTGGCGTAGGGCCGCCCGCCGTACTTCTCCGCGATCCCGGCGACGGTCAATGAGAGCGGGAAGACGAAGTTGTAGCTCAACTTGCGCTGGTCGGCGGGGATGAAGCCCAGGATGACGACTTCTGGCTCGCCCTTGGGATTGCGTCCCTGGCGGATGAGCATCCCTTCCTTGACCAGAGGCTGCGCGATTTTGGTTTCGACGTCGGACAGCATCGCGCCGAGGCCGGAGAGCGGCACGACGACCTCCGCCGGGACCAGACTCGGCCCCAGGCGTTTCACCGTCATAATGCGGAAGCGGTTCTGCCATTCGTGCTGCGCGATCTCATCACTGAGCAGGGCGGCCTTGCACTTGCCGGCGTTCATCCGCTCGGCCAATTTCTCCCGCACGACGGCGGCGTCCGTTTGGCGGACCGCAATCGTGGTGATGTAGGTTTCGGGCAATTCCACGTGTTTCTCGGCCGGATGACCCTGGTGCATCATCGGCGGGGCCTGGTTTTTCATCGTCGCCATGCGCGGGTTGATGAAGTGCATCGACCAGATCGGCAGGTTGCACTCCATAAAGCCTTCCAGCAGGTGTTGCAACTCGCGCGCGTCGGGGCAGCCGATGGAGAGGATGTCCAGCGGGACTTCGGGCATGATCTTGATCGTCATCTCGGTGATGATGCCGGTGATGCCCTCGGCCTCGTAGATCATATCCAGGCCCTCGCCCTCGAAGAGGCCCACGGAGCCGTCGCCGTGAACGACGCGCGCGCTGACGACGTTGTCGCGGAACCAGCCCGATTCGAAGGAGCCGTAGCCCGCCCCGCCCTGCGCCAGCCAGCCGCCCGCCGTCGCCGAGGGGTAACTGCTGGGGTAGGTGCGCAGTGTCATCCCGTGCTTCTTCAGCGCGCGGTCGGCGTTCTCCCAGACGATGCCGGGTTGCAGCGTGGCGGTCTGCGCTGCGACGTCCACGCGCAGCACCTTCGCCATGCGGAAGAAATCGATGACCACGCCGCCCTTCACCGGCAGCACGCCGCCGTAACCCGATGTCGCTTTGCCGCGCGGCACGAGCGGGACGCGGTTCGCCGCCGCCCACTTCACCAACGCGACGATCTCCGCCTCCGATTCCGGCTGCACCACCGCGCCGGTCATCGGTTTGCCAATGAGTGGCTTGATCAACAGCGGCATCTCGCCGACGTCGTGACTGTACAGCTTGCGCTCCACGCGCCGGGTCGTCATCCGGTCGCCAAAGGTCGTTTCAAGCCAATTGGTCTGTTCTGCTGATAATTGTCCCATAGGTATACCTCCTGCAAAAATGGCAAATGGCAAATGGCAAATGGCAAATGGCAAATGGCAAATGATAACCGGCCAATCTTGCCTCTTAACTCTTAACTCTTAACTCTTAACTCTTGACTCTTGCTTCCTGTCTCTTGTATCTTGTCCGCTACGAAACTGCGTAAGATGTTCATCGCTTCGAGGATGCGGGGATCGCCCAGGGAGTAGTAGATGGAGGTGCCGTCGCGTTCGGCGTTGACCAGGCCGCGCTCGCGCAGGACGCGCAGGTGGTGGGAGACGGTCGGCTGCGTCACGTCCAGCAGCTCGGTCAGCTCGGTGACGTTGCGCGGGCGCTCGGCGACGAGGTAGAGCAGCC
>DAOUAY010000244.1:0-9767 GCA_034432995.1 Anaerolineae bacterium | reverse complement strand
CCGCCAACTTCCACACATCCGCCAAAACCTCATCCACCATCGGCATCATACCGCCCATTCTGCCGTGGAAGCGGATCGGGACTTTGCCCTGGGCCGCGCGCTCGACGTCTTCCAACATCTGCCCGGCGCTCATCTCGGCGACCAGGATGCCGCGTACCTTTCCCGCGAGTTCGGTGATGCGCGCTTCAGCAAAAGGCCACAGCGTCTGCGGGCGCAACAGCCCCACCTTGAGACCCTGCTGGCGCGCCTCGCGCACCACCGAGAGGCACGTCCGCCCGACGGTGCCGTAGGCGATCAGCAGCAGGTCGGCGTCGTCGGTCTGGTACTCCTGCCAGCGTATCTCGTTCTTTTTGATGACCGTCAGCTTGCGCTGCAAATGCAGGTTCAGCCGTTCGAGCTGCTCGGGGTCCAGGTACAGCGAGGTGATCACCCGCGATTCGCGCCCGGCGTTGCCCGTCACCGCCCAGTCGGGACGCTCGGTGCGCACCGGCTGCATCGGCGGCAGCTCCGCCGACTCCATCATCTGGCCGAGCGCGCCGTCGCCAGCGATGAAGACCAGCGTGCGATATTTCTCCGCCAGATCGAACGCCAGCCCCATCATGTCGATGATCTCCTGGACGGTCGCGGGAGCCAGCACAATCGGGCGGAAGTCGCCGTGCCCGGCGGTTTTGGTCATGAAGAAGTAATCGGCTTGCGAGGGCTGGATATTGCCCAGTCCCGGCCCGCCGCGCATCATGTTGACGACGACCGCGGGCACTTCCGAACCGGCGATGTAGGAGAAACCCTCGGCCATCAGGCTGAAGCCGGGGCCGGACGTGGATGTCATCACCCGCACGCCCGCGCACGCCGCGCCGTAGACCATGTTGATCGCGGCGACTTCGCTCTCGGCTTGCAGGAAGACGCGCCCCTCATCGATCATCCGCTCCGAGAGGTGTTCCAGCGCTTCACTCTGCGGCGTGATCGGATACCCGAAATACGCCTGCAACCCGTACCGGAGGGCCGCCTCTGCAAATGCAACGTTACCTTTGAGCAGTTCTTTAGCCATTGTATAAGCCCTCCTCCTATGCCACCGGTACGGGCGCGGCGGACGCCACTGCACTCACCTGAGCGCGCTGCGTCTGACGCTTCTGCCGGTAGACGGTGAACACCACGTCAGGACAGATGCGAGCGCACGACGCGCAGCCGATACACTTCTCCGCATCGGTGACGGCGACAGGATGATACCCTTTCGCGTTGAACGCATCCGGCGACAACGCCAGGATATTGGCGGGGCACACGTGCGTACACAACCCGCACCCCTTGCACCGATCCACGTCAATCACGACGAACCCTTTAGCCATCAAAGCCTCCTTGTTGGTAGACAGTAGACAGGGCTTTCTCCCCCCGTCTACCGTCTACTGTCTACCGTCTACTTACTTATGAAGATTTTGCGCGGCGACGAAGGACAGGCCACGCTCGGTGAGCGCCCAGGCGGTGCGGTTCGTCGCCTCCATTTTGTCCAGGAAGTTGAGCAGCAGATTGTCCCAATCCCCGGCGGCGATGACTTCGGTTTTGTCGCGGAAGTAATCCAGGATATCCGACGGATGCTCGCGCGTCAGCTCTATGTCGGGATCGCCGCCCTCGTGCTTGGCGGAGATGTTGGCGACGCGGGCGGCAATGGCGCACAGCTCGTCGCGGCGCAGATATGGCTGCCGCACGATGCTCTTATACGTCTCGGTGATGTGATGTTCGAAGCGCACCACGTCCTCGAAGCCCAACGCCTTGCGGAATTGCGCCGTGATCTCCATCGTCTCGTTGGTGATCGAATTGCTCCAGTTGAAGCCGATCAACGGCGAGGTGCCGTCGTCGCGCGCAAACAGCTTCGCGCCGATCAACGTCCACAGCCCGGCGTAGGGATTGTCGTTGCCCATGAAGACCGAAATCTTGAACTCGATGTCCACGCCCAGTCGGTAGAGCAGATAGCCAAGCAACACCGTGCCGGGATTGACGTTCAACACCTGGCGGACGCCGTACTCAGTGTAGTAGTAGAGGAACTCGTCGAGCCATTGGAGCGCGTGCGTGTTGGGCTGCCCCACGCCGCCGAAGTAGCCGGTGATCGTCGCCGGGCCGCCCAGGTGGACGTTGGAGCCGTCCGTGCCTTTGGTGTCCAGCGTCTCCACGTAGCTCGCGCCGATGATGTTCATCGCGGCGGCAAAAGCCGGCAGGTCGCCGTCGGCCTCCTGCTCCTTCATCTTCCGCACGCGGATGAAACGCCCCGGCATCAGCGTCCCCTGGGCGATAGCGCGCGTAGCCGCCTCGATCACCCACGGGAAGTACTGGCACGCGCTCACTTCCAGCGTGACGGCGAAATCGTCGGCAAACGTCATCGTGTCGGCCTCAGCCCCAAGCACCTTGCGCCGGTAATCGGCGATGCTGATGAAAGCGCCCTTGTCGCGCTGCGCCTGCAACCATTCGAGATCGGCCAGATATTCGGGCCGGACGGCCTTGACGCGCTCCAGCAGAACAGGGAGTTGGCGTGCCTGGTGCGCCTTGCGGTTGATCTCTTCCGGCGTGCCATATTTGGCGACAACGGCGAGGAAATCGTTGATCACACGTGTGTCGGGGTCGAGGAGAATCGCATTGAGGTCGTCGAGCCGTTCCACAGGGATCTTCAATAAATATCGTAGGTCTTCGCTCATTCGATAACCTCCTTCAAAAAATAAACCCACTTCAACGCTTAAGGCGGATCACAATCCGCCGTTCTCCAGCGTCAGCGCCGGATTGTGATCCGGCGCAAGCACTTTCATTCTCGTCGGTGTGGAATCCCATCTGGTCAATTGGCTAATTCGTCAGCTTCTCTTTGGGCTGTCTCCGGTAAAAGCCTACATAGCTCCTCATATTCTTCGTCTTTGATCGTGAAGTAGTTCTCCGGCTGCGGGAAGGTGTGGTCGGTGACCTCCTGGGCATAAGTTTTCAACCCATTCAGGATGACCTCGCCGGCGTTGCCGAAGACTTTTGCCATGCGCGGCTTGAACTTGGGATACAGGCCGAACATGTCGTGGTAGATCAACAGTTGCCCGTGGGCGTGCGGGCCGGATCCCAAACTGATGATGAAGCAGTTTTTCACACTCTCGGTGATGATCTTGCACACGCGGTCGGGCACCATTTCCAGCAAAATGGAGAACACCCCCGCCGCTTCGAGCGCCAGCGCATCGTCGATGATCTTCTTGGCCTGCAACGCGCTCTTACCCTGCACGCGGAATCCACCGAGCGCGCTGGAGCTTTGCGGCGTCAATCCCAGGTGCCCCATCACCGGGATGCCCGCCGCGACGATCCCCTTGACGCGGTCGGCCATTTCCACGCCGCCCTCCAGCTTGATGCAATCGGTGCTGGCCTCGGCCATAAAGCGGCCCGCGCTGCGAATCGCCGTCTCGACGCTCGGCTGGTAGCTCATGTAGGGCATATCGCCGACGAGCCAGGCGGTGGGCGCGCCGCGCCGCACGGCCTGCGTGTGGCGGATCATATCGTCCATCGTCGCCGGCAGCGTGCTCTCATAGCCGAGCATCGTCATCGCCAGGCTATCGCCGACGAGGATGATGTCGATCCCCGCCTCCTCCTGGAAAGAGGCCGTCGGATAATCGTAGCAGGTCAGCATCGTGATTGGCTCGTGGTTGGCCACCTTTTGAAACAACCTCGGTAACGTAATCTTCTTGCGATCAGCCATTGCAATCCTCCTTTGAGTCTAACCACAGAGACACAGAGACCACAGAGTAAATCTAAAAAATCTCTGTGCTCTCCGTGTCTCTGTGGTGAAATCTATCATTTTATCCCCCCACCAGGGGGATGACTAGTGTGAGCAAGACGCCGCCGGCGATTACTGATCCCAACTGCCCGGCGGTGTTCGCGCCCATCGCGTGCATCAGCACGAAATTGGAGAAGTCCTCCTCGTGGGCGACTTTCTGCACCAGACGGCCCGCCATCGGGAAGGCGCTGATGCCGGCCGCGCCGATGAGCGGGTTGATCTTCTTGCCGGAAAGCGCGTAGAGCAGTTTCCCGAACATAAGACCCGCTGCCGTATCCAATACAAACGCGAACAGCCCCAGAACCAGAATTTTGAGCGTATCCAGCTTCAAAAAACTCGCGGCGGTCATCGTGCTGCCCACCACCAATCCCAGGAACAGCGTGGTGACGTTGATGATCTCATTTTCCGACGCCCGGCTCAGCCGCTCCACCACGCGGGATTCCTTCAACAGATTGCCCAGCATCAGCGAGGCGATCAACGGCGCAGCCTGCGGCACGAGAATGCCCACCGCAATCGTCACGATGATCGGAAACAGCACCAGCGCCAGCTTGGAAACCGGGCGCGGGCTGTAGGCCATCTTCGTCATGCGCTCCTCGCGGGTGGTGAGCAAGCGCATAATCGGCGGCTGGATAATGGGGACGAGGCTCATGTACGAATAGGCCACCACGGAGATCACGCCGAGCATATGCGGCGCGAGTTTCCCGGTGACGTAGATGCTCGTCGGGCCATCAATCGCGCCGATGATACCGATGCTGGCGGCCTCGTTCATGGGGAAGCCAAGCAGGATAGCGAGGATCAGCGTCCCAAAGATGCCAAACTGCCCCGCCGCGCCCATCAACGCGAAAATTGGCTGGGCCAGCAGCGGTTTGAAATCCATCATCGCCCCCACGCCGATGAAGATCAGCAGCGGGAATAGCTCGTTGTCGATGCCCGCCTGCTTCAGCACCCACAACATGCCGTTCTCATCCGGGTTGATCATCGCCGAGAGTGGCAGATTGGCGATAATGCAGCCGATCCCAATCGGCAATAGCAGCACCGGTTCGTACTCTTTGGCGATTGCCAGATAAATCAGCACGCCGCCCACCGCCATCATCACCAGACTTTGCCAGGTGACGGCCCTCAAACCGGCGATCAGGTTGTTTAGATCAATACCATTCACAAGCCACTCCCAAGAGATAGTCTAAAGTCTAAAGTCCGAAGTCGAAAGTCCGAAGTCGAAAGTCCGAAGTTCGCTGCGTATACGTTCTTACTGATAGCTGATAGCTGACGGCTGAAAGCTGAACGCTACTTCTCTTCCTTGAGCACACAGCGCATCCGGTACATCGGGCGTTCGCGGACGAAGCCCAGCGTCTCGAGCAGAGCTACGGCATCCTCCAACTGCTGTGGGATGATACAGAAGACCTTCAACCGTTCAGCGTGCGCTTTGACCAGCGCAGACACAATCGCGGTGATACGAAGCTGCTCTGCAGCGGTCTTCTCCGCCACGATGTTGCCGATCTGCGCCACACCGGGCAAGCGCAGGTTGGTGACGCCCATCGCAATCAGCCGGTCGTCCTCCCAGATGCCGAAAGCTGGCCCCTGTTGAAACGGATCCCGCGTGGTAAACCGCAGATCGAACTGCTCGCGCTTCGCCAACGCCTGCATCGCCGGTAAGTCGTTGTCGGCCAATTCGGTCGCCGGGCCAACATCCAGGACGGCGGAATCGCCCCGAAATACCATCTGCCACTGCGCTTCGTTGCTGAGCACCTTGAAAGCCTGTTCCGCCACGGCGCGCTGCGCTTCAGCGACCAGCAGCTCCATTTCGCTGCCGAGGCTGATGAGAAACGTCGTGTAATTGGCCAACAGTTCCGCCGACTCGCCGATAAAAGCGAGACGCAGGCGCGGAATCGCGTGATTGCTGGCGACCGACATCGCCGGCGAATGGGCAATATCACACTCCGCAGCCAGCGTGGTCACACTGGCGACGAAGGTGTAATGCGCCAACGTCCAGTCGGGGTCGCGCGTTTGCGCCTCGATCTGGTTCGCTAGATGCGACGAAAGTCGCTCGGCACGGGCCACAGCCTGCATCGTTTATGCCTCGATCGCCATCAAGGGTGCGCCGTGTTTCACCTGCTGCCCGACGGTGATGAAGATTTTGCGGATCACGCCGGCCTGGCTGGCGCAAATGGGATTGTTCATCTTCATCGCCTCCAGGACGCACAACTCCTGGCCGTGCGTTACGTGATCGTCCACGCTCACGCCGATGCTGACGACGGTACCCGGCAGCGGCGCTTTGATCTCCTCGACAGCGCCCGACAGAGGAGCGTCCGGCGCAGCGACCGGCTGAACCGGCGGCCCAGCGACAGGCGCGGGTGACGGCGCGGGAATTCGGGCGGGAGTCGCAGCGGCAGCCGGCGCGGGTGCGACATCGACCTCGACGACCTCGCCATCCACAATCGCCCGCACAGGCCGCGCGCGCACGTCGGGCACTTCCACAGTGTATTGTTTTCCACGAATGGTAACGTAATAAACAGACATACTCGATTCCTCCAAGAATTGGTAGACGGTAGACGGGAAAAGAACCAGACTTTTGGAAAGACAGTGTTTCTTACCCCTGTCTACTGTCTACTGTCTACTGTCTACTTATCCAACGCTGGCGCTGCGTGAGATGTTGGCTGCGCACGTGTGTGTTCCAGGCGTCCGGCATAGCGGTGATGTTTGGTGATGCAGGCGCAGCGTCGCCAGATGCCATCGCTATCGCCACAGCGGCAGCGGCGGCGCGATAGCGAGTGTCCGGTGTATCGACTGCCAACGCCAGCGCCAGGGCCACCGCCGTCGCCGCAGCAAGCTCGCGCTCCCCAGCCACCACTTCCAACTGGCGCGCGGTGGCGAGATGCAGGATCACATCCGCCACCTGTGTCACAACCACCTTTTCTGCCGGCGATTCCTCAACCGGCGCTTTTTTGCGGCGCGGCTCATCGTTGATGAGTGCGGTCATCGCGTACATGCCCAGAACAAGCAGCCCCAACGCCGCAAACGTCATCCCCATCCCCACCAGGGTCAATATCAAAGCTTGATTCAATGAAGTCGCCATAATTCTATCTTTCGTTACTGCATATGGGTAACTGGTAACTGGTTACTGGTAACTCGTTACTCGTTACTCGTTACTCGTTACTCGTTACTCATTACCGATTTCCGATTACCGATTACCGATTACTCGTTACTCTACACCGGCATAACCCCATGCTTCTTGGGCGGCTTGGGACGAAGTTGCTCGCGCAGCATCCGCAGCGCCGTGATGAGCGTGGCGCGCGTCTGCGCCGGTTCGATCACGTTGTCCAGGATGCCGCGTTCCGCCGCGTAGTACGGCGTCGCGTGCGTCTCGCGGTAAGCCTGCACCAGCGCCGCGCGCCGGCCTTCGGGATCGGCGTCTGATGCGATCTCCCGGTGGTTCAAGACGTTGACCGCCGCCTCCGGCCCCATCACCGCGATCTCCGCCGACGGCCACGCCAGGTGCAAATCCGCGCCGATCGATTTGCTGCTCATCACGATGTACGCGCCGCCGTAAGCCTTGCGCGTCACGACGGAGATTTTGGGGACGGTGGCGGAGACGTAGGCGTAGATAATCTTCGCGCCGTGGCGGATGATGCCGCCATACTCCTGCGCCACGCCGGGCAAGAAGCCGGGCGAGTCCACGAAGGTGATCAACGGCAGATTGAAAGCGTCGCAGAAGCGCACGAAGCGCGCAATCTTGTCGGAAGCGTCGATGTCGATCACGCCGGCCTTCTCCAACGGCTGCTGCGCCACGATGCCCACCGTCTGCCCGGCCAGCCGGGCGAACCCCACCAGAGCGTTCCGCGCCCACCCGGCGTGAACTTCGAAGAAACTCCCGCGATCCACCACCCCGTCGAGCGCCGCGCGCATGTCGTAGGGGACGTTGGGATCGTCCGGGATAAGGGTATTCAATCGCGCCGGATCGGTAGGGGCCAAAGCTTCATTGACCGGCAGACCTGGCGGATTCTCCACGTTGTTAGCCGGAAGATAGCTCAACAAGCGCCGCACCAGACCGAGCGCGTGCGTTTCGTCCTCGGCGATAAAGTGCGCCACACCGCTCGTCGTCGCGTGGACGTGCGCGCCGCCCAGGCTCTCGTGATCGACGTTCTCACCCGTGACGCTCTTGATCACGTCTGGGCCGGTGATGTACATCGTGGACGTCTTGTCCACCATAATGATGAAATCGGTGAGCGCCGGGCTGTACGACGCGCCGCCCGCGCACGGCCCCAGCATCACCGCAATCTGCGGAACGACGCCCGATGCCAGCACGTTGCTGGAGAAAATCTCGCCGTAGCCGTGCAGCGACGTCACCCCTTCCTGGATGCGCGCGCCGCCGGAGTCCAGCAACCCGACGATAGGGACGCCGTTGCGCAGCGCCAAATCCTGAAGCTGCGTGATCTTGCGCGCGTGCGCCAGCGAGACGGAGCCACCATGGACGGTGAAATCCTGCGCATAGACGCAGACGTTACGGCCGCCAATCTGACCGAACCCGGTCACCACACCCTCGCCGAGGATCGCATCGGCGTCTGTGGGATGTTCGAGCGTGAAGGGCTGTAATTCCTGGAAGGTATCAGGGTCAAGCAGCGCGGCGATGCGCTCGCGGGCCGTCATCTTGCCCTTCGCGTGTTGTTGATCGATGCGGGATTGTCCCCCGCCTGCCTGTGCTTGCGCCTGGCGCGTCCGAAGTTCATCCAACTGCGCGGTTGTGTTTTCCGTCAAACTATGCTCCATTGGAAAGAATCAGCGAATGGGCGAATGGGCGAATTACGAATAGCGAATTACGAATAGCGAATAGCGAATTACGAATAGCGAATTACGAATAGCGAATTACGAGTTACCGATTACCAATTACCAATTACCGATTACCAATTACTCATTACTCATTACTCATTACTCATTTCCCATTTTCATTACCCGTTACTTCACCCCCACAAAAATTGCCACCGTCCCCAACATCTTCAGCTCCCACGAAACATCGCGCAATCCGGCGGCTTCCATAACCTGCGCGGTGGCGGCGGGCGCAGGGAACTGTCTCACAGACTGGGGCAGATAGGTGTACGCTGCGCGATTTTGGGCGATCAGTTGTCCGAGCAGCGGCGCGACGCCAAAAAAATAGAGTTGGAAAAACCACGTCATCGGGAAACGCTGCGGCCACGTCATCTCCAGGCACACCACCCGGCCGCCGGGCCGCGCCACCCGCGTCTGCTCGACAAACGCCCGGCTCACGTCGGGGACGTTACGCAGCATAAACACAGAAATCACGGCATCGAACGTATCGTCCGGGAACGCAAGCGCCAATCCGTCGCTGTTCACCCAGCGCACCTGCCGCGCGGCCTGCTTGTGCGCCTTCTCCCGCGCCACATCCAACATCGCCAGGGTCAGGTCCGCGCCGACGATTTGCGCAGCGGGGAGTCGCTCTGCGGCCAGCAGCGCCACATCCCCCGTGCCGGTAGCAATATCCAGCACCTTTCCACCGGAAGGGACTTGCGCGCGGGCGAGCGCGTGTCTGCGCCAGTTCTGATCCTGTCCCAGCGAAAGCAGCCGGTTGATCCTGTCGTAGCTCGGCGCGATGCGGGTGAACAACGTCCTTATCATCCGCCTTTGCGCCGCATTCTGTCCGCCGTGTGAAGGCGCCGCGTGTCGATTGTCGTCCTGATGCATTCGTCAACAGTCCTGATGCCCTGGCGCGTGCGACGAACAGACAATCTGTCATCACAGCTTGTTGGCATTATAGCCCCTTTACAGGCAAGGCCGTAGTGGGAAGTGTCACTTCCCAGGGTGACAAATTCTGTTTCTTGCGGGGAGATTATTGCAGTCCCGCTTCCACCTGCCGCAGCGCCTCATCCAGCGACAGGTGAATGTCGGGCGGGAGGACGACTTCGACCGGCACGGTGGTTTGCAGGTGATACGTCAGCGAAATCGGCACTTCGACCTGAATGGGGACTTCGAGGGT
>DAOUAY010000243.1:0-2418 GCA_034432995.1 Anaerolineae bacterium | reverse complement strand
GCGATGAGCAGTTCTACGTATTTTCCATCAGCGGCGATGGGTACGCGCGGATAGCCCGGTACGATAATGGTTCGTGGACCGTCTTAGGCCCGGATTGGGTGGAGAGTGACGCCATCCACCAGGGGGCGGCGACCAATGTTCTGAAGGTCGAAGCGCGCGGCGCGACGTATATTTTTAGCGTCAATGAAACGCAGGTGTTGCAAGTGGAAGATGCACAACTCGCTAAAGGCGATATTGGCCTCTACGCTGGTGCATTCAATGAAGCCGATGTGGTCATAGACTTTGATAATTTGGAGGTTGAGCCGTTGCCGTAAGCGACGGTGAAGAGTATGCAGAAGTCATCGACAGAACAAAAAGTTTACCGCTATCCCTGGGCGCGCGCCTTGATGATCGTGGTGTTATACGGGGCACTGCTGGTCTTCTTGTGGCATTTCCCCACAGCCGGTGGGCGCACCTTTTTCCAGACGTTGTTCAAAGGATTCTTATACGTGCTGGCGGGTCTGGCGTTAGTCGGCGTCACCATCGTCTTTTTCTTGTTCTTTCCCATTCCTCCCGCTCCAGAAAAGATGAAGAACGAGCTTCTGGATGACGCTTCCCTGGATGATGATCAGGATGATTTCACTGGCGAAGTCTTGCCAGCCCGCTCGCTGATGGTTCCGGCTTTCAAATCCCCCGAGATTGAAGCGCGCGTCTGGGAGACGTTGTATGCGTTTGAACGCGAATATCAACTGGATGGCGATATTCTCGCCGATGCCTACACGGGTGTTATCGCCGTCACCGAAGATGACGAGGAAGAGGCCGAGTACATCCTCAATGAGATCCGCTCCCGCTTGAGAGCCGCCGGTATCGCCTATCGCAGCCCGCGTTGATGCAGGTCTACCTCGAATCCCTGGGTTGCCGCCTGAACACGGCAGAAACGGAGCTCCTGGCGCGGCACTTTGCCGGATCCGGGTACGAAGTGATCGCCGCACCCGAAGCGGCGGACGTGATCGTGTTGAACTCGTGTGCGGTCACGGCGCAGGCAGCGCGCAAGAGCCGCCACCGGTTGCACACGCTCCACCGTCTCAGCCCGCAAGCCCGCCTGGCGGTCGTCGGTTGCTGGGCCACCGAAGATGCAGCCCTTGCCGCTACACTCCCCGGCGTGGCGTGGGTCATCCCCAATGCTGACAAGGCTCGCGCTGTCGAGATCATCACCGGGATAGAGGCCGCGCCCGCCGCCTGGTCGCCGGGCCGCTGGGGGCGCACGCGGGCGTTCCTCGCCGTGCAGGATGGCTGCGATCACGCCTGCACGTACTGCATCACACGGGTGCTGCGCGGGCCGGCGCGCAGCCGGCCATTCGACGATGCGGTGCGGGCCGCCCGCGATCTGGTCGGACAAGGCGCGCAGGAAATCGTGCTCACCGGCGTGAGCCTGGGCGCTTACGGTCATGATCTGGGGTTGATGGCCGGGTTGGCGACGTTAGTGGAAGCTATATTCCAAACAACCGATGTTCCACGCCTGCGCCTTTCCTCTGTTGAACCCTGGGATGTGGATGACGCGCTGTTGCGTCAGTGGGAGAATCCACGTCTCTGCCGCCAACTGCATCTGCCCCTGCAATCCGGTTCCGATGCCGTGCTCAAACGGATGGGCCGCCGCACGAACACGGCGCAGTTCGCAGCCGTCGTGGATGCCGCGCGCGCCGTCTCGCCCGCTATCGCGATCACCACCGATGTCATTGTCGGCTTCCCCGGCGAGACCGAGGCGGACTTCGCCGCGAGCCAGGATTTTGTGGCCCGGATGGCGTTCGCGCGTCTGCATGTTTTCCCTTACTCCGAACGCCCGGGAACGCCGGCTGCGCGTTTGCCGGATGCTGTCCCTGCGGCGCTACGAGCAGAACGTGCTTTGCGGATGCGCGCGCTGGGGGAACATTTGGCCGCGGATTATCGTCTCAAATTCATCGGCCAGATGCTGCCTGTGCTTTGGGAACAAAAGGACGACACCGGTTATTGGTGTGGGCTGACGGATAATTACCTTGAGGTGACGATACAATCGGAGCACGATCTATACAACCAAATCACACTGGCGCAAGTCCTCTAATCTCTCTCCGTGGTCTCCGCGTGCTCCGCGGTGAGATATGCGCCATCACTCAAGGTTGCGAATTGCGTTACCTATGGTATATATGATGCTGTGCTTTCCGTCTGTGGCGCACCGAGCCGTGTCGAGACGTTCTCGCACGGCGGTTTCATTGCTACGAAGCAAAGACAAATCGAAAGGAGTTCAACAATGAATCAGTGGTATGCAAAGAAGAGGCATGTGTTGGTTCTGCTGACACTTGCCGGGGCCATCCTGATGGGGTTGGTCTGGTTAGCAGGTGTCCCTGAAAGCGTGAGCGCGCAGGGCACGTTTCTGCTCGGTACATCCTACAAGACTGCGACCCC
>DAOUAY010000242.1:0-3683 GCA_034432995.1 Anaerolineae bacterium | reverse complement strand
GCCGGGGTACCTACCTGCTCTCGTTCCAGCTTCAGCGTCACCCGCTTCGTCTGGGCCTCGTGGTCGTGTTCAATACCCATCTCGATTGGCAGAAACCGTTCGTTGGTGAACGTCAATCCGCGCTGCGCCGCTTCGCTTGCTGTGAGGGTCAGCCTAATCCATTCAAGGCGCGCCGGGTCCAGGCCCGCGTCGCCTCCGTGCGCCAGTTCCACGTCCAGGAACGTCTCGTCAGAATTGATGGTCGCGTAGCGATGTCCCTCCCTGGCATTCAGTTCGCTCTGGCTGGCGACAAGCTGTCTATTCTCCTCCGTTGCTTCCAGCCCCTGCCCCGGCGCTTTACCCGGAGCGACGCAGAACACTGCTGATACGTCAGCAACGTTTTTCGCGTCCTGCGCCCGCGCCAGAATCGCCCCGCTCCACAGCCAATGCACACGCGGTCTTTGATGCGCATAGCTCACATTGACTATATCACCCCCGTCCAGCGATTCCTGAACCACTGACGTGCGGTTGCCAGGATCGCGCAGCAGCGGATCGGGCCACATGCGCAACCGTCCCCAGCGGTCGCAGCTCAGAACATGAGCTATCGCTTGCGTCGCCTGTCCAACCTGTTCCCACATTGCTCCCTCGTCAGCGCCCAGGGCAGGTACCGCGTAAGCATCCCCCATGCCCGACCAGATGAAATCGGCCAGGTCGAGCGCCGTGCTATGCCACATCAGCGCAAACCATACGAATCGATCAATATTCAACGCCCGCAGCTGATGCCATTTCGTTGGACTGCTATCCCGCTCAAGTAGAAATGGGAACCCCGGTATACGGCTCAGCCGCCCGCCCACGTCCACACAGCGCAGTTCTACCCGCTGCTCCGTATCAAACTCGCCAGCCTCGATGACTGTAGGCTCCTCGTCCAACCAGCCGATGAATTTCATGTGCTCCCGGTTCGCCGGCCCGGCCAAGCTGCCCGCCACTCCCGCGTAGACCTCACGCTCCCAGTACATGACCAGTGTGCCAGACGGGTAGTCGTCCAGATTGATTGGTTCGCGAACCTCAAACGTGATTTCCTGGCCCTCGCGCCGGCAGACGTGCTCCATCACGCGGAACTGGCGGATGACGCCGTTGTCACTGGCGTTAGGATCGCTGGCCAGCACAGGCACCCGCGCCGTATGAGTCTTGCCGTTGCTGGCGGTCACAGTCAGCGACACCCAGCGGAAGCCAGTCGGGAACGTCACACCCTGAACCTGCGCAGCACTCGCGCTGCCCGGCGTCCCATCCCCGAAGTTCCAGGCATAGCCGGTAATGGACGAGCCGGGAGCAACAGCGAAACTGGCGCTGCCATCAAAATCAACGGTGATTATTTCCGTGTCAGGATCAATGAACCCAGCAAAGCCGACGCCAGCATTGGCAACCGGCGGTTGCGGCTCACACTCGCTGTACGGAGTCTGAAAATCTTTGTATACAATCAGTTCCTTTGTGATGCGCGGTATCTTGGCCCACACCCGGTAATCATCTAACACCGTTATGTGAGCGTTGTCGGCGACGTTGAACTCCCCGTCCTTCACGCCACGGCTGAACTGCCCGACATAAATGTTCGTTGGCGTCGCCGCCCCCCCGCTGGACAGTCGCACCCGCCCCCTTCCCCGATCATCCGCGCCCTCGCTGCTGCCCAGAATCACGGTCATGCCTGGCTTGATGTCGGTGTAGTTGCCAAGCGAGACTGTATCGTAAATCAGGCGCTGGAATGGATAGGAAATGCTGCTCATGTTCACCAGCGCCTTGAACACCGGCCTCGGTTTGAGCAGGAACAGATAGCCCTGATAGTGATAGGGATGATCGCGCCAGGCCATCAGACGAGCGCCTCCAACTGGCGGAGCACCAGCACGATATTGAGGAACTTGCCGCGCACCTGCTCGATTTGCTGTCCCATATCCGGCAGGCAGGCCGTTGCGTTGAAATTGGCAAAGGTCGTGAAGTCATTAAGCAGCAGGCGCACCGTGACCGGCGCGCTGGGCATCGCCTCGCTCAAGCCCATCTGATCCAACAGCACCTCATAAGCAGTTTTGGTCAGATAATCCCACCGCCATTCCGCATATGGCTGGCCGTCATAATACTTGCTCCCGTCCGCTGCAACGATTACGCGCGGATACAGCAGCCCCGAATGGCGCGGCTGCGGCTGCACGTCCGTCAGTCCTGCCTCGTTGTCATTACCAGGCGCTATCTGGAACGGCATCCTATGCCCCCAACTGCTGGAAAACCTTGACCATTGCCCGCTCGACCATGCCCTCGATCTGACGCGGTGAGTAGCGCCCGACATCGCCGAACGACTGATGCACAGTGATTGGTCCGATGCGGCTGCTCCTGATTGACTGCACAATGCGCTGCTGAGTCAGCGGGCCACCAAAACCGCGCTCCAATTCTCGCGTCGTTCCCGGCGTCAGAACGAACTCCCCGCGCCGGGCGAAAATCGGTCCTGTCGGAGTGTACCCACCCGCGTCGAACACGCGCCCCAGCGCCGCGAACACGCTCCGGGCAAAGCCAGTTACCGCCCCTGCTGCTCCAGTCGCCATCCCGGTCACAGGTCCCGGAGTCGGGCCAACCATGCCCATCGCGCCGAAATACCGTGTCAGCTGCTCTCTCAGCCGCCGGTAATGCTCTTCGCGCACCGTGTATTCCGCATTCTGGAATCCAAACAACTGCGCCAATTCGCTCTGCATGGCCTGATGATTGGCCGCCAACCGCGCCGACAACGCTGCGCTCAACTGCCGCAGCTCGGCCTGGAACGCCGCGTTCTGCTGCGCGATAGAACGCTGATATTGCGCTCTCTCGCGCCGCTCCTGCTCCCGAAAGGCGGCCTCAGCCTGATCCAATCTGCGTTTGAAAGCGTCTTTCTCTTGCCGCTCACGCAGGCTGAACTCTGCCTTGCGTCGCTGGGTCTCTAGGTCAAAATCGTCTTTCGCCTCGCGCTGCTCGCGGGCAAACTGGCGCTGCTGTTCCAGGATCGAGCGCGCGTCCAGCCGGGATGCGGCGTCCAACAAGCTCTCGCGGTGCTGGCGCTCACGACGCGCGCGCTCGCGTTGGAAATCCTCGGTGCGCCGTATTTCCTCACGCTCATACTCCGCGCGGCGCTCAGTCCGGGCCAGGTCGAATTCGGCGGTCATCTGGACTATCTGTTGCTGGTAGGCTCGTTCTGCTTCCTGGCGGCGCTCCCTGAACTGGTCGCCGAGCGCGGTCAGGCGCTCCTGGTGTTTCTGCTCTGCCTTCTCGCGCTCCGCCGCCGCCTCAGCCCGAATTTGCCCGGCTTGCCAGTCGCTTTTGGCGATGATCTCCGCTCCGCTTTGGAACCGCTGCGCCATTTGCGCGATTGTTTGGAGAGCCTGCTGGGCGCTGCTGCGCACAGCTTCGATGCTCGCCCTCCACTTTTCCATCGCCTGAATCGCAGGCAGCACACTCTGGCTCAGGCCCAGCGCCTCAAGTTCCAGCTCGGCCAGCCGTTCGCGGGTCTCGCGCAGCTTCTGTGCAGCAGTCTCAGACTTGGCGGCCAACGGCTCAAGCTCTGCCTCCAGCGTGCGCAGCGCCGCTTGCTCCTGTCCGATGGCCCGCAGCCGCTCTCGCACCTGGTCGCTGGTCGCACTCTCCCGCAGTCGTTGAAACTCCATCTCACGCTGCATTGTCGCTTCCAGGCCGGCAAC
>DAOUAY010000241.1:0-8199 GCA_034432995.1 Anaerolineae bacterium | reverse complement strand
TGCGCGCCTTGGCGAATATCGGATCAGAATCAGTACACGGATAAGCGCGGATTTCACGGATGAAAAAAAATCCGTCGAAACCGTAAAATCCGCGTACCATTCTATGTTGCTACAGAGACCGGCATCATGAAGGATACTCACGTCAACTACGATGCCCTAGCGCCGACGTACAATCAGCGTTTTGCGGACGACAACGACCGGCCGGCAACCGCGCGCGCGTTACTTGAGTTGGCAGGCAATCTCAACGCACAGCGCGTCTTGGAAGTCGGCTGCGGGACCGGGCGCTGGCTGGCGGAATTGCGCACTGTTGCAGAACGGTGTTACGGCCTCGACCCTTCCAAGGGGATGTTAGCGCAGGCGAGTCGCCGCAACGCGCCGATAGGATTGACTCGAGGGCGTGGCGAGCGCCTGCCCTTCCCCGATGGGACGTTCGATCTCGTGTACTGCGTCAACGCCATCCACCACATGGACAGCCAGCGGACGTTCATCCAGGAAGCGCGGCGCGTGCTGCGCGCTGGCGGGGCGCTGGCCGTCATCGGCATGGATCCGCACCAGCAGCGCCATACCTGGTACGTCTACGAGTACTTCGCGGGCGTCTACGAGACCGACCTGGCGCGCTTTCCATCGTGGGAAACCGTGATAGACTGGATGCGCGCCGCCAGGTTCGAAAGGGTCGAGCGCCGGCTGGTCGAACGCATCATCGATCACAAAACAAGTGCGACCGTGCTCGACGACCCATTCTTGCAGAAGCACACGTCGTCACAACTGGCGCTGTTGAGCGATGCGGCATACGCAGCCGGCGTGCAGCGGATCAAAACCGCCGTCGCTGAGGCAGAAACAGCCGGAAAAACGTTGATCTTCCCCACCGAACTCATTATGGAGATGGTGTGCGGAACAAAACTTTAATTTGTCAGCAGATTTAGCAGAGCAGGCAGATTCTTCCGTTCGTAGAACACCATCTGCTAAATCCGCTAAATCTGCTGATAAAAACATAAAACAATCAGGAGGGATCTTCAATGCCAAAAACAACCTTGGACCAAAACTGCATCAACGCCCTGCGCGTTTTGGCGATGGACGGCGTCCAGAAAGCCAAATCCGGGCACCCCGGTATGCCGATGGGCATGGCCGATGTCGCCTACGTGCTGTGGACGCGCCACCTCAAGCACAACCCGCGCAATCCGCGCTGGCCCAACCGCGACCGCTTCATCCTTTCCGCGGGGCACGGTTCGATGCTGCTCTACAACCTGCTGCACCTCACGGGCTATCCTATGTCGCTGGAAGACCTCAAGCAGTTCCGCCAGTGGGACAGCAAGACGCCCGGCCATCCCGAATACGACCTCGACCTCGGCGTCGAGACGACGACCGGCCCCTTGGGCCAGGGGTTCGCCAACGGCGTCGGTATGGCCATCGCGCAGAAACACCTGACGGCGCGCTTCAACCGCCCCGATTACGCCCTGTTCGATCACTACATCTACGCGATCGTCTCCGATGGCGAAATGATGGAAGGCGTCACCCACGAGGCAGCATCCCTCGCCGGACATCTGGGATTGGATAGCCTGATCTACTTCTACGACGACAACAGCATCACCATCGAAGGCTCCACCGACATTACTTTCACCGAAGACGTGAAGGCTCGCTTCCGCGCCTACAACTGGCACGTGCAGGCCGTCGATGGGCACGACATCGACGCCATCGACGCCGCCATCCGCGCGGCGAAAGCGGTCAAGGGGCAGCCGCATCTCATCGCCTGCAAAACCACCATCGCGCACGGCAGCCCGAATATGCAGGGCAGCGAAAAGGCGCACGGCTCCCCCCTCGGCGACGAGGAAATCCGCCTGACGAAAGATGCGTTCGGCTGGCCCTCGCAGGAACCGTTCTTTGTCCCCAACGACGTGATCGCGCACTACCGGCTCGCCGTCCCGCAGGGCGAGCGCGCCGAGGCGAAATGGCGCGACTTGCTCACCGGCTACGAGGCAGCGTATCCCCAGGAGGCCGCCGAATTGCAGCGCGTCCACAAGGGTGAACTGCCTGCGAACTGGCAAAATGCCGTGCCGCACTTCCGCCCCGATGGCGGCGCAATGGCGACGCGCGCGGCTTCCGGCAAAGTGCTCAACGCCATTGCGCCGGCCCTGCCGGAACTGCTCGGCGGTTCGGCGGATTTGGAGCCGTCGAACAACACGTATCTCAAAGGCTTTGGCGACTTCTCGAAGGAAAATCCGCTGGGTCGCAACTTCCACTTTGGCGTGCGCGAGCACGGGATGTGCAGCTTGCTCAACGGGATGGCGCTCTACGGCGGATTGCAGGTCTACGGCGGCACGTTCATGGTCTTCTCCGATTACGCCCGCCCGGCCGTGCGCCTCGCCGCGATCATGAAGCTGCCCGTGATCTACGTCTTCACGCACGATTCGATCTACGTGGGCGAGGACGGCCCCACCCACGAGCCGGTCGAGCACGTGATGTCGCTGCGTCTCATCCCCGGGCTGACCGTGATCCGCCCGGCAGACGCCAACGAGACCGCCGCCGCGTGGAAAGTGGCGCTCGAACACAAACATGGCCCCGTTGTCCTGGCGCTGACCCGACAGAACTTGCCTACCCTGGAAGAGGCTGCCGACCAGGCCATACAGGGCGTGGCGCGCGGCGCGTACGTGATCAGCGAATCCCCGTTGGATCGCGTGGACCTCATCCTGATCGCCGCCGGTTCTGAAGTCGCCGACGCGCTGGCCGCGCAAAAGTTGCTGCAAGAACAACGCATCGGCGCGCGTGTGGTGAGTATGCCGTCGTGGGAGCTTTTCGAGCAGCAACCGCTCTTCTACAAACACACCGTCCTGCCGCCCAACGTCACCAGGCGTCTGGCGATCGAAGCCGGCGTCACCCTGGGATGGGAGCGCTACGTGGGCAGCTACGGCGACATCATCGGCCTGAACCGCTTCGGCGCGTCGGCGCCCTACCAACGTCTCAAGGAAGAATTCGGCTTCACCCCCGCCGCTATCGCCGAGCGGGCCATGAAGCTAATGGCAGAGTAACCTTTGACCGATACCCGCTCCCCGGCACCACAAAATCGCGCGCCCCACCCCGGCGCGCGATTTTCCCATGCCCCCCAAACCCGTCTACCGTCTACCGTCTACCGTCTACTCCCTTCCCCCTCCCGTCTACCGTCTACCGTCTACCGTCTCCCGTCTACCGCTCTACTGCTATTGACCCTGGCCGCCGCGAACACCGCCTTCCTCTCCGGCCACTTCCTGGGACGCTACGTGGCGCTCGAAATCGCGGGCGTGTGCATCGCCCTGGTGCCGCTGCTCACCCTCGCCAGAGATGCCGGCCCGCGCCTGACGAAATTCGTCTATCTGGTGCTGCGCGTGGGCGATACCGGCTTCCTGATTGCCATGCTCACCCTGATGAACGCCGCCGGAACGCTGGACATCGGCCCCGCCCTGGAATCCGGCGCAGCGTTGAGCGGATCGCGCCTCGCCTGGGTCATCATCGGGTTCGTGCTGGCCGTGTGGGTGAAGATCGGCGCGTGGCCGTTCGAGAGCTGGCAACAGGCCGGGGAGCAATTCGATCCGGCCTCACATAGTTGGACTTACGCGACGGTGATGCCCAACCTGGGGCTGTACCTGCTCTATCGCATCACGCCGCTGCTATCGCAACACCCGGCGCTGAGAGCGTGGGTGGTGTGGTCGAGTCTCGGCGGGATGGTATTGGTGACTGTGATCGCATTGCTGAAGCGTGACCTGCGCCCGGCGCTGGTCTACCTCAACGCGGCGCAAAGCGGGCTGGCGCTGTGTCTCGCCGCCGCAGGGTTGCAGGGGGCGATTGTCACACTCTTGCTGGCGACAACACCCTTGCGCTTGCTGTTTCTGTGGGGCAGCACGGTCATTCAAGAACAAGCGTCGCGGCAACGGCGGATGGCGGGCGCGCTCACCAGCGCGGGCGGCGTGTTGCTCACCGGATTCAATGCCTACCTGGTGTGGCAATTGGCGCTAGGGACCGGCGTTCCCTGGTTCGTCGTGATCCTCCTCGCTGTCATCGTCGTTTTGATAGGCGGACGCTATCTGCAGGCAGCTATGGCCGCATGGACCAACCAGGCCGTCCTCCCGCAGGAACCCGCCCCCCTGCCCCAGACAATCGCTGCGGATCGTATGCGCGGCAAACTCGCCGCAGGTATGCGCGCGTGGCTCGAAGTGAGCTTCCTGGAATGGGTTATCACCGGGATACCGGCGGCAGTGCTCAAACTTGCGAAAAGTCTCCATAGCTGGATCGAATCTGGACTGCTCGAACGCATCATCACCCATACGCCGCGCGCCGTCACCGATGGCGCGACGCTGCTCCACCGCGTGGTGGAACAGCAAGGCCTGGAAGGGACCCTACGTGGCACGGCCAAAGGGGTGTTCGAATTCAACCGCTGGATCCAGGATCGGCACACAGGCCGGTTGCGCGCCAACCTGCAATGGGTTTTCGTCGTGCTGCTGCTGATCGTAGCCATGCTGGTATGGCAAGGATGGTAAAATCATGGCTTTAGAAACGCTCGCATTGCTCCTCGTCCTCGGCGCTCCGCTCGTGACGACGCTGGCGCTCTTCAGCTTTCCCCGGCGCTTGCAGCCTGTGGCCCGCTGGCTGGCCGGCGGCGCGGCGGCGCTCTCGCTGGCGGCGATGTTCTCGTTGATTCCGGCGCTGCGGCGCGGCGATGTCCCCGCTATCGCCCTGAACTGGATGCCGGCGGCGGGAATCCAGTTCGACCTGCACATTGATTGGCTGACGCTGCCCTTCGCCATTACGGAGGGCGCGGTGACGCTGCTGGCGATCATCTACGCCTGGGGCAGCGAAGCCAACGACGAACGCGCGCCTTATTTCTACGGGCTGCTGCTGCTCTTTGCCGTGGGGATGGCCGGCACGACGCTGGCCGACGGCATGGTGCTTTTCTACACCTTCTGGGAATTGATGTTGATCGCCTCGTGCGCGCTGATCCTCGTGTGGGGCCATGCCAGCAGCAGCGGGCCGACGCGGCGGGCGGTGGCGCTCAAATACTTCATTTTCACCCACCTGGGATCGCTGATGGTGTTGGTATCCCTGGTGACCCTCTACAACGCCACCGGCGCCGACCGCTTCAGCGCGCTGCGAGCAGGGGTGACGCTCGCGCCGGGCATGGCGACCACGGTCATCACGCTCTTCATCCTCGGCTTCTGCGTCAAAATGGCGATCTTCCCGCTGCACATCTGGCTGCCCGACGCGCACACCGTCGCGCCGATGCCGGTGACGATCATGCTGGCGGCGGCGATGTTGAGCATGGGCGCTTACGGCATCCTGCGCTTCCCGATGAGCATCTTCAGTATGGAGCAGATGCAGCCGTTCGCCGTCCCGATGATGATCCTGGGCATCCTTTCGGAAATCTACGGCGCGCTGATGGCGCTGGCGGAACGTGACATCAAGCGCATCATCGCCTACTCCAGCGTCAGCCAGATGGGCTACATTCTTTATGGGATGGGCACACTGACCTACAACGGGCTGGCCGGGGCGACGTTGCACGTCATCTACCACGCGATCGTCAAGGCGCTGCTCTTTATGGTCGTCGGCCTGGTCGTCTACGTGACCGGCAAGCGCAACATCGACGAGGTGGGCGGGCTGGCGCGCCGGATGCCGGTCGTCACGGCCTGCGCCGCCATTGGTATCCTGGCGATCATCGCCGTGCCGCCGCTGTGCGTCTTCGACAGCGAGTGGATGATCTTCGCGGGCGGGTTGGAGACGCCCTACGTCACGCTGTCGGTCATCACGATTTTCGGCTCGCTGCTCACGGTGGCCTACGCGCTGTGGTTCGGCAGCCGCATCTTCCTCGGCCAGGACCCCACGGAAACCACGGATACCACGCTGGGGCCGGTCTCTGACCGCGTCCCCGTGCGCGCCAAACTGCCGCTGGCGATGGTTGCGCCGAGCGTGCTGCTGGCCGCGTTGGCGATCATCGAGGGCGTATTCCCGGCCCCACTCTTCGACTGGGTGGCGCACGAACTGCCGATGTTGCTCGGAGGTCGTTGGTGAGTCCTGATCATACCGGCGTCGTTCTCCCATTCATCATCCTGGTCGGCGGGGCATTTGCGATCTACCTGGTCGCGCGCCTGGTCACCTCGCGCAACGAGTGGCTGGCGGTGTCGACGGCGGCGGTCTTTGCGGCGGCGCTCGGCGCGCTGCTGGCGCTCGGACGCGCGCCCGGCAGCGCCGCGCCCACGTGGGGCAACACGATGGCGGGTGTAAGTGGCATGGGTAGCGTGATTTTGCAGGCCGACCACGGCGCTGTATTTGTCGGCAGCATCGCGCTGGCGATGGGCTTATGTGTGGCCGTGTACTCCGGGCGCTATCTGTCGCTCGATCACCGCTACCGCACCTACTATCCACTGCTGCTGCTCATGATCACCGGGCTGCTCGGCACGGTGATGACGACGGATTTGTTCAACCTGTACCTGTTCACCGAACTGATGAGCATCGCCGCCTACGTCCTGGTCGCCTTCCGCCGCCGCACCGACACGTCTATCGAAGCCGGCTTCAAGTACCTGATTATGGGCACGGTCGGCACGTTGACCCTGTTGATGGGGATTACGCTCATCTACCGCGAGACCGGCGTGTTGACCATACCACAGCCCATTGTCGCGCCGGGCGTGTGGGCGCGCGCGGGACTGGCCTGCTTATGGGTGGGCCTGGGGATCAAAAGCGCGATCGTGCCGCTGCACACGTGGCAACCCGATGCTTATGGGCGCGCGCCGAGCAGCGTCAGCGCGCTGCTATCGAGCATGATCGGGCCGTTCTACGTGCTGCTCAAGCTCACGCTGGCGTTGGGTTTTCCGGCGCGCGACCTGGGGCTGGGGCTGATGATCTGCGCGATGGTGAACATGCTTCTGGGCAACGGGATGGCGTTGATGCAGACGCATACCAAACGCCTGCTGGCGTATTCGTCTATCGCGCAATTGGGGTACGTCATGTTCAGCGTCGGCGTGGGACTGCGGTACGGGCTGCCGGAGGCCGTGCAGGCCGGGTTTTTCCTGTTGGCGGCCCACGCAGCGATGAAGGGGCTGGCCTTTCTCAGCAAGGGCGTCTGCCACTTCTACGACCACACCACCCTGGTCGAACAGTTGCGCGGCACATTCCGCCGCCTGCCAGTGGTCGCCGTCACCCTCAGTATCGCCATTATGGGGCTGATTGGGATTCCGCCGCTGGCCGGGTTCACCGGCAAATGGTTCATCTTGACGGAGGTGTGGCGCGCGGCAGACGGGTGGGTGTACGCCGGCAGCGTCGTCTTTCTGCTGAACACGCTGCTCTCGCTCGGTTACTACCTGCCGATCCTGGCGATGCTGTTCTCCCCTCTGCCCACGCAGGACACGCCGCCGCCCGTGAAGGTCTCCCGCTGGATGGTCGTCCCGCTGGTAGCCCTCGCTCTTTTGGTGATCGTGCTCGGCGTCTATCCCGGCCCGTTGTGGCGGTGGGCGGGAAATGTGCTCATTCTGAGGTAAAATTATATGGAGAATTTCTGGTCAAGCCCACCCGTGGCGCTGCTCGTCTTTCTGGCGTTGGCTTACGGGTTGTATCGTCTGGGCGGCGCGCTGGCGGCGCAGGGCGAACACTCGGTCAACAAACACCTGCCATATACCGGCGGTGAGGATCCGTTGCCGGCGCCGAGTGTGCTGACGTATCACGCCTTTTTCCGGTTGGCGCTGCTGTTCGGCATCCTGCACGTGGCCGCGCTGGTCCTTTCGACGCTGCCGCGCTACATCTCCTCACACCGGTTGGCGCTGATTTATCTGGTCGGCGTGGGCATCAGCGTCTTCGTGCTGACGGGAGAGGAGGAGGAATGAAGCAAACGACATCCCCCGTTACCACCCTCACCCACCGGATCGTGCAGTGGGCGCGGCGCAAGTCGCCGTGGATTTTGCACTTCAACAGCGGCGGGTGCAATGGTTGTGACATCGAATTGCTGGACTTGCTGACGCCGCGCTACGACGTGGAACGGCTGGGCATTTTGAAAGAGGCGTCGCCGCGCCACGCTGACATCCTGCTATGCACCGGTCCGGTGACGCGCCAATCCCGCGACCGTCTGCTGCGCATCTACGAGCAAATGCCCGCGCCCAAGTGGGTGGTCTCGATGGGCAGTTGCAGTTGTTCGGGCGGCGTCTTCCAGGGCGGGCACAACATCGTGGGCGGCATTGACCAGGTTTTGCC
>DAOUAY010000240.1:0-3338 GCA_034432995.1 Anaerolineae bacterium | reverse complement strand
CGATGCAGTTGGTGCGGGCGGGCGTGCCGAGCGGCTGCGTGAGCATCCCTTGCCGCTTCATCCACAGCCCATCGGAAATGGTCGATGCCGCCGACGTCGAAAACGCCATTACCCTGCTGGTGACAACCTTACGCGCGTAGTTGAATGTAAACTCTTACCACGAATTTTCACGAATCGACACTAATTCCGATTCTGTTTTGCCATTTGCCATTTGCCATTTGCCATTTACCATTTACCATTTACCATTTGCCATTTACCATTTACCATTTGCCATTTTAAGGGGGTTGGGTGGAGAGTTTAGACTTAGCACATCGTATTGCGGAGATCATCGTCGACAAACAGGGTGAGAATATCCTGATCCTTGATCTCCAGGAAGTGACAACGTTTACCGATTATTTCGTCATCTGTTCGGGGACCAGCCGGCGGCAACTGGACGCTTTGCAAAGCGCGCTGCGTGAGGAACTCAAGAAAACGGATGAGCATCTCGTCCCGCTCAATGTGGAAGGCGGGCCGGATTCCGGGTGGATTCTGGTGGACTACAACAGCGTCATCGCGCATCTGTTCGATCCGGAGATGCGCGCCTTCTACCGGCTCGAGGAATTGTGGAAGAAAGGCCGCGTGGTGGCGCGGATTCAGTGAGCGGCAGCGCGGGTAGTGCTTGAGAAAATGATGAACCGCCGTGGACGATTGCGTCCACGGCGGTTTTGTTGGTAGCGCGTCGGCGTGGTCCCGGAAGTGAAGCGCGGGCCACCCCACGGATGATGCGCCTACAAGACAGGTGACCGCAGTTCCGCGACTTTGTTACCACTGCTGTTGGCGGTCAGCGGACCAAGCGGGTTCGTTTTCATATCCAGCTCTATGGGCGCGCTTCAAGTTCCAATATTCTTCATCTAGATCGTCCCGGTAATAGCCGAGCCAATTGAGTTGTTCCTCTGAAAAATGTCCCGTCGGATCCGTATACCTGAGCGGATTGTTGAGCACATACGAGTATCGGGTGAGACTTTGCGGATTGGCCGGGCTGGGGACAATCGAATCGGCGCTGAGGAATCGGCCTAGCAGCGAATCATAATATCTTGCATTATAAAAGTACAAGCCCGTCGCATCCTTGCGTTGACCGGTGTACTGGTAGCTCGTCGGCGTGGCGCCGGAGGTATGGCATACCCAAGGGGATGTGTGTAGTACCTGCTTGGGAAAACATTGCCCTTTTCAGGCTCAAGGTTCAGTTATCCGAATACTTGCTTGAAGAAGGCATCCTTGTCCAAACTCTCTTGCCAGACACGATGCCGTTGCGCCGAATCCAACGGACGCGAACGCGCCAGGTCAAGGAAGCGCGTTGTCTCCACCGGGCCGAGCACATGCAACAGCGTTTCCACAGCCCGGCGAATCAGTTCTTCTTCCTGTAGATACTGATGTTCTATCACCGTCATCGCAAGTTCTCCTTTTCACACAACGCCAGCGGTGTACCATACCAGCACTGCACCGCTAACCGCCGGCATTGCCGCAACAGACGATCATCACACGTCACAAAGTCGGCAGAGGCGAACTCCGCAAATGCCAAATGGGCAGCATCGGCCGGCCCTAGCCCCTGTGTTACCAATAGTTCCGCCCGCGCACGCACCTCGATGAGATTTGCCGATATCCGTTGACCTACCTGGCGCAACAAATGGACGAGGTATTCCCGTTCTGTCGCATCGGGAATCGCAGCAATCTCCACGTCATGAACCGGCGACACGACGAGTATCAGGTCAGCCGTGCGAACGTGACTCAGGATCAATTGGACGGCTTCGGCTTCCAACCGGATGCGCATACGCGTCTGATCATCAAAAGGGCGACACAACGCGCAAACGTCCAGATAAACCTGTTTGACTGCTGACGGCACGTTCACTCTATTCGCTAACGTTGATTTCATTATAGCACAGACCGGCGATAGCAGATCGTTCAGCTAACCGGCGAACTGGTAACGCATCCCACTCAGGAAAATGATAGCGCATTTTGGCGATTTTACCATTGTCGCCGTTCGCGGAGGCTGGTGGCTGCCAACTTGCCAGCGCGCCCTGCTTTGCTCCGGCGATGCGCGCCTGCTACCGAATTGCTGCCGGTCCACTCGAAGTAGTTGCCGACGGAGTAGGTGGTCACGCCGTTCGGCCGTTTGCCAAGTGACCTGCTGAACACACTACAACCGTCACTCACTGTTGTGGCCCTAAAATATCCAATTCGCCGTAGCCAGGCCAGGGTTGTGTAAATTTAGGATCAAGCTCGTAATCCTTGGGCTGATAAACCACTTCGTATACTCTGCTGTTCGGTTCTAGAACTGGTTTATAATCCGGTAGCACTTCTATCCTACAGATAAGGCCGTGTTGGGGATAATACAAATTCATAGCCCCAGAACTTGGTGTGGGTGTCCCCGTTACTACTGTCCCGGTAGCCTCTGGTATGCCATATTTGTCAATCAACTCTGCTACGGTCAACTCGAAATCTACACTCAACGTGATGCTATGGAGTAGACCTGTTTTGCTGACGTAAATGTTGTTGTAACCAGGCCACTGTGGTAAAAGCAGGTTCAGTATCGGATTGTTGTTCCAGCGCCAATGGATTACTACGCCCCCTGTACTAGTCAGTAATTCTCTTTCCCACACCGCACCAACGCCAGGCATTTGACGAAGTTTCCGAAGTACGGTGGCCTTTTCTACTATCGTTCCAGGATAAAATCCTTGCCAACAGGGTGGCGCACAGGGATCTCCTGTCATCAATCCAGGCGTCATTCCCTCGCGGCGTGCATACCATTGCTGCCAAAGATCATATCCCAATCCGAGAATAACAACGCCAACCAAGCAAACGAGCAACAAACGTACAGTTTTGCTATTCAAACTGACCTTCATCATTGGCAATCTCCCTCACCAGCGGTTTCCCTGCAAGAACAATAACTGTTGTGGATCCATATTCACTCGTTGTGCAACAAAAGCGGCGCGGGATAAATTGTAATAATTGGAATACTGAAATCTTGGCAAATTGGGATCATTAGCATAGACGCTTTGTATAAACGCCTGCGCTGTCTGTGGATAGATAAACGTAGCCACAGACTCGGCCCAATCCTCTGCACGGGTAAAGTTGGCATCTGCGCCTTTTGGCGGGATACCTCCGTAGTTATAACCGTGACGACGGGGCGTTTTGCCTCCAGTATACTTTTCCAAGTCTTTTGAGAATTGCCAATTGTTCACGGCATCCCACGCATGGGCCAATTCATGAACCACGGTCCAGACCCCTTCCCATTGGCCAGAAAACCCACCGCTTCCAATCGATTTTAGCCACACTTTATGTGCAGTGGCCTGACCAGGGGT
>DAOUAY010000239.1:0-5874 GCA_034432995.1 Anaerolineae bacterium | reverse complement strand
GGCTGGCGCTGCGCGCGGGGGTCTGCGGAATCGAAGCCCGCGAAAGGTTGCGCCAGGCGATGTTCCGCCATAGCGATGTATTCCGGCGTGATGTCGATGCCGATGTAGCGCCGGTTGAGCGCCTGGGCCACGCGCGCAGTCGTCCCGCTGCCGACGAATGGATCGAGCACCACGTCGTTTTCGTTCGAGCTGGCGCGCACGATGCGCTCGATCAGAGCTTCCGGCTTCTGTGTGGGATGATCCTCGCGCTCCGGGTTGCTGTAGTGGACGTGCGAGAATGTCCACACGTCGCCGGGATTCGCGCCGCGCATGTTGTTGCGCTCGCGGTAGTACTTCTGCGGGATGCGCACTGCGTCGAGGTTGAAGGTGTAGTCGGCGCTCTTGGTGAAGTAGAGGATGTCCTCGTGACGCGGGGAAAACCCAATCGTCCGGCCCGTGCCCTGGGTGTAGTGCCAGGTAATCCAGCCGTTGAAGAGCAGGCCCATTTCTTCCAGAATGCCATACAGCCGGGCGATGAACCGCACGCCCATGAACACGTAGAGGCTGCCATCGCCGCGCAGGATGCGGACGCACTCCGCCAGCCACGCGCGCGTGAACCGCTCGTACTCGTCCCACGCCTTCATGTCCACCACCGCGCCGTACTCCTTGCCCAGGTTGTACGGCGGATCGGTACACACGAGATGCACGCTCTCCGACGGAATCTGTGGCAACACGGCAAGCGCGTCGCCGACGATGAGCCGGTTGGTGAATGAGTCAATCATGTGTTCGTGTGTCATGCCGGGGATTATAGCGTCAGATGAACGAAAGTGAAAGCGCCCGTATTCAACGGGGGCAAAAAGAATCCCGGTTTCTTTCAGAAACCGGGATTCTCCATCAACGTGATTTTCCCTTAAGCGAATGCGCCGGACACGAGTAACGCGCTTGGTTCAGAGCTAACCATCCGGCGCGAAGCCAACCAACGCTGTAACGAGCGCGCACTTTCCCCGCTGGACCGTCCTGCCAATAAACCCTCTATGCCGATGTGTTCATCCAGGTCGGGCCACTCAATCGCGTACCCATCGCCCAACAATTCCCAGTTTTGCCGTTCCGAGTCAGTCGCATAGAACAGGCGCGGATACCAGGCCAGTGGCACACTGATACGCCGGCCATCGGAAAGCATAACCGTCAGTTCATCTTCGGTAACGATGACCTCTGTCGCCACAGATTCGATTTCAAGCACCAAAGTGTTCAATCCGTCTCTAACGGTGGCGGTGTTTCAGCCTCCGCCGTCGCTTCAGGCACGACCTCCGCTTCCACCTTCGGCTCCTCCGCTTTCGGCGTGAGCGCGTGGGCCAACACCTCGTTCACGTCCTCCACCAGGATGAATTCCATTTCGTTGCGGATTTTGTCCGGCAGTTCATCCAGGTCTACGTCGTTCAGCTTGGGGACGAGGACGCGCTTCAAGCCCGCGCGATGCGCCGCCATCACCTTCAGTTTCAGGCCGCCGATAGGAAGCACCTGGCCTTGCAGCGTCACCTCGCCGGTCATCCCCAGATCGGGGTAAACCGGACGGCCGGCGAGCAATGAAACCAACGCCGTCACCATCGTGACGCCCGCCGAAGGGCCGTCTTTCGGCACGGCGCCGGCCGGAACGTGCAGGTGAATCTTGCCCTTGCAGCACTCCTCGCCCAGGTTCAGGTCTTTGACGTGCGATTCGACGTAGCTCAAGGCGATGCGCGCCGATTCACGCATCACGTCGCCCAGATGCCCGGTGAGGATGAGATTGCCGTCCGCGCCCGGCATCGCCGCCGCCTCGACGAAGAGCACCTCGCCGCCGGTGGGCGTCCACGCCAGGCCCGTCGCCACGCCAGGGCGCTCCGTCCGCAGTGCAGCCTCGAAGCGATAGCGCGGCTTGCCCAAATACTCGCGCACTTTCTCCGGCGTGATTTCGAACGGTTCGACCGGCTCAGTCACTTCGGCCACTTCGGTAACGCCAACACCACCCTCATTCGCCAATTCTACATTCGCCGATTCTTCATTCGCCGATTCTTCATTCGCCAATTCTTCATTCGCCGATTCTGCACTCGCCGATTCTGCACTCGCCGATTCTTCACTCGCTGATTCCTGAGCCGCTCGCTTTTCCTCTTTCGCTTCGGCAACTTGCGTGGCCACCTTGCGGCAGATTTTGCCGATCTCGCGTTCCAACTGGCGGACGCCGGCCTCGCGCGTGAAGTCGCGGATGATCGCGCGAATCGAAGGCTCGCCGAAGATGATCTCATCCGGCAGCAAACCGTTCATCTTGGTCTGGCGCGGCACGAGATATTGCTCGGCAATGTGCAACTTGTCGTATTCCGTGTAACCGTCGATCTCGATCGTCTCCATCCGGTCCAGCAGCGGGGCCGGGATCGTCGCAATCGTGTTGCCGGTGCAGATGAAGAGCACCTGGCTCAGATCGAAGTCCACGTCGAGATAGTGGTCGCGAAAAGCGTGGTTTTGTTGCGGGTCGAGCACTTCCAGCAGCGCCGACGACGGGTCGCCGCGCCAGTCCGAACCGATCTTGTCCACTTCATCCAACATAAAGACCGGGTTCTTGACGCCCGCGCGTTTGACCGCTTGCATAATGCGCCCCGGCATCGCGCCGATGTACGTGCGCCGGTGCCCGCGAATTTCCGCCTCGTCGCGCATCCCGCCCAGGCTCATGCGGGTGAACTTGCGGCCCAACGCCCGCGCAATGGACTGGCCGAGCGAGGTCTTGCCCACGCCGGGCGGCCCCACCAGCGAGAGGATCGCGCCGGAGCCTTCGATCTTGCGGCCTTGCAGGTCGGAGTCGTCGCCATCGTCGATGCCGCGCTCCTGGCGCAATTTACGCACCGCCAGGAATTCCAGGATGCGCTCCTTCACGTCTTCGAGGTCGTAGTGATCCTCGTCGAGCACGGCGCGCGCGTCGGAGATGTCGAGGTGGTCTTCAGTCAACGCCTTCCACGGCAGCGCCACCAGCCAATCGAGATACGTCTTGATGACCCAATACTCGGCGGCCTGCGGCGGCATTTTCTCCAACCGCGCCAACTCGCGCTCGGCCTCCTCTTTCGCCTCGTCCGTCATCCCGGATTCTTCGATCTTTTGCCGGTACTCCTCCACCTCGCGGCGACCGTCTTCGCCCTCGCCTAGCTCCTTGCGGATCGCGTCCATTTGCTGGCGCAGATAATACTCGCGCTGCGTCTTCTCGATCTCCTCTTTCGCCTTCTCCTGAATCTGCTGGCCGATCTCCCGCACTTCCAGCTCGTGCGTCAGCACTTTGACCAGATGCTCCATCTTGTGCGTCAGGCGATCCACCTCCAGCAATCGCTGCGCTTCGGCCATTTCGATGCGCATGTTCGACGCCAAGAGGTAGACAAGCAGGCGCGGGTCTTCCAACTGCTGGATGAAGCGCACGGCCTCGTCGGGGAACTGCGGGATCAGCTCGGCCAGGCGCGTGGCGACGTCCAGTAGACTGCGGCGCAGCGCCTCTTCGATGACGGAGCCTTCCACGATGTCCGGCGTGAGGCGGATGCGCGCTTTAAGGTACGGGTCTTCCACCGTCCACTCGACGACGCGGAACCGCTCAAGGCCCTGGATGAAGACCGTCAGCGTGCCATCGTCGGAACGCATAACGCGGTGGATGATCGCCGCTGTGCCTACTTGATACACCTGTGTCGTGGCGGGGATCTCCACAGACGGGTCCTTCATCGCCACCAAACCAACCACGCGATTGCCGCGATCCACATCTTCGATCAATCGCACCGAACGCGGGATGCCCACCGCGAGCGGCATGACAATGTAAGGAAACGCCACGGTGTTCCGCAGCGGGAGAATCGGCAACTCTTCCGGGATGCGCCGGATCAAATCGTCGATATTTTGCTCTTGTGTGTTGAACCAGGGTAACATATAGCCCTCCAGTAAGAATGAGTCCAAAGTCGAATGTCTAAAGTCAAAAGTCGTCTCTGTAATGCTTGCGCCGGATCAGTAATGCTTGCGCCGGATCATAATCCGGCGCTCAGGTATAGCTCTAGCTTTAGGGATTATAACACACTCGTATTAGAATTTCATAAGCGGCGCGTAGATAAATCGTGAGAAAAACAGAAGCCAGACTATAAAAGTCTCACGAGGCACTCGCTTGAACTGATATACACGCTAAACACCCAGTCTATAAGGCGCGGTACGTGCTGAGACTTTTGTAGTCTTCGCGCGAACGTGTATAATCCGCCTATGCTCATCGATACACACGCCCACTTACAGCACGCGCGTTTTGCGGAAGACCTGGACGCCATCCTGACGCGCGCCGCCGCACGTGGCGTGACCGCTGCGATTCTGCCCGGCAGCACGCTCGAAGACAGCCGCGCCGCCGTGGCCCTGGCGGAACGCTACGCGGACGCGCCGTGCGCGCTCTATGCCGCCGTAGGCATTCACCCGACGGATGCAGACGGCCTGACACCCGCGACATTGGCCGAATTGCGTGAACTCGCCGCTCACCCGCGCGTCGTCGCGATTGGCGAGATCGGCCTGGACTACTACTGGCCGAACATCGCCAATCGCGGTTGGCCCTGCGCGGAGCCTGCGCAGCAGCGCGCCGCCCTCGAAGCGCAGTTGACGCTCGCCGCCGAGCTGTCGCTGCCGGTCATCCTCCACGACCGCGAGGCCCACGCCGACATCCTGGACATCCTGCGCGCCTGGATGCGCGGTCACCCGGAGCGCGACGGCGCACTCCACGCTTATGCCGCCGGACCGGCGCTGCTTGAAGAAGCGCTGGCGCTCAACCTCTACATCGGTATGGACGGTCCGGTGACATTCGAGCAGGCCACCGGCCTGCACGAAGTCGCCCGGCGCGTCCCGCTGGATCGCCTGCTGTTGGAAACGGATGCCCCCTACCTCACACCGCATCCCCATCGCGGGCAGCGCAACGAACCGGCATATCTCGCCTACGTTGCCGACTCCATCGCCACACTAAGAGACATTCCCGTGGACGCCCTTGCCGCCACAACCACGGCGAATGCACGCCGTCTGTTTGCACTGACTCGTCCGTGAATGAGTGGATTTTCAACTCCCTAATCTGCTCCATCCGCTCAATCTGCTGACGATTATGGTATAATACACGCACAACCCAAGACCAGCGCGAGATCGAATGAAATCAAAGGGATTACAGTACGCCATGATGTTGCAGGATGAGCTGCCGGTCGTCCACGCAACCATGCTCGAAGTTCAACAACGCCTCCCCGATCCTGTCGCCCCCGCGCTGGCGGCCATCATCAACGGCGGCGGCAAGCGGCTGCGCCCGGCCTTGGTGCTGCTGTCGGCCCATATGTTCGACGTAGATATAAAAAACGCCATTCCCGTCGCTGCCGCAGTGGAAATGCTCCACACCGCAACCCTGATTCACGATGATCTGATCGATAACGCGCTGGTACGCCGAGGGAAACGAACGCTGAATGCCCAATGGAGCGCCGCCGCGACCGTCCTCACCGGTGATGTGGCCTTCGCCTGGGCAGCGGAACTGGCTACGCGCAGCCAATGCCTCAAGTTGATAGAACGTTTCTCTAAAACGCTGACGGTGATTTGCAGCGGTGAACTCAACCAGATGTTCGCTAACCGCACTCAACTGCCCAGCAAAGCCGACTACTACAATCGCATTTTCTCAAAAACCGCTTCGCTCTTTGTCCTTGCCGCGGAAAGTGGTCCGTTGCTGGCGCAGCAGGACGAAGCCGATGTGCAAAGATTGCGGACGTTCGGCCAACTTCTCGGTGAAGCCTTCCAAATCGTCGACGACGTGCTCGATTTTATGGGCGACGAGGCCACGCTGGGCAAACCAGTAGGCGGCGACCTGTGCCAGGGGATCATCACCCTGCCGGTGCTGCATTACTT
>DAOUAY010000238.1:0-3189 GCA_034432995.1 Anaerolineae bacterium | reverse complement strand
GGACTGGCGGGGTCTTCTGCGTAGATGACGTTTGCATCGGATACGCGGAAAAGCTGCTGGATGTGACTGAGACCCGTGCCCTTCGTCGTGCTGCTGAAGACGACGATCTGCGTCTGCGGATAATCTAAGTGGTCAGCGGGAGCAACGACCGGCGTGTAGCCCCAGCGCGTAAGCGTATCGGCAGCCAGCCAATCGCGGTCGGGGGCATAAGAGCCGTTCCATACCTCGATGTAAATATCAGCGCGGGCGGCGCGACTGGGTGACGGGCGCGCGATGGCGGCGTCGATCACCTCCGCCATAGGTTCCCACACCGGCAGAAAGACATTGCCGCCCTGCGCCGTGATGTAAAACTGCGTCTCGTTGCGCCCAATGTTGTAGAAACGCACATCAGTGCTGTCGATCTGCGCCGCCGTGATGCCCAGCTCAAGGATATTGCCTATCCCCAAATCGGTCTTATATAAGTCGCGGCTCTGCTCATATAGAGCGGGGATCATCGAAAACAGATTGGATTGCTTCGCCTTGTGCCACATCGCTTCCAGGATTTGCTGCTGGCGTTGCTCGCGTGCGAAAACGCTGGTTGTTTTGCGCGTCCGTGAGTACCAGAGCGCCAACTCCCCGTTCATCGGAATCAAGCCCGGTTCGAGCGTGAGGATATGGTATTCGCCGTTCTCGTCGGGGACGGGCCAATAGTCGTGCAATTGGCAATGCACCGGCACATCCACGCCGCCGAGCATATCCACCAGGCCCATTAGCCCGTTGAAATCAACTTTGGCATAATAATCGGCAGTGATGCCCAGATTGTAGAGCAGCGTCTGGTTGAGAAGACCAAGCCCGCCGCCGTCATAGCCGTAACGCTCGCCATAAGAGTCGGCTGTGTTGACACGGGACATACGCATGTTGGGGATGTAGACATAGAGATCGCGCGGGATGGAGAGCACAGACACAGACGGGATATCGGGGTAGATGACGACATATTGAATCGCATCGGTATTCCAATAATTCCAGTCCGGACGTTGATCGCTGCCGAGTAACACGATGGTCAGCGCTTCAGCAGGAATAGGATAACGCGGCACGGGCGTCGGAACAGCTATCGGGATGATGGTAGAAATTTCCTCGGTCTCGGTGATTTCCACCATGATAATCGGCGTGATGGGGACGGCGGTCGGGCGGCGTGGCGGTAGTGGAGAAGGCGTGATCGTCGGCGTCGAGGTGCGCGTGGGCCTGGGCGTATAGGTGGGCGGCGGTGAAGGGGTGAAGGTCGGAGTCCACGTAGGGACCAACGTCGGCACAGCAGTTGACGAAGGCGGAGCGGACGTCACGGTATGCGTCGGTGGAACCACGCTACTGGTCGGGGTGACAACGACGTAAACTGCTGGTGTGGTCTGTCCTGCCAGACGAGCAATGTTGAACAGCAGCGCAACCAAGAATAAGACCAATATAAGACAGAGCACTGCCAATAAAGCCGTTTTCACTTTGCCCATAGAAGATAAGCCCGCTCTTGATATAGAAGATAGGTACCGCGCAACCGTTTGTCATTATAGGCCCACTTTTCGATTTTGTCTAACCAACGCTTGACCGCGACCTTCCCGGAAGCTGAAGCCCAACTTCCGAGAAGGTTGGCTCGGGAAGTTGTGGTTTTGCGAATCCTAAATCTGGCCCCTTGCTCCTACAGCGTTTTAAACTACACTAACAGTATCTTTTGGTTGAGCTATAGTTCAGGAGGAACTTATGTTACCCATTGCGATTATCACCGATACGGATTCGAGTTTACCGGCCGCTGTTGCGGCGCAATACGGCATCCGACAGGTGCCGATCAACATCCACTTCGGCGAGGAGACATTCCAGGCCGCCGTGGACATCGATGATGCCGAGGCATTCGTGCGTATCGATCGCGACGGCAAATTGCCGACCACATCTGCGCCGACGCCGGGCCAATTCGCCGCAGCGTACCAGGCAGCGTTCGATGCCGGAGCCGCGTCGGTCCTCTGTTTCTGCGTCAGCGCAGAGATCAGCGGAACTTACAACGCGGCCCTCGCCGCCCGCGAATTGCTCCCCAACCAGGACATCACCGTAGTGGATTCGCGCACGTTGTCGCTCGGTCAGGGGTACATGGCGATTGCCGCTGCCGAAGCAATCCAGAAGGGCGCAACAGCAGAGGAGGCAATTGCCGCCGCGGAATCGCTGCGCGAGCGCACGCACGTCTACGCGGCGCTGGCAACGCTCAAATACCTGGCGATGAGCGGGCGTGTAGGCCATTTGGCAGCCGGGATGGCAAACCTGCTGAACATCAAGCCCATTCTCACGGTCAGAGACGGCAAACTCGACATGCTCGAAAAAGTGCGTACCCAGCGCAAAGCCTGGGATCGCGTCGTCAAATTGACCGTAGAGAGTCTGGCAGGGCGTTCCATCGAGCGTATGGGCATCATCCAAGTCAACGCGCCGGAGAAAGCGCAAGAATTCGAGGCGCTCCTGCGCGAGCACCTCTCCTGCCCCACCGATGTCATCACGGCCGAATTCACGCCGGGCCTGTCGATCCACTCCGGGACCGGCATCGTCGGCGTGGTCGTCGTCGCCGCCAAATAGCCAGCACGTTCTTCCGGCCTCCACCCTTGTGAAGATGCGCGAAAAACGATTCGCGCATCTTCACAGCATTTTGCCCGAATAGACCTCGAAATATGACATAGTCTGTCACGTTCACAGTCTATAATAGAGTCGTATTAGAACAAAAGAACTAATAAAAGGGGGGACAGACATGGATAAGATCATTGCTTACTGCGGACTGAATTGTGCGGAGTGCCCGGCGTATCTCGCCACCCAATCGGGCGACCCGGCGGCGCTAGAGCGCGTGGCGGCAGAATGGCGGGTGTCATTCAACGCGCCGGAAATCACGGCAGCGGGGATCGTCTGCGATGGCTGCCTGGCAACAATCGGCGGGCGGTTGGCCGGCTATTGCGGTATGTGCGAGATTCGCGCGTGCGCCGTGGAGCGGAACATGGTCAGTTGCGCGTTCTGCGCCGACTACGGTTGCGCCAAGCTGGAAAGCTTCCTCGCACAAGCGCCGGCCGCGCGCGCGACACTAGAGCAGTTGAGGGCGGCATAAGATGGGCGAGCGCTTCGAAAACCGCGATATGGCTGGCACCTTGTTCCATAACGTCAACCTGTATGGAACGACGTTCGATGATGTCAACC
>DAOUAY010000237.1:0-17891 GCA_034432995.1 Anaerolineae bacterium | reverse complement strand
TTAGTCCTCCGTAGTCTTGTAGTCGTTAGTCTTGTAGTCGCAGGCGAACCACGAATCTACACCAATTTTCACGAATGGCAAGCAAGGTGCCAATTGTCAACTATTCAGGGCGTCATGCTGCTGGTGGTGTTTCGTAGCACCAGGGGCAGGTAGACGAATCTGATCTCGCTGTTCAACGGGATGTAGTCGCCTTTGTTCATCGCCATAGCGACGTTTCCGGCTTCATCGACGGCCTGCAGGACGTAGCGGGCGCCAGGAGGGATGTCGCTCGTGATCCCCAGCCATCTTTGTCCACTTGGATCATTGAGATCTGGTTCCAGAGGAACGCTCCAGACTTGATCCGGCATGATAAAGGTGAAGTACAATTGTGTGACCCTGCCCTCGTTGTCGAGGGCTGTGGCTTCGAGTTCGACAATCGGGGAGCCGGTAATGCGGAAGGCGCGAGCGGTGAGGAGGCGTGGCGGCATGTAGTCGTTGTTCCAGGGGCGCGTATAAAGAACCTGAATCCCGGCTTTGGTCAGCAGGCGCAACTCGCGGGTTCTGGCATTGAAGAGCGCAAAGGTGGCGGCGAGCCGGTTGACGTCATCCCCAAAGCGATTGATGGTAAAAAGTTGCGGCGATGACCAGCCCAGACCGCCCTCTATTGGCGGCTCGGTCAGGGCAGTATCCGAGACGGGCCGGGTGATCACCGGGTCGAAGTCCTCGAAGGGCGTGAGGTCGCCGCCGAGGAACAATACCCCTCGTGGCTGCCAGTATAGTTCGTCCGGCACGGGTGGCAATGGGATCGCGCCGGAAGGGAGCAGGGGACGTCCGGGCGTTCCGTGCGTCCATACCATACCATTCGAGCCGATGCTGAAGAAGTCACCATTGTTGCCTCTTTGCTCGACCAACTGTGGCGCGACGTTGATTTGCTGCGCGAGCAGGTTGAAACTCAAGGGGATGGTGGCGACTTCCGTCACGTTGATCGGCGGCAGATAAGTGGTGGGGTTGAGCGTGTTGGGTGTGTCCACGAGGTACATCGGCAGGCCGTATAGGGCCGCCTGCATGATGGATTTGGCGTCGTAGGGCGTCAGTCCCCCGTGTGGCAAACCGTAAAGATAGCGCACTTTGGCGTTGCGGAGCGCGATACCGATGGGCATGACGTTTTGGCGGCCCATCTCCTGGGTCAGGTAGACCATCAGTCGTTCAGACCCGGCGACGCCATCGTCGGTGCCGTAACCGTAGCCTGTGTTGGCGATCCACGTGCTGCCCTTGGCGGCGAGGGCCTGCGGGAAGTCGGGTGAGGTCTGCGGATAGATGAAGGAAACGGCGTCGTCGGGGACGTTGTAGCCCGCGTGACAACCCATCGACCAGACGATGCTCCCGGCGATGGAGGCGTTGGCGTTCTGTACATCAGTGTTGAAGTACAAATCGGCCGGGGTGGGGGCGCTGGCGGGAAGCGCGGCCCAGTGTTCGAAGTGGGCATTGACGGCGACCAGGTCTGGCACATTTGTGCGTTGTGTCCAGGCGGCGCGCAAGTCGTCCGCCGTCCATGTGTCGTTGATCAGCGTGCTCGGGGTGGGGAGGGGCGTGTGCATCGCGTTGAGGAATCCAGCGATGGCAGTAGAGGAATCGGCGAGGAAGTCGTAACCGGTGACCAGAGCGCTGCTGGAGTGCAGGACACCGCCAGTCTTCAGGAACACATTGATCATCATCGTCATTTCCTCGGGCGATTCGACCAACCGACCGGTGGCTTTGCGCGGACGCCAGAAATATTGTCCGCGCCAGCCCAATTCCGAGCCGGTGGGCGTGCCGTAGGCATCGTCGGTGAGGTAGAAGCCCAGCCGGGTCGCCGCGCCGATCGCCGATCCGGCGTAGCCGATGATGCCGAATTCGCGTTCGTTGGCGATGCGGGTGAAATCCCTCTGCCGGTAGAAGGGAATCTGCGCGTCGTCGCCGACCACCACGATGTAGTTGATGCCTGGTTCGCTGTACAGGTAAGGGGCGATAATGTCATCGCGAATGGCCTCTACCAGTTGGTTGGCGCGGTGGACCTCACAGTAATTGTTGTTCCAGGCGGCATACAATTCGGCGATGGTCGCGTGGGTTTCGATCGGGTAGAGGATGCCGCGCACATTGGGCGCGTCGGCAAGGCCATGGAGTGCCTGCGTCACGATTGTTGTGCGGCTGAGGTTGTACGTGTGCGCCAACCGCGTAGGGTTGTAGAGGATCAGCGTCAGAGGATCGGTTGTGGCGTATGTGCCGGTATAAATCGGCGTGTTGAGCGGTCTGCGGGGATAGTTTGGCGTCCACGTACAGCCTGGAAAACTGAGCGGCGACGTCTCTATGGACAGGCTGTAGGGCTGATCGGAATACGCCGACTCGGTTGCGGGGATTACAATGGCGTAGTAGGTGCCCGGGTACAGGGCGACGACGCGCACCTGCTCGGCCTGGATGTCCGGGTTGGAGGAGATGGAGGCCCAGCCGCCGATCGACGCCCAGCCGCCGATGGAGGCCCAGCCGCCGATAGACGCCCATCCACCAATGGATGCCCACCCGCCGATGGAAGCCCACCCGCCGATGGAAGCCCATCCGCCGATCGAGGCCCACCCACCGGCGCTCTCGATATTGCCTTCCTCATCTGTGCCGACCGGATCGTCCAGCGTGCTTAGCTCCTGGCCTTCGGGTAGTTCGGGGAGCAAGCTGGGATCCGGTGCGATGATAAGTTCGTAGTCTGCGGGCAAATTCGACAAGGTTACGGTGAGCACGGATGTCTCGGCGATTTCGAAGGAATACCAATCTTTGTCGCCTTGCCAGCCGATGTAGGCATTGATGTTCGCCGGAATGTCGAGCGGGGCAGCGGTATCATACGTGTTGTTGAACTCGTAGGGATCATCAGGACCGAGATCGAATGCGGGAAGGGCGCGTTCTCCACCCACAACAACGATCTCGCCGATCATCTCCTCGACCGTGATCCTGCCGGCGCCGTCGAAGAGCATCCCCAGTTCCTCCATCGTGGCCTGATCCCAGTAGAAGCTTGTTTTCGGCGGGATGATTTGCGTGCGTTCGAATTTCAACACGCCTTGCGCGTCGAAAATATCCAGGTAGGCGACGACATCGTAGTAATCGTGGGGATTGTGAATCCAATAATGGGTCGCATAGTCGGGATGGCGCACAACCGATGGAAGATAAACCACAGTGTAGCTGCGCCAATCCCCATAGCTCAGGGCGGAGTGTCCGCCGATATCTTGCGGAGGCGCATCCCCGGTAAAGCGTTCGATTACTGCGCCGGAGAATTGGGGATAATTCATATCCCCCGATACAATGTGCACTGCTCCCGCCCAGGGCGCGTCCGGGAGGGGTATTCCGAATTGCATCATGTATGGGATGGTCAAATCGGTAGTTTGGTCAACGATCTGACCATCTCCCACACGATAATCTGTGATTGATGTCTGCCCGCCGTATGACGCTGGTTCGGTTTGGCCGAGCCAAACCCTGCTGTAGAGGCCATCGAAAGTGTTCAAAGTCTTGGGGACGATAAGCGTGCTGCTGGCATTATATCCGTTGACGGCTTCCCAGGCTTCGGCCAACGCGCCATTGACATCGATCGCACCCATGTAACCGGCGAGTGGTGTTTCAGGGCTTTCGACGATCAATGTCCCGGACTCCGAAGGCGCCAAATGCCCCTGGGTGATTGGATCATAGATCCACAGTTGATAGGGGGAAAGCACGATTGTATCCGAGTAGCGGCTGGTCGCACCGACGCCAAACTCGACGAAGAGGACATTGGTATCCGCGTCGGTGTTTTGCACGTAGATACGCGGCGTCAAATCTTCGCGGGGCATGCCCACCCACGGAAAGACGAGAAGCCCGTAGGCGGAGTACGCCGAGTAGGCAGCCCGGTATTCAGGAGATCCATCACCGGGCGTTCCTTTGACCAGGCACGCAATGCGCTGATCGCTTCGAACCAGGGCGGTGCCTGCGATGATGCCACTACCGTGCTCGATCAGCGCCTGGGCAATCTCCTCCGTCTTGATGACGAGGCTGCCGTTGGGCGGGAGTGTGCGATAAATCTCGGCCGGTGGCCTTACGTCTCCTTCTACACCCCACAGCGAGAGCACGATGTTCGTTTCAGAATACATGTCGGTGTTCACAATGTGGATACTGGTGGGGACTTTGTCGGGTTCGACGGTGAAGTAGGGGACCGGACATTCGTAGCTCAGAACGTAGTCGCCGGGGACCGCAAAGGACGTGAAGGCTGGACGTTCGTCGGGAGGGGCGACTTGGGTTATGGCTGATGAAGTCACAACGGCGGAGGGCGTCGTGAAGAAGAGCAGGGCAACCAAGGCTCCTGCGCCGAGCACAGTACAAATGCAAGAAACCACATGCTTGTGTCGATGCGAACACTGTCGTGTCACCATCTCTCATTTCTCCTTTCGCACTGCCATTAGAATCCACTGGATTCTCAGTTCTTTTGCCAGGCATCCAACAGGCGTTGCGCCTGGCTCAAATCCCACTGCGCGCCGAGGGCAGTGAAGGTGTCGATGGCGGTGCGGAGACGTTCGGTGGCCGTGTCGGGTTGCGCGCACTGATGGTACCATTGCGCCTGCGTCAGTATCGCCTGGGCTTCGCTGTAGCGGTCCTGGTTAGCTTTGGCGATGTTCAAGGCTTGCTCAAGGGTGGTTTGGGCGGCCTCGCACTGTCCCATAGCCAAGTGTATTTCCGTGAGTAGCCGGTACGTGCGGCAGGCTTCCTGGCGGTCGCTTTGGGCGTCGGCGGCGCGCAGGGAGTCTTCGGCGTATTCGAGTGCCGCCTCATGCTGTTCGCGCAGCAAAGCCAACGTCCCACGATAGCGTAGGAGTTCGGGCAGCAGCGTCGTCGATCCCAACTGGGTGAAAAGCTGTTCCGCCCGGTCGAGGCGTTGCTGTGCTTCAATGAGCTTGTTCTCCATCAAGGCCAGCGCGGCAAGGTTGTTCTCCATCAGCGCGACGCCATACGTGATGCCGCGATCCTCCGCGATGGTCAGCGCGCGGCTGTAGGACATCCGGGCCTGGGAGACGCTGCCCTGGTAGCGATACACTTCGCCGAGGTTGGCAGCGACCTTCGCTTCCCCTTCGATGTGGTGAATGCGCTGCGCGAGGCGGATTGCCCGCTCGCCGTGGCTGCTGGCGGCCTGCCAGTTCCCCTGGGCGAGGGTGATGAGCAGCAATTGGTTGTGCGCGTCCATCTGTCCCACCAGATCGACCAGTGTCGTGTACATCTGCAGGCTCTCTTCACCCAGGGTGAGCGCCTTCGTCGATTCACCGCGCAACGAAGCCAGGAAGGCCAGCAGGTAGAGCGCCCGCGCGCGGATTTTATCGGCTTCAGTTCCTTTGATACGCTCGGCCAGCGTGACGCTGCGCTCCCCCCAGGTCTGGGATTGCTCGATCTGCCCGCACCGGTAGTGTAGACCCGCGCCCATCAAGTAGAGTCTCGCGCCTTCGAGTTGCCCTTCGATGCCCGGCAATCCCAGCCCGCGTTCGACCGCGGCAAAGGCTTCGGTGTAGTGCCCCTGTGTTTCCAGCACGGCGGCGGTGTGATATTCCAGGTGCGCCAGTTTTTGGATGTCGTCTTCGTTCTTGGGTGCGGACGGCAAGAGCTGCCGCGCCTGCGTCAGGTGCGTCAAGGCTTTCTCGTATTGTCCCGAAATGGCGAGAGCCTCTCCCAGTAGATGCTGCGCTTCGATGGAGGCTTCGAGCAGCGCGAGTTGGCCGGCGTCGATCGCTTGCAGAACGCGCTCGAATGCCTGGACCGCTTGATCGGTCAGGTAATTATCCAGAGCGCGCTGGCCCAACTCGAGATTGGCGCGCACCGCCTGTTCCCAACTCTGTCCCTCGAAAGCGTGGAAAGCCAGCAATGTCAGCCAGTTCGACGTGACCGCCTCGCGGTTGCTGTTCAGGTAGTCCGCCAATCTGTGGTGAATGAGACGGCGGATGCGGGTGGGCAACCCCCGATAAGCGACTTCCCGGATCAGCGGTTGGCGGAAGATCAGCGTTTCGCCGTGTTCGTCGCCGGGCACGAGACCCAGCGGATGGAGCTGCGGCAAGCGCCGCTTCACGACCGGCTGCGGCTCCTCACCGTAGCCCGCCACCAACATCGGCACCGTCATCTGCTCACCGACGACCGTGGCAGCGCGCAGCAAGTGGCGGCTTGGCGGTTCCAGTTGGTCGATGCGGCTTTGCAGCAGGCCATAAGCTGTTTCAGGCAGTGGGGCTTCTTCCAGCGGATGAGAAAGCGTCCAGGCGCCGTTCTCCCGTTTCAAAATGCCGGAAGCGATCAGCGTGCGCACGGCCTCGATGGTGAACAGTGGAATTCCTGCTCCACTTTTCACAATCCAGCGTTCGACCTCGCGTGGCAGTTGCGGTGTGCGCGTCACGGCTCGCGCCAGGGTCAGCGTCGCCCCGCGTTCCAGCGGCGCCAGTGCGACATCGAGGTGGTGGTCAGACGCCTGCCAGCGCTTTTCTAGCGCCGGATCGTCGCGGTAAGTGATGAGCGTGAGCAGCGGGGTGTCGGTGGGTTCGACTGTCAGGGCGTCCAGTAGTTCCAACGATGCAGCCGGCATCCATTGCGCATTTTCAAGGATGAGCACACATGGCTGCGTCGCGGCGCTCAGTTCCCACAGAAAGCGGATCACGGCCCGGCGTTGCTGTTCGCGCATGGCCGGCGGCAATCCGGCGATTTCTGGCGAGGGCGGCAGATCGATATTGAGAAGCGGCGCAAGTAACGCCGCCCACATCCCCAACCCGTGCTTGTCCATTGCGGCCCGGAGTGTGTCGGCTTGCGCTGTGGGCTGCACATCCTCCAGGCCCAATAGCGCGCGCAGTGGCGCTTCCCAGGCCGCGTAGGGCAGATGCGCGCCATACGAAGGCGCTGCGCCTCTGTAGACGCGATATCCCATCGCGGGCGCTGACGCCGTGACGGCGTGAACCAGGCGGCTCTTGCCAATCCCGGCAGCGCCGTGCAGCGTAACAACCTGCCCCTGGCGAGTTTTGAGCGCCTCCAGCGCCGTTTGCAGTTGCCCCAGTTCGACTTCCCGGCCGGTCAGCGGCAGTTCCTCGCTCTCGGCCTGGCTCAATATCGGGCGTACACCTTGCGCGATAAAGGGCGCGATCGGCGCTTGCTTCCCCTTGAACTTGCGCGGCGATTCCCATACCCCTTTGACTCGATTCGTAATCGCCGGGTGGTGCGCCGTATCGGGACCGAGCCACACGTCACCCGGATGGCACACCGACATCAGGCGATAGGCGAGGTTGACCGCATCGCCCATCACGGTGTACTCGCGCCGTTCGGCGGCGCCCACGTCACCGGCAAAAACGAAACCGGTATTGACGCCGATGCGCAAGGGCGTGTCCGCGAAGCGTTCTTGCAGCTCCAGCGCGGCTAACGTCGCCCGCAGCGGATCGTCCTCGTGGGCTTTGGGCGCGCCGAAGAGCACCATCATATACGCTCCCTGCGGCGACGCGCCGATCTTGTTCACCACGCCGTCGTAGTGGTGGACGACATCCCGGGCGTGCATGAAAGTGGCGTTGGGCGCCTGGACCTTCTCCAGCAGGGCTTCGGGGTCGTCCCAGTGCGGGGTCAAATCGGGCAGGTCGGCCAGAGAGAGCATCAGGATCGTTACCTGGCGGATGTCGCTCCACTGTTGCACCTGGGTCGGGTTGGGGACCGTGGTCAGGTGGCTGAGCAGGTCGGAGGCCAGGTATGGCGTCAGGGCATCCATGCGGGAGAGCAGCCAGTCAAGGTACTCGACGTCCTGCACTTGCGGAGAAACAGGCAGCGGCGCCAACGGTTGCGGGTTTGGTGGTTCTTTGATGCGGGTGATCAGGTAGAGGTCTTCGCCCAGCGGTTCGCAGTCCAGGATAGCGCCACAACAATTTTCGGTAGTTGTATGGATGACTACTCCGCCGGCAGGGGCGGCGCTCTGCGCATGGCCCATCTCCTCCAATGGCGCGCCGGTGATGAGCCATTCCCGGCCATCGCGATTGCCCAGTCCCATGCCGACCATGCGCCCCGATCCCAGGCCGATGGCGATGCGCAATGGAAAGGTACCGAGTGAGGTATGGACTTCACCCATATGTTGGGCCATCGCCGCCTGGACTTCGAGGGCGGCGGCGCAGGCGCGGTGCGCGTGCTGTTCCCCGGTGAAGAGTAACATGCCGGCGTCGCCACCGAATTTTTGGATGTCACCGCCATAAGCGTGGGTGGTGGTGATGAGGATCTCCAGAAAGCGGTTGACCAGCCCCGTCAACTCATCGGCGCCCTGTTCGGAGGCGGCCTCGGCGAAACGTTCGGATAGCGGGGTGAAGCCGTCGATGTCGGCGAACATCACCGTGCCTTCCAGTGGCAAAGCCAGCGGGCCGCTCACCGACGCTTCGACCACACGGCGCGCGACGATGCGCGGCAAGTGCGATGCCGTGGCGGTGAGAAGTTCCTCCATGCGCTGGATCAGTCCCGGTTCGTAGCGGAGCACGCGCTCGAGTGTGGCTTCGGGCAGGGACTTTGCTTGTTCGCCAAGCCTGGCCCACGCTTCCATAAGTCCGGCCTCTTTTTTACTGTTTGGGTGCTGACTCTAGTATGTATATTGTAGCGTATTTCTGCGATTGTGAACAGCCGGGGGCGGGTAGGGACTCCTCCCTCAGTCCTCCCCAGAGGGAGGAGACTATCTCTCCCCCCCAGAGGGGGGGATTAAGGGGGGGGATTGCCTCAATCGAGCGATGCTACCAGATTTAGCCACGCCTGCGCTGTCCGCGCCCAGGTGAAGGTCGCGGCGCGCGCCAATCCAGCCTGGCGCAGGCGCGCACGCAGGGCCTGGTCGTCGAGTACCTGCGCCAGCGCCGCGCTCCATGCGCGCACGTCCACCGGATCGACCAGCAGCCCGGCATCACCGACGACTTCCGGGACGCTGGAGGCTGTGGAAGCAACGACGGGCGTGCCACAGGCCATCGCTTCGAGGGGCGGGAAGCCGAAGCCTTCGTACACGCTGGGAAAGGCGAGCACTTTAGCTTGCCGGTAGAGCGCAGGCAAGTCGGCATCGGCGAAGAAGCCCATCAGGTGGACGTGGGGCCGCCGTTCCGCCGCTGCGACGATCGGCTCGGAGAGCCACGCCGGGCGGCCTACGATGACCAGATCGAGGTCGCGCTGGGCCGCCAACGGGTCACAGGCTTCCATCAAGCGGATGTAGTTCTTGCGCGGCTGGACGGTGCCGACAGCGAGGATATAGGGGCGAGCGCCAACGCCGTATCGGGCCTGTAAACGCTCGCGTTCGCCGTCGTCCGGCTGTCGGGTGAAGTGAGGTGAGACGCCACCGTATAACGTGGTCACTTTCGTCGGTGAAACGTGCAGCAGGTCGATAAGGTCGCGCCGGGTGGCTTCAGAATCGGCCAGGATGTGATCGGCGCGGGCGACGCTGCGCGGCACGGCCTGGTTGAGATACGCCCCCAACTTCGGCGGGAACGTCTCCGGGTGGCGCAAAAACGAAAGGTCGTGGACGGTCAACAGCGCGCGGGTGCGCCGTTGCAGTGGCGGCAGGACGAAATCCGGCGAGTAGAAGACGTCCACGCGGCCCGTGATCCATTCGGCGGGCACGGGCAAGCGCAGACGTTGCCACAAGCGAGCCATCCACTCGTCGGTGAGGGGCAGATCGCGGAAAGTCAGGTTGCCGGGATGCGCCGCTGTCTCGCGCAATCGTTGCTGCGTGCGTGTCCAGGCTTCGCCCAGCCCGGCGGCCGCCGTCAGCAGCACAAACTCGTGCTCGCCGGCGGCAGCTAAGACGGCGTCGACCAACTCGCGGGCATACCTGCCGATGCCCGCGCCCTGCCGCGCCGCTGCGGTGTAATCGATGGCGATCTGCACCGGAAAGCTCACTCTCCTATTCCACGTCGTTATAAGTCCAGACGCGGTTGATGAAGAAATTCCAGAACAGGACGATCCCCACCGCCAGGGCCAGCGCCATATTGCTACCCAGGCGCTCGGCCTGGGACGCGAGAGCCGGTACGGCAGCCTGGATCAACCGGGCAAAAGGTCGGTGGGTAAAGGTCAGAATAGGAACCCGGATCACGATGCCGGTCAGGTTCACGAAGAAGAATTGAATGAACTGGCGTACCAATGGTTTGCTGCGTGAATCGGGATAGGTCCAGTAGCGGTTCCACAGAAAGTTGCTGATGACGGCAATCACGAACGACAGTGTGCCCGCGAATGTAGGGCCGAGGTTTTGCGGATCTTGTAACCCTAACGCCAACAGCGGCGCGTGCAGGAAGCCCCCTGCGCCGACCGCAGTGTTGGTGGGATTAAGCAGGATGTTATAAGTGCCAAAGTCTATGATGGCGCCAATGGTACCCACCACAAGGAACTTTGAAAAGCGTATTAGTTCTTTCTGGTTAGCCCTGGCCCACAGTTTGAGTTTCTCGATGCTCATCTATCCCCCAAGTCACAAAATAAGCCGGGCGTCGCGCGCCCGACTTTCCGCGATTATAACGGGCGGTGGGGAGATGTCAACTTCTTCAAGATAGTCGTTGGTCGCCAATCCGATGGTCGTTAGTCAGAAACGGAGGTCAACGGTATGCGTCCACTGGCGCGCATGCTCGGCCAGGGCGTGCAATTGCGCCGGGGTATAAGGAATGGCGCGGCGCAAACGCATGTCCAGCGCGTGTTGCGCCTGGAAGGGCTGCAAAATCCAGCGTTGCGGGCCGTGAGGTGGGAAGCGTACGGCGAGCCACTGCGCCAGCGCCACGATATCATCTCCGCTGAGCCAGGGCACGACGGTGGTGCGCACTTCGTAGGCGATAGCGCTGTCGTGCAGTACGTTCAGGCTGCTGGCGATAGAATCTATAGCGAGATTGTGTACTCCCGCGACCTCCGGGTATTTGTCCGGCGGCGCTTTGACGTCCATGGCGACATAGTCCAGTAGCTGTTGGCACAACAATTCGCTCAGCACGTCAGGTTGGTAGCCGTTGGTGTCGAGTTTGATTGCGTAGCCCAAGGCCCGGACGTCGCGCAAGAGTTCCAACAGACCTGGCTGGAGAGTCGGCTCTCCGCCCGTCAGTACGACGCCGGTGAGCCGTCCTGCGCGTTGTTCCAGATAGGCCAGTACTTCCGCCACCGGGATGTTGGGCAACGTCTCTGGACGCAGCACCAGGTTGGCGTTGTGACACATCGGGCAGCGGAAATTGCAGCCGCCGGTAAACAGCACCGTCGCAATGTGATCGGGATAGTCGATCAGCGAGGTGCGTACCCATCCTTTGATTTGCATCCTCAATAGCTTACTTCTCGGGGACGTTGAACGTGCGGCGCTCCTGGAATTCCTGCTGTTTCCCCTTGTTCCAGGCCTGGACGGGGCGCAGGTAGCCTACGATGCGCGAGTAGACCTCGCAGGGGATTTTGATCTCGACGCGTTTTTTCTCTGTAGATTGCTCTTCTGCCATAGTAAGCTCCTGTACTCATATACTCATAGTCTGGTAATCGTTAGTCTGATAGTCTTTGTCAACCTTCGACCGGACGACCGAAGCGAGCCAGTTCTTCTTCTGTATGTTCGTAAGGGCAGAAGGTGTGTTCGCCGGAGATGTAGCCGTGAACAGGACAGACGCTAAACGTTGGGCTGAGGGTGAAGTAGGGCAAGCGGTACTGTTCCGCGACGGTCCGCACCAGACGGCGCGCCTGCCGCCAATCGGGCAACTGCTCGCCCAGGAAAATGTGCAGGACGGTCCCGCCGGTGTAGAGGGTTTGCAGTTCATCTTGATGATCCAGCACGCCGAACAGGTCATCGCTGAAGTTGACCGGCAGGTGGGTGGAGTTGGTGTAGTAAGGCGCATTCTCTGCCCCGGCGGCGATGATGTCGGGATAACGTTCTTTGTCCGCGCGTGCCATGCGGAACGCGGCCCCTTCTGCCGGTGTGGCTTCGAGATTGTATAATTGTCCGGTTTCTGCCTGGAAGCGTTCCAGAACGGTGCGCATGAATTCGAGTGTGCGGATCGCGAAAGCGCGCCCGTCGGGATGGCTGATACCGACGCCGAGCAGGTTGCAGCACGCTTCGTTCATCCCGTTTAGACCGATAGTGGAGAAGTGGTTCATCCAATATGCGCCGGTGCTTTCCTTCACGCTTCTGAGGTAGTGGCGGCTGTAGGGATACAAACCACGCTCGGTGAACGTTTCCAGCAGTTTGCGTTTGATCTCCAGACTGGTGCGCCCGATTTCCATCAGGCGCTCCAGTCGTTTGCGGAAGGTTGCTTCGTCTTTCGCCACGTACCCCAAACGCGGCATATTGATCGTCACCACGCCCACCGACCCGGTCAGCGGCGCAGCAGCGAACAAGCCACCGATGCGTTTGCGCAGTTCGCGGTTGTCCAAGCGAAGTCGACAGCACATACTTCGAGCATCCTCGGGGTTCATATCGCTGTTGATGAAGTTGGCGAAGTACGGGATGCCGTATTTGGCCGTCATTCGCCATACCGGTTCGAGTTCGGCGCTTTCCCAATCGAAGTCTTTGCCCACATTGTACGTCGGGATGGGGAACGTGAACACGCGGCCCTTGGCGTCACCCTCGTACATCACCTCGGCGAAGGCGCGGTTGAGCAGATTCATCTCGTGCTGGAATTTGCCATACGTGGCCCCCTGCTGCTCGCCGCCGATGATGACGGGTTCGTCGCGCAGCATGGGGTGGGGCGTCAGGTCTAAGGTGATGTTGGTAAACGGCGTGTTGCCGGTGATGAAAACCTTGCCGTTCCGCCGGGCGATCACGGTTTGGTTGGCCGTCGTTGGACACCAGATTACGCCGGAATAGTCGACGCTTTCAATGTGCTGGATGTATGTGTCCTGGTGATCGATCAACCGTAAGATGTACAGCAGTTTCTTCCCGCTGGTTGGCTTGCGCGCGCCCACGGTAAAGGCGTATTCCGCATCCACGGCCACCTGTTGCAGGCCGTTCAGTATTTCCACTTCACCGGTCGTGATTTTGCATACATTGTGTCCATCGGCTTTGAGGTACGTATCGAGGAACAAGCGCGCTTGCCGTCGATCCATATTCTTGAGGATATCGGGGATGAATTTGACGCTCTCGCGTGTCTTGAAAAGCCTGTCCAGGATTGCATGAGACGATTCGGCGTTCAGGCGGATCATTTGGACGCTTTGCCCCAGGGCCGGCGACGACGCTCTGACGGTATAGTTCAACCGGAGCCGGTCGAGAAGTGCAACGATTTCCATGAAATGCTCAGGACTGGCCGTCTTCGATTGGTAGATGCTGATGCGGTGTGAATGGCGCTGTTTAGTATAACTTTCCTTCGACCCTTCGGCGATGATCCACGCCAGGAGCTGAATCTCGTCGTCGGAAATCGGCTGCGGGGTATTGGTATTTAGCCCGGTTATGGGCACAATGACCGACGATTTGTACGCCGTCACGCGCTCGATTTTCTCGAGGACAAACACGCTCTCGCTGTTGAACTTTTTCCTGACCACGCGATGCCCAGGCGAAATCAACTGATCCTGAATGCGATTCCGCAGGCGGTACATCGGGCCGTTGTACGGTTCTGCAAACATGGCCTGCACAGGTTGCGATTCGATGGCTCCGGTCTCGATGTTGAAGGTTTTGATGGCGTCGCCGACGGCGATGTCGGTATAACTCTTCCAGCCGTCGGGCGTCAAAATATCCGTGTCTTCTGACAAACATTGAAAACCTACCCGCGTTGGCACGTTGATATTGAAGACGAACTCCTGTACGGCTTGTTTGATCTGTCGGTAGCTGAGGTCGTCATAGCGGATGAAGGGCGCGAGCAGTGTATCGAAGTTCGAGATGGCAACCGCCCCGGCGGATTCGCCCTGGAGGGTGTAGAAGAAGTTGACGAGTTGCCCCAAGGCGGTGCGCAGGTGGCGTGGCGGATGGCTCTCGATTTTGGCCGGCACGCCGCCAAAACCCAGTTCCAACAACGACTGTAAATCCCATCCACAGCAGTACACCGACAACATACCCAGGTCGTGGATGTGGATGTCGGCTTCACGGTGCGCCTGCTGCACTTCGGGTGGATACACTTTGCTGAGCCAGTAACGCGCGGCGATCGACGAGGCCAGGTAGAAATTTAGCCCTTGCAGCGAGTAATTCATGTTGCTGTTTTCGTTGACGCGCCAGTCCACCCGGCCCAGGTAATCTTCGACCAATTTCTCGGCATCGAGCAGCATTTCCTGCGTGGCGCGGGTTTGGGCGCGTTGTTGCCGGTAGAGGATGTAGGCCTTGGCGACTTTGGGATTTCCGGACTTGACGAGGACTTCCTCCACGATATCTTGGACTTGCTCTACGTGTGGCGGCGTATCCGTCCCGGCAAAGTTCTCGTTGAGCAAGCCCACAACGGCCCACGATATCATCTCGGCCCAGGGACGGCCCTCGCCGTTGCCGGCAGCGCGCGCGGCGGCGTAGACAGCATTCTCGATGCGTTGCCGGTCGAAAGGCGCGATGGAACCATCGCGCTTGATAACTGTCTCTGTGCTCATAACCCGTTATCACTCCTGTTTGTGAAGTAGCGAAGAAGAGATTTCATAAAACGCATAAATACCCCTAGATATAGGGGTATTTAGTTTGGTGCATACTATCTGTGCCGATAGACCTTTACTATATCATGGTTTGGCGGCTTGTCAATAACTATTCGGTGAATGTTGTGTTGCGCTTGAGAGTATTGTGGCGAGATCGAAAATGCGCTCTGCGTTGCGTAGGCGGCGCTTCGTGGTATAATCCTCTTGTTCGGGAGAGGTGCCGGAGCGGCCGATCGGGGCGGTCTCGAAAACCGTTGTAGTCTTAGGGCTACCGTGGGTTCGAATCCCACCCTCTCCGCTCACACTGTAGGCTGCTATCGCTCACACAGCGTGGACCTAAGCAGTCTCAGTAGATCGAAAAACCGAGTCTATGTTAGCCTCGCATAGGGGTAATCGCACTTCGATGCACAACCCCGGCCTTTCCGGATCGTCGGTGCAGGGGCTTTCGGCGTGAACGGTTCCGCCGTGCGCCGCCACGACGGATCTGACTAACGCCAGTCCCAGTCCTACACCTCCATAGCGGCGTTTGGCGCTGCCATCTACCTGGTAGAAACGCTCGAAGATGCGCTCCAGTTGGTCTTGCGGTACGCCGATGCCGTTGTCGCACACTGACAATACAGCCCCATCGCCTTGTCGCTCCAACCGGACTCTGATATGGCCGCCGGCTGCGGTGAATTTGAGCGCGTTGCCGATGAGATTGTCCAGGAGCCGCCGGAACTGCAGTAGGATGCCGTGAGCAAACAGTGGTGTTTCCGGCACTTCAGCGTATAGTTTCAACGTCTTTTTATGGGCTTCGTTCTGAAATTCTGCGCACACGCTGCTGCTGAGTTGGGTCAAATTCACAAATACGGCTGACGGCTTTTCCCCTTCAGGATTCTCGATTTGCCACAGGACGGTGATGTTTTCCACGAGGTCGCGTAGCATAATACTGCGCCGCGCAATGATGTCGATCGCTTCGGTCTGTTGTTCCGGGACTGGACCGAGCGAGCCATCGCGTAGCATTTCTGCATATCCCATCACCAATGCGATGGGTGTGCGTAGTTCATGGGAGATGTTTTGTAGCATCTCGTCTTTCATTCGGTCCAGTTCTTCCTGACGCCTTAGCGCCTCCTCCAGGATTTGCGCTTGACGTGCGGTCGCTTCGTAGAAACGGGCATTCTGCAGGGCCAGCGCGATGGGGACGCTCAACGTTTTGAGCAGTCGTTGGTCTGCTTCTCTGTAAAGTGTGTTTTCTGTCCCAACCAGGGAGAGAATGCCGATCAATTCATCGCGTACCTTGAGGGGCAGGTCTAGGGTGAATCCGTTTTCTGCTGCTCTTTGCGAGGCAGCCCATCGCATTAGCGTTTGTTCTGTGTTCTCTGCACTGAGGCCGTGAACCGTTCTGACGGGTTGCGCCATGCCCTGTTCGGAGATAGCGGTCAAAGTATGCGCTTCCTTATCCCATAGATGAATCATTCCGTGCTGAATGTCGAGCGCGCTTTTGATGTGGGCGAGCGCACGTCTGGCGACCTCCTTTAGTTCGAGTGTCTCTGCGAGTGTTTGTGACAGGGCGTTCAAGATTGTCAGGCGTTGGCGTTCCATCTCCAGCGACTCGATCAGACGTAAATGTTCGATGGTCGCTGCGACGTAATCCGCAAAGAGTTGCAGGTGCCTGGCGTCGGCGGCGGTGAATTGACCAGGGCGGCTGCCATTGACGTTGAGGAACCCAATCACCTCATCGCGGACGATGAGCGGCGTACCTATGTAGGCGCGCACATTTTCCGTCCCCTCGTTATGGCGCCAGAGTGCGGAACTGGTTGTGTCCATGATCAACAAGGGACAGTGGTTTGCGACCATATATTCATAGGTTGCCAGCGGCTTCGACAGTAAGCCGTTCTTGATGCTGTCATTCAGCTCGATGTGCAAATTCTGATAGCCTGTTGCTGCAACCATCTCCAGGTGCTGATCTTTGATGAGAAAGATGTTAGCAGCGTCGCACGGCACGATACTTGCCGTTTTCTCGACCGCCAGTTGCATAGCTTCGCCTGGTGTGCGCACCCGCGACAGGGCCAGACCTGCTTCGGATAGGGCTTCGAGTTGTCGGCGCGAAACCTCTCGCGCGGTAACGTCCATGACACTGGCGATGAGGGCTGGGCGTCGCGCGTGCATAGCGAAGGAGCTGTAGGTCTCCACGTCGAAAACGCCGCCATCCTTACGCATCCCTTTGAAGGTGAAACGGACAGCTTGCATTTTCCCCTGAAGACATGCAGCGATATTTTCTTCTACCTCGGCTTGATAATCCGGTGCAGTTAGATCGCGCGGGCTGAGCCTATCGATGATTTCCGCCGCGCTATCATAGCCAAACATGTAGGTCGCTGCTGGATTGATGTAGCGAATCGAGTCGCCCTGAATGAGCACGATGCCGACGAGGGCATGTTCTGCAAGCCGCCGAAAGCGTTCTTCGGATGCGCGCAAGGCTTCCTCGGCCTCAGCGCGCCGTGATTCGGCCTCCATGCTTTCCAGTGCGTAACTGACATCGGCTGCGATTTCTTTGAGGAGTTGTAGCTCAGCGGCGTCGAAGGCGTTGTGCGCGGTAGTGGTGGCGGTCAGGACTGCGTCGACTGTTCCATTGATACGAATTGGGGCCGCGGCGGTTGTCCAGGTCAGCGGAGCCTGGTGGGGGCGCGTCTCAGTTTTTTGCCCGACGACAGCGTGTCCCTCGTTGAGCGCCTGTTTGGCGACGGTCAGGTTAAAAGGAGCCTGTGTGATGCGTGTGTCGAGTTGATCTCGATGGACTGAGGGATTGGCAGCACTGATCGCCGGATAAATCTCGCTGTTGCGCAGCTCTCCGATCCAGACGGCTTCGTACCCACATTCCTGGGCCAGGACATTGCACGCTTCTTGCAGCAGTTGGCGGCGGTTCTGCCGGATGTACAGGATCGCCTGGTTGATACGTTTGGTTGCCCGCAGTGTTTGATTGATGCGTTCGAGATGGTCTTTTTGCATACTGGACTTCTTACCGGCCTTGCGCTAACTGCCGGGCGATCGCATTGTGCCGTTCTATGACTGTGGGAACATCCACGGTGAGCAGATGCCCATCCTGGATCACGATGCGCCCGTTGATGACCGACAGGTCGGTGTACTGAGGGTGGCAGAAAACGGTCGCTGCCAGCGGATCGTGGACTGCGCCGCCGGCGTAGCCGAGCGTGTCCAGGCGCAGCCCGATAAAGTCGGCGGCCTTGCCGGGCGCGAGTTGTCCGATATCATCCCGTCCTAGAACATCGGCTCCGCCACGCGTGGCGATCCAGAGCGCCTCTTCCGCGCTGAGACCGGCCGGATTCCCCCCCTTCGTCCCCCCCATTGGGTTTTCCCCCCCCTTCGTC